>NZ_JAGIKX010000029.1:0-38380 GCF_017874635.1 Virgibacillus alimentarius
CCCCGCAGGAAATGGGTTTCTTCCGAGGTGGCTCAAGCCATGCCCGCGGAAAGCATCCGCCAGCAGTGAAGGGTAACGGAGTTACGCTCAAAGTGCTATTAGGTAGATTGAAAATAATTAATAAGAAAATATTTAAGACTAAACATATTATACGAGGGGGAATGTTATGGAGGTTTTGGTTGCTATTTTCTTTTTTATATTCGGCCTCGTTTTTGGCTCATTTTTTAATGTGGTAGGGTTACGTTTACCGGTAAATAAAAATTTTTCTACTGATTTTTCCATTTGTCCAAATTGTAAACATCGACTTTCATGGATCGACTTGATTCCTGTCTTATCATTTATTATACAACGAAGCAAATGTCGTTATTGTAAGAGTAAAGTATCATATATTTACCCAATGGGTGAAACAGTTACAGGAATTTTATTTACAGTTAGTTATTTAAAATTCGGTTTTACACTTGAACTCATTACGGCTTTGTTAATCGTATCCATGCTAATGATTATTTTAATATCGGACTTAACATTTATGGTAATTCCAAATAAAGTCTTGCTGTTTTTTTTACCTTTATTTACAATTGCTCACATTCTCCAGCCACTCCATTCGTGGTGGGCATCGATTGTCGGGGCACTCATTCCCTTTGGTATGATTGCCATAATCATTATAGTCAGTCGAGGGGGTATGGGAGCAGGTGATATGAAGTTGTTTGGAGTCCTCGGATTTATTTTAGGATTAGAGAAAACCTTACTCACTTTTTTCCTTTCCTGTTTAATTGGTGCGATTGTCAGCACTCTGCTGTTATTTTTAAACATCCTCAAACGCAAACAGCCTTTTCCCTTTGGACCGTATATTATTATAGGAACATTGATTTCTTACTTTTATGGAAATGAGATTATTACCTGGTATGTCAATCTTTTATTCCCTATTGATACACAAGCAAGTCTCACCGCATGAATTTCCACTTTACTGATCCCACAATATACCATCAAATTCCAATAATAGAAAGAACGAAGCTAAACTCCACACTTGTTCTTATTTAATACTTCCATTCATAAACTAAATTATATAATTGGAAAGGGAAGGGGAGATTAATTTGCAGCACTATGCAATTTTACGTCTATTACTAGCTGGATTTTTTCTATATTTTGCGTGGCCATTGATTCCAGAAGCAACAACACAACTAGAAATTGTTTTTTGGGGAACCTGGCTAGTATTCTTTTTAGTGGTTGTCGGGGCAAATTTGGCAACTCTTTTACAAATGACACTGCCTCCAGTTATGGAACAGGATAGAGCTAAGCAACGCCAAACCCAGAATCATTGAGGTTCTATTCAATCAACTGTATAATAAGAAATAGTTAATGTGACTATTACAGTTGAGGCCGGGTGAGTAAAGTACTATGAAAACGAAACATGAACAAATAATAGAGCATATTATATCGCTTCAGGTAGGGAATAAAATATCGGTTAGACAAATCGCAAAAGATTTAAATGTAAGTGATGGAACTGCATATCGTGCGATTAAAGAAGCAGAGAATCAAGGTTTAGTAAGCACAATCGAACGTGTTGGCACCATACGAATTGAACGTAAGGAAAAAGAAAACTTTGAGCGCCTTACCTTTGCAGAGGTGATCAATATTGTGGATGGACAAGTTTTAGGAGGTGGAGATGGCCTTCATAAAACATTGAACAAATTTGTAATCGGTGCCATGAAACTTGATGCGATGATGCGCTATACTGCTGCGGATTCTTTATTGATTGTAGGTAATCGGATGAAAGCACAAGAGCTAGCTTTAAGTGCGGGTGCTGCAGTATTAATAACTGGCGGTTTTGATACAGAGGAACATATTAAACGTTTAGCAGATGAAAAACAGTTGCCGCTTATTTCAACAAGTTACGATACGTTTACAGTAGCCACGATGATAAATCGTGCCATCTATGACCAGCTAATAAAAAAAGAAATAATATTTGTTGAAGATATCGCGACATCTTTTCAGAAGGTTTATTATTTAGATGCCAAAAATACAATCGCTGATTGGTATCGATTAAATGAACAGTCAAAACACTCAAGGTTCCCTGTTGTTGATAAAAAAAGACAGGTTATTGGCATGGTAACTTCAAAAGATGTTATTGGACAGGAAGATCATGTATTTATTGAAAAAGTTATGACAAAAAATCCTTTAGTTGTTCAGGGAAAAACTTCTCTGGCATATGTTGCACATATGATGGTATGGGAAGGTATTGAATTGGTTCCGATCGTGGATCAGTCTTATCAGTTCCAAGGAATTGTCTCTAGGCAAGATGTGTTAAAAGCATTGCAGCAAATTCAGCGGCAACCTCAAGTGGGAGAGACAATTGATGACATTGTATCGAGTGATATTATGACGGTTGAAGCGGATCAGACAATTTTCCAAACGACAGTTACACCTCAAATGACTAACCAGTTAGGAACGTTGTCTTATGGTGTATTTACAGCTTTAATTACTGAGGCAAGCAGCAGATTACTATTACATGTTAAAAAAAGTGATTTAGTTGTGGAAAATTTGACAGTCTATTTCATTAAACCTGTGCAAATTGATAGTAGACTGATTATCAAACCACATCCACTGGAAATTGGTAGAATTTATGCGAAAATTGATGTAGAAATCTTTAATGATCGTAAACTAGTAGGAAAAGGATTAATCATGGCCCAATTAATTGACCGCTAAAAAGTGAAAAAGCTGACTACTTAAGCAGTCAGCTTTTCTCTTACAAACACGCTTAAGCGTTTAATCTTTTCCATTCCTTCTGGTAGTGTTTTGTTTCTTTTAAACCAGTAATCAATTGCATTCCGCCAAGAATTAAGAAAACAATTCCTATAAAAAGTGAAAAGCGTGTTTGGTAAAATAAGTATTGATTGATACCAAAAAAGAAAACAAAACTTCCAAGGCAAATTCTAGATTTTGCATTGAAATATGCTTGTGTAAGAGGATCTTTGCTTTTTACTATTGCGACTTTATAATATACATAGAAAACAATTGACAGAACGATAATAATTGGAAAAATAATCATATCATCTACTCCTGCTAAAGATTTCTTACTTTCTTTAACTATTGTAGCTTGTTTTAGCTTATTTAGCCAGACTGAAAAATTATAAAATTGAATGGGGAAATGAAATGACTATTAAACAAATAATTCAAACTATTAAAGAATACGAATCGATTATAATTCATCGCCATGTTCGGCCAGATCCTGATGCCCTTGGTTCGCAAGCAGGTTTAAAGGAAATAATTAAACAATCCTTTCCTGATAAAAAAGTGTATATCGTAGGTGAAGAAGATCCAGCTCTTCACTTCTTAGTAAGAATGGATCAGGTAGATAACGAGGAATACGAACGAGCGCTCGTTATTGTGTGTGACACAGCAAATGTAGATCGCATTAGTGACGAACGATATCGACTTGGTGAACAAATCATTAAGATTGATCACCATCCGAATGTTGACCAATACGGGGATATCAGGTGGGTAAATACATCAGCGAGCTCTACATGTGAAATGATTTACGAATTTTACTTACAAGCCAGGGATGAAGGTTTTCAACTAAATGACGATGCAGCCCGGTTGATTTATGGTGGTATTGTAGGAGATACTGGCAGATTTTTATTTCCAAACACGACGAAAAAAACATTTCAATATGCAGCTGAACTTGTATCTTATAATTTTGATCGAGTAAATTTATATACAAACTTGTATAGTATAAAAGACAATATAGCAAAATTAAAAGGTTATATATTGCAAAACTTTAAATTATCTTCATCAGGTATGAGTAGTATAAAAATAACAAAAGCTATTTTAGAAGAATACGATATAACCCCAATGGAAAGTAGTTCTTTAGTCGGTACTTTAGGCGATATTGAAGGAATCAATGCATGGGCTATCTTTATAGAAGAAGAGAATTTGATACGTGTACGCCTCCGTTCAAAAGGACCGGTTATTAATGATATTGCCGCTAAATATAATGGTGGAGGTCATCCGATGGCGGCTGGTGCTTCCGTGTATTCATGGGAAGAAACGGATAATGTTATCCAAGATTTAGAACAGGTTTGCAGATCCTATGTTGATTAACATCACGCTGATCTTACAGTGAGATCAGCGTTTTAAAATAGCATTTCACTTATTCTTGATCCGATATAGGGATAAACCAGCACCCAATATTCGTACGATCACAATGTACCTGTAAATTATACTTCTTAATGTCACGTAATAATAACCGGATTAGCTCATATGATTCTGCATAGGCTGACTGTCCCTTTTTAAGCTGCTTCATTTTTTCATCTCTGATTTGCCGCTCATTCATAATGAACATCATACTCCTTCCCTTTACATTAGAATCTAAGTATCCATCAAAAATGATTATATGATACGGGACAGGAAAATGATGACTATTTTAGGATGAGATTTTTGCTTTTGCAGTTATCTTTACTTTTTTTGCGATGGTTAATTGTTTGATTTCAAAATAATAGTTGAGATCGTCTATAGAAAAGGTTTTATTTTCAATTGTTGATAAAAGAAGCTGATCATTTTCAGCAACAACGGAAATGTCTTGTCCGATAATGTGATTTATTTCTTGTTTTATCATTTCTTCTAATTGATGTACGATCAAGCGTTCTAAACGAAGCTGTTTTTTGTTTGTTATATTTATTTCAATGGAATCAATGGTGTATGATTCCTTTGATTTTTCATCTAAATCTTTTTTATCCTGCAACAATACTTCATTTTGTTTTTCTAGTTCTGTTAACTCTGATTGTAAATTTAAATTCTGCTCAACTAAGCGCTCATACATTGATCCATACATATAGATGAATATACAATATGCAATAATGCCCCCAAAAAACATACCAATAAAGAACCGCTGCCAGCTTTCTTTTTTATGATAAGGAGGAATATGCATTAGGCAACATCCTCCTGAATAAGCCAATTAAGCAACACAATCGCGGCTTTTACGCCACCCATTGCTGATATAATAAATAAGATTTGTTTAATGAGGTCGATTGTTGACCCATCAAGTAATCCTCTTTCAAAATTAGCAATAGCGTCAAATGTACCTCCGATTGCAGCCACGATTGCCCAAATACGTAACCCTCTTGCAATTCGATTCATTGCTGTCAAAGGGGCTTCTCCAGTAACAAATGATCCGATGCTGCCAATGACAGCACCACCCATAATTACTCCAAAAGCAATAAAAAAGCAATGAATAAAAGTAACAAAAAATCGTTCTTCCATTTTAAGACTCCTTTGAAAAGTCGTAGTCATAAAAATATATGAAAGAAAAGGACAAGATATGTAAATTCTTTATAATTCATTCACAATCAAAATTTCTGCTTAAGTTTGTTCAGATGCATGTAATTCTTAGATTCGTTATAATATATTTAGAGAAATTGAAGGCGGGATAGCATGTCTTTTACACACTTGCAAGTACGCAGTGGATATAGCTTAATGAATAGTACCATTACAATCGAAAAACTAGTTAAAAGAGCTAAAGAATTAAATTTTAAGGCGATAGCCCTTACAGATGAAAATGTCTTATATGGAGCCATTCCTTTTTTTCAAGCCTGTAAATCAAATGGATTGAAACCTATTATTGGGATGTTAACGACAGTTGTAAGTTTAAATCAGGAAAAAGATCAATGTATCTTGTTAGCCAAAAATAACGATGGATATAAAAACTTAATGAAGTTAAGTACATATATTCAAATGAATAAAAAGGACTCGATTGACAAAGAAGCGTTAGGTTCATTGACAAGAGATCTTTTGTGTATTCTTCCGGTACAAAATAGTGCATTAGCGACTCTACTATATAATTATCAACAAGAAGCAGCAGAGTCTTATGTTGATGCATGGAAAGATATGTTTTACACGGGTGATTTTTATTTAGGAATCCAAGATCATGGACGTGAGGAAGAACGAAAGCTGCATAAATTAATAAAAGCTTTTCACAAAATAAAACAAATTCCTGTCGCTGCGCTTAATGATGTTCGTTATCTTGATGAAAAAGACGACGTTGCTTATGATTGCTTACAAGCAATGAAAAGAGGGGAACGCTGGTCTTTAAAAATTACTAATCCAGCGGTGAAACAGCACCATTTACGGACAACCGAAGAAATGGATCAATTATTCGGATCCTTTTGGCCAGAAGTGATTAAGGAAACAGAAAGCATTGTCAAAAAATGTGACGTTTCGTTCAACTTTAACAACCGGATAATGCCTACTTATCCTGTTCCGGGACAAATGGACTCGCATATCTATTTGGATAAAATATGCTGGCGCAATGTAAATCAAAGGTACAGTGCGATAACAAAAGAAATTTCTGATCGACTGACGTATGAACTGAAGGTTATTAAGTCAATGAAATTTAGTGATTATTTTTTAATCGTATGGGACTTTATTTCTTATGCGAAGAAAAATAATATTATAGTTGGCCCAGGGCGTGGTTCTGCAGCTGGCTCCTTGGTGGCTTATGTATTAGGGATAACTGATGTAGATCCAATTAAATATGGTTTATTATTTGAACGATTTTTAAATCCGGAACGAATTACAATGCCTGATATTGATATTGATTTTTCGGACAACCGGAGGGATGAAGTAATTGAATATGTGCGAGAGAAGTACGGAAAAGAGCATGTTGCACAAATCATTACTTTCGGTACTTTTGCTCCCCGATCTATATTAAGAGAACTAATAAAAACAATTGGTATTAATCAACCCGATGCTTATTTCATCATGAAACACATCCCTACAAATGCGCAAAAAAGAATTGTGAATTATGTAGAGGAGTCAAATGAACTTAAGCAATATATTAAACAGTCGGAAAGCTTAAAATTGCTATTTACAATAGCGGAAAAGTTAGAAGGTTTGCCAAGGCATGTATCAACACATGCAGCGGGAGTCGTTATTAGCGATAAACCTTTAGTAGAACACGCTCCGTTAACTACTGGCTCAAATGAAACAAGTTTAACACAATATTCAATGAATCATCTAGAAGCTATTGGGTTGCTAAAGATTGACTTTTTAGGTTTGCGAAATTTAACATTGTTAGAAAAGATTATTCGATCAGTTCAATTTTCAAGAAATAAAGATATTTCATTACAAGAAATTCCATTGACTGATTCTAAAACATTCGCTCTTTTGCAAGAAGGGAACACAAATGGAGTTTTTCAACTAGAATCGAACGGTATGAAACAAGTACTAAAGAACTTAAAACCTACCGAATTTGAAGATATTGTTGCAGTTAATGCGTTATTTCGACCAGGACCAATGGAGTATATTCCTGTTTATACAAAGCGGAAAAACAAATCTGAACAGGTTGCATATCCTCATCAAGATTTAGCGTCTATTTTAGAGAAAACCTATGGTGTATTAATCTATCAAGAGCAAATTATGCAAATCGCCCATCAGATAGCTGGGTTTACACTTGGCCAAGCCGATATTTTACGGCGAGCTGTTAGTAAAAAAAATGAAATCGTAATGCAGGAGCAAAGAGAAGCATTTGTACGAGGGTGCTTGCAAAATGGATATGAAAGAAAAATAGCAGAGCAAATATTTATGTGGATAGTAAAATTTTCTAATTATGGCTTTAATAGAAGTCATGCGGTTGCATATAGTAAAATTTCATATCAGTTAGCTTTTTTAAAAGCGCATTACCCAGCGAATTTTTTTGCGGAATTATTGAGTTCCGTTGCCAATCAACAAGATAAAATTGACCTTTATATTAAAGAAGCAAAAGGTTTGAAACTATCAATAGTATCGCCATCAATAAACAAAAGTTACGGGAAGTATACGGTTGAAGGAGAGTCAATCCGAATCGGTCTCCTTTCTGTCAAGGGAATTGGTGGTCAAGTGGTTAAAGAAATTATTCGTGCTCGTAAGGAGAAACCATTTAAAAGTTTATTCGATTTTTGTTTACGTGTTTCATTTAAAGTAATAAATAGGCAAGTGCTCGAAAATCTTATTTTAGCTGGAGCATTCGATGAATTGTACCCAAATCGTGCGAGTTTGCTTGCAACGATTGATCCAGCTATGGAACAAGGAGAGCTGTTCCGTGAATTTAAGGATCAAACTGCTTATTTTAAAGACCAAATAAATTTAGATGCTACCTATATCAAAATGGATGATTTTAGTCAGATAAGGAGATTGACATTTGAAAAAGAACTCTTAGGAGTTTATGTGTCCAGTCATCCATTAAAAGATTATAGAACGAAGCTTAGAAAAAATGGTTATATCACGATGAGCAATGCCAAAAAATTAACAGGAAAAAACAATCTTAAATGCGCAGTAATCGTTCAATCCATTAAAACCATTCGAACGAAACGTGGTGATCCAATGGCATTCATAACCATTGGAGATGAAACTGCCGATATGCAGGCGGTAGTTTTTCCAGAACTTTATCGAAATAAAGGAAAATGGCTAAAAGAAGAAATGATGATTTTTGTATCCGGAAAAACCGAAATAAGAAATAATAGTGTGCAATGGCTGCTTTCAGAAATCGCCCCTTTTGATACAAGTGTTTTAAATCAAGAAACTTCACATCGTTTATTTATCAAATTAACGCAAAAGCATAGTGAAGAGGCATTATACTGGCTGCGGAAAATTGCTTGTAAATTTCCAGGAAGTACGCCGATAATAGTGTACCATGAAGAGAGCAGACGCACTTATAAACTAACCGGTAATTATTTTATAAATCCAAATAATGAGTGTATACAAGTTCTAAAAAATTATTTTGGCAAGAGAAGTGTTGTTTTAGAAAGATAAACAAAAACTTTACAGATTATTCCTATCTGTTATAATTAAATGATTAAGTGGTCTGACCACCTTGTGAACGCATGAAAAAAATAGTACTATTTTTTATTAAAAGTATTTTATGAAGATGAATGGCCATAAATCATAGATAAATTTTTATAAGAGGGAGCGAGTAAAGCATGACAAAATTAAGAGATGAAGCATTACATGTTCATAAAACAAATAAGGGGAAACTTTCGGTACAGTCGAAGGTTCCTGTTCGCAATGCAAAAGATCTAAGCTTAGCATACTCCCCGGGAGTTGCAGAACCATGTAAGGAAATTTATGATCGCAGAGAGACTGTGTACGATTATACAATGAAGGGAAATATGGTTGCTGTAGTAAGTAATGGATCAGCGGTTTTGGGATTGGGAAATATTGGACCAGAAGCTGCTTTACCGGTAATGGAAGGTAAATCAGTGCTTTTTAAAAGCTTTGCAGGAGTGGATTCATTTCCGATTTGTCTAGAAACAAGTGATGTTGATGAGGTTGTTCGTACAGTGAAGTTAATGCAACCAACCTTTGGCGGAGTAAATTTAGAAGATATTGCTGCGCCTAACTGTTTTATTATTGAGGAGCGTTTAAAGAAAGAAACGAATATCCCTATTTTTCATGACGATCAGCACGGTACAGCCATTGTGACAGTAGCTGGATTAATGAACGCTTTAAAACTTGTAGGAAAATCATTCTCAGATATAAAAGTAGTAGCTAATGGTGCAGGTGCAGCAGGTATTGCAATTATTAAACTACTTTATAATCTTGGGGTACGAGAAGTTATTATGTGTGATTCCAAAGGAGCTATTTTTGAAGGTCGTGCCAATGGCATGAATGAGGTTAAAGAACAAATAGCTACGAAAACGAATAAGGAAAGAAAACAAGGATCTCTTGAAGAAATGGTAGAAGGGGCAGATGTATTTATAGGTGTATCTGTTGGTGGGGCCTTAACACAAGATATGGTAAGGAAGATGAATGATGATCCAATAATTTTTGCCATGGCTAACCCAGATCCGGAAATATTACCGGAGGATGCAAAAAATGCAGGCGCAAAAATCATTGGTACTGGTAGATCAGACTTTCCTAACCAAGTAAATAACGTACTTGCATTTCCAGGTATTTTTCGCGGTGCTCTAGATGTACGGGCGACACGTATTAATGAAAAAATGAAAGTTGCAGCAGCTGAAGGCATTGCTTCCCTTATCAATAATGATGAATTAAGTGAAGATTATGTTATACCTGCCCCTTTTGATCCACGTGTAGCACCAATTGTAGCTTCAAGTGTTGCTAAGGCAGCTATGGAATCCGGTGTTGCAAGAATACAAGTAAACCCTGAAGACGTTGCTGAAAAAACTAGACAATTGACAGAAATAAATAAATAGATTTTGTCAAAGGGAGGAACCATGGCTGTGTCCATGTCACCTAAGCAGAAGGTATATCAAGGAGTATTAAAAGAAATTCGCCAGTTTATTGATAACAATCAATTGGAGTCTGGCGATAAACTGCCTTCAGAAAGGGAATTGTCCGAAAAATTACAAGCGGGCAGATCCTCTATTCGGGAGGCTTTACGTGCATTGGAATTATTAGGGTTGATTGAAACAAGACATGGTGAAGGAACTTACTTAAGTACATATCGTTCACTTCAAACCGTTGAGTTATTATCCTCTTTTATATTACAAAAAAGCGTTACGAAAGGCGATTTGTTTTCAACAAAAAAAATGTTGGAAAAAGAAGCTGCGAAACAGGTGTTTTACGATCTTGATGAAAATGATTTGGACAGGCTACGATCAATTATCGATAATTCAGAACTTCTTCCATACGATAAACATGTTATGTTTTTTGAGTATTTATTTGATAAAACTAAAAATCTGTTGTTGAAAAAAGTATGGCAACTCATGGAGAGGTTTTCATTTACCATTAATAAAAGCTATTATAAGCCATCTTTTTATGAAGAGCTACTCCAAAATTATATGACTAATCAATATGGGCTGATTGAAAACTTATTTAATGGGGTGGTTTTACCTTATGAAGATTAATGTTACACAGATAGAGATAATCTTTTTATGCCTGTGAAACTTTTTAACACATCGACCTTTTACGACACCTTTTATCTATTAGTTCTACTATACTTAAAAAGTATAACTACAATCGCTTCTGTTATCATTACTTGGTGCGCCAGGGATTGTTTAAAAAGGAGGAATAACCTTGCTTAAGGATTTTTTTGGCAAGAAAAGCAAGAAAAGAAAATACGCATCCATACCAAGTGAACATTCAAAATTAGATGTTCCAGAAGGGTTAATGCAAAAATGTACAGGATGTTATAAAATTTACTATCGTAAAGAAATGCAAAAAAACCTCAACGTTTGCCCAAATTGTGGAAAGCATCACCAATTAAAGGCCTGGGAACGGATTGACAGTTTATTCGATGAAAATACATTTCAAGAATGGGATAAACAATTAATATCTATTAATCCACTTGGTTTTCCGGAGTATGAAAATAAACTTGAAAAAGATCGGGAGAAAACAGGGATAAATGAAGCCGTTGTAACCGGAAAAGGATTGATAGAAGGTAACATTACAGCATTTGCTGTTATGGATGCTAGTTTTCGTATGGGCAGTATGGGTTCGGTTGTCGGCGAAAAAATAGCGCGTGCGATTGAAAGAGCAAAGGACGAATCGCTGCCTTTTATTATATTTACAGCCTCTGGCGGAGCTAGAATGCAGGAAGGCGTACTAAGTTTAATGCAAATGACTAAAACTTCGGTCGCTATTGAAAGATTTTCCAAAGCCCAAGGCTTAATGATTTCAGTTATGACACACCCTACAACGGGTGGTGTATCTGCTAGTTTTGCCTCTTTAGGTGATTATAATTTTGCTGAACCTGCAGCATTAATTGGTTTTGCAGGAAGACGTATCATTGAACAAACGATTCGTGAAAAGCTTCCTGAAGACTTCCAGACTTCTGAATTCTTACTCAAGCATGGTCAATTAGATAAAGTAGTTCATCGACACGAGATGAAAGAATTACTTAAAACGTTAATTGAAATGCATCAGAAGGGTGGCAGGAAATGATGAAACAATTGCTGGAATTTGAAAAACCAATTATAAATCTTAAAGAAAAAATAGCTGAATTAAAATCACTTACAAAAGATAGTGAGCTTGATCTTACAGACGAAATTAGTACGTTAGAGAAAAGATTACAACTGCTAGAAGATGATATATATGGAAATTTGAAACCTTGGGATCGGGTCCAAATGGCAAGACATCAAGAACGCCCTACTACTTTGGATTACATAAATGCATTGTTTACTAATTTTATTGAAATGCATGGAGATCGTCTGTTTGGTGATGATGCTGCTATTGTGTCGGGAGTTGCTTATTATAAAGATGAACCAGTTACAGTTATTGGGCATCAACGCGGCAAAGATACCAAAGAGAACATTCGCAGAAATTTTGGGATGCCTCATCCCGAAGGTTACAGAAAAGCGCTACGGCATATGAAGCAGGCGGAAAAATTTAACCGTCCTATTATATGTTTTATAGATACTAAAGGTGCTTATCCAGGAAAAGCAGCAGAAGAAAGAGGGCAGAGTGAAGCAATAGCACGAAACTTAATGGAAATGGCAGGTCTGACTGTCCCAATTATATGTATTGTAATTGGTGAAGGCGGAAGTGGAGGTGCTCTTGGATTGGGAGTTGGTGACCAAATCCACATGCTTGAGAATTCTACTTATTCGGTTATCTCCCCGGAAGGTGCAGCAGCACTACTATGGAAAGATGCGGGATTAGCTCAAAGGGCAGCGGAAACAATGATGATCACTTCTTATGATTTAAAAAAGTTAGGGATTATTGATGAAATTATTCCGGAACCAAGAGGTGGGGCACATCGTGATGTTAAGTTGCAAGGTGAAAATATTAAAAAGGTATTAGACCAATCATTAGAATTATTACGCAAGTATTCGACAGATGAATTGCTAGAAAAAAGATGGGAAAAATATAAACAAATTGGTGAATATAGTATGCTTGAAAATTAGTAGAGGTTGACATAATCGTCAACCTCTACTAATTTTCCTATTCAATAAAAGCGATTGTTTAAAATTAATTAATTGATATTTTATAGTATTACGCTTATCTTTAAATTAGGAAAGCAATGTTAAGCCATAGAAGTGCTTGATTTGAGGTGAAATAATGAAAAAAATAGGTGTCTTAACAAGTGGCGGGGATGCTCCTGGTATGAATGCAGCCATTCGAGCTGTCGTTAGAAAAGCTATTTATCATGGTATAGAAGTTTATGGTATAAAAAATGGCTTTCAAGGTCTTATCGAAGGAAATATAAGAAAAATGGAAATAGGATCTGTTGGCGATATTATTCATCGTGGAGGTACAATGTTATATTCTGCGCGTTGTGATGAATTTAAAACAAACGAAGGTCAAAAAAAAGGAATTAATCAATTAAAAAAAATAGGGATTGAAGGTTTAATTATAATTGGAGGAGATGGAAGCCTTCGAGGAGCACAAAAACTAAGTGAAAAAGAATTTCCATGTATCGGTATCCCTGCTACGATTGATAACGATATAGCAGGGACAGATTTTACGATTGGATTTGATACAGCGCTTAACACTGTTATTGAAGCAATTGATAAAATTCGCGATACCGCTACTTCACACGAACGGACTTACGTCATTGAAGTAATGGGGCGAGATGCAGGGGACATAGCATTATGGGCTGGTCTTGCTGATGGAGCAGAAAGTATTTTAATTCCAGAACAGCCAAATGAATTTCCAGATGTGATTAATCGGTTAAGAAGGGGACATGAACGTGGAAAAAAACACAGTATTATTATTTTAGCTGAAGGTGTTGGAAGTGGGGTTGAATATGGTCAGCGTATTCAGGATGCTACCGACTTGGAAACTCGTGTAACTGTGCTTGGACATTTACAACGTGGAGGTTCTCCAACCGCAGCAGACCGCGTCTTAGCAAGTCGTCTTGGAGCACAAGCGGTAGACCTATTGCTTTCAGGTAAAGCAGGATTAATGGTAGGGTTGGAAAACAATAACTTAGTTCATCATAATATATTACGTATTTTAGAAGAAGAGCATATGATTAATTTTGATATGTATCAATTATCGAAAGAGTTATCTATTTAGGAGGAAATGAAACATGAGAAAAACAAAGATTGTTTGTACGATTGGACCTGCCTCTGAGTCTATCGAAACATTAACGCAATTAATTGAATCAGGAATGAACGTAGCACGCTTAAACTTTTCCCATGGTGATTTTATAGAACATGAACAGAGAATTAAAAATATTAAAGAGGCCGCAAGAAAAGCGGGTAAAACCGTTGCGATTTTGTTAGATACAAAAGGACCAGAAATCAGAACAGGTGATTTTATAGATGAAGAAACACAACTAACTGAAGGAAATATCGTCTATGTAACAATGAAGGAAATGCAGGGTACCGAAGAACGATTTACAGTGACATACGGTGGATTAATTAACGATGTGTTTAAAGGGGCAAACATCTTACTGGATGACGGACTTATTGCTTTAGAGGTTTTAGATATCGATAAAGAAAATCAAGAAATAAAAACAAAAGTACTTAATTCAGGTATTATTAAAAGTAAAAAAGGGGTGAATATCCCAAACGTACAGGTCAATTTACCTGGTATAACAGAAAAAGATGCAAAAGATATTGAATTTGGAATCCAACAAGGTGTCGATTTTATTGCTGCATCTTTTATAAGGCGTCCTTCGGATATTTTAGAAATAAAAGAATTGCTTGAAGAACATAATGCAACGCATATCCAACTTATTCCTAAAATAGAAAATCAGGAAGGTGTCGATAATATTGATGGAATTTTAGAAGCTAGTAATGGAGTAATGGTTGCTCGTGGTGATTTAGGTGTGGAAATACCTGCAGAAGAAGTACCGCTTGTACAAAAAGAATTAATCAAAAAATGCAATAATGTTGGAAAGCCAGTGATCACAGCAACGCAAATGCTAGATTCCATGCAAAGAAATCCCCGTCCAACAAGAGCGGAAGCCTCAGATGTAGCAAATGCTATTTTTGATGGTACAGATGCAATTATGCTTTCAGGTGAGACTGCAGCAGGGCACTATCCAGTAGAATCGGTCCAAATCATGAGCAATATTGCCCTTAAAGCAGAAACAGCCATAGATCATAAAGGTGTTCTTAGAGCTCGTTCTAAGTCGGTAGATATGACAATGACAGATGCTATAAGCCAGTCGGTTACACATACTGCGACAAATTTATCGGTTAGTGCGATTATTACCCCGACAGAGAGTGGTCACACTGCACGAATGATCTCGAAATATCGACCGAAGGCTCCAATTGTTGCAATCACATTTTCTGATGTTGTTAATCGTCAATTATCGTTAGTATGGGGTATACATCCGGTTCAAGGGAAACAGGTCTACTCTACGGATGAAATGTTAGACATTGCAATTGATCGCGGTTTAAGTACGAACCTTTTTGAACGTGGAAGTAAAGTAATTATTACGGCTGGTGTTCCAGTAGGAGAAAGTGGTACAACGAATTTAATGAAAGTTCATGTGATCGGTGATATTATTGCAAGAGGTCAGGGAATTGGAAGACGCAGTGCATATGGAAAAGTTGTAATTGCAAAGAATGCTGAAGAAGCTCTTGCAAAAGTAGATGATGAGGATATTCTCGTAACTTATGGAACGGATAGAGATATGATGCCTGCTATCGAAAAAGCTAGTGGAATTATTACAGAGGAAGGCGGATTAACTTCACACGCGGCTGTTGTTGGGTTAAGCCTAGGTATTCCGGTCATTGTAGGGGTAGAAAATCTCTTTGATTTAATTGAGGATGGAAATGATATCACGATCGATGGTGCAAAGGGAGATATTTATCAGGGACATGCAAGTGTACTATAATTAAAACGTAGATCAAAAAATGTCTCGTTTAGGGGAATAATAAACAATAATTCTTCTAACTAAAGACAGTGAAAGGGTGAAGTAGTATGCGGTGGTTACTACTTATACTACTAATTTTACCAGCATTAGAAATTGGTGTGTTCATATGGGCTGGAGGTATTATCGGGCCATGGTGGGTTGTTGGATTGATCTTACTAACGGGAGTTGTTGGCGTGGCAATTGCCAAGCAGCAGGGGACCGAAACATTGAGAAGGGCAAGAATAACTATGAGTCACGGGCATGCCCCTACTGAACAAATCATGGATGGCATATGTATTTTCATTGGCGGTGTATTTTTATTTACACCCGGCTTTATTACGGATATAGTAGGGTTTCTTTTGGTTTTGCCTTGGAGTCGAATCCCTTTTAAAAATAATTTACGGAAATTTATTAATCGGATAATAAATAAGAATACAATTATTTATCGTAGATGGTAATTTACTAACCTTTGATAAATTGCCACACTTGCTTTGCAATTCCCGTTTGATAAATCACATGTAATACAACAAGTAATAGCGGGGCTAATATTAATCCAATAAAGCCCCATAGCTGGATGCAGATAAAAAGCGAAATAAGCGTTGCAAGCGGGTGTAATCCTACATTCATTGAAAGTAATTTCGGCTCAATGATTTGGCGCAATATTGTTACAAACATATAGAGGAAAGTTAAGTTTATCGTTAATGAATAATTCTCACTAAAAAATAAAAAAATAATCCAAGGAATAAAAATGATTCCTGTCCCAATATAAGGTAATAAATCAACCACCGCAGCTATTAATGCGATTGTAAGAGCGTGATCTACTTGTATCATTAAAAATCCTATATATATACTGCCACATGTAATAGAAACGAGCAGAAATTGTGCCTTGATAAATCCAAACAGAGCTTTTTTTAGGTGAATAACCATATTTTTTCCCGACTCACTCATTGCATTAGGTATTACCTTTTCGATGGAGTACTTTAATGTATACCAATCATTTGTTATAAGGAAAGTTGATAATATAATAAAAATAAAAATTGTAATAGAATTAGGAAGCATAGACAAAAAAACAGGTATTTTTAACAGTAAATTTTTTAAGATAAGAGCTCCAGAAGATGATATTTGGTTTATAAATTGTTGAATATTTTCATTTAAAGTTATTTGCTGTGACGAACTTAAAGAATGAAAAAAAGATGTAAACTTATGGTATAAAGGTAATATGTTATCTTTTAAAAATCTTTCAAAAAAGCTTACAAAAGTTTGTAAATGGGCTGGTAAGTGCTCAGCTAAATAGGTTGTACCCTGAATGATTTCACTGAAAAGTAAGATGCCTATTCCAGAGGTGATTGCAAAAGTAATAATGATGGTAAGGCCAGTTGCCAAACTACGGGGAAGTTTCATTTTGATTTCCATCATCGTTACAATTGGATTAAGAGCAGCAGAAAAAAGTATAGCAATTAAAAAAGGCAAAAGTAAAAAGAATGTATATTTTATCATAAAATATATACTTAAAACCACACTAATAACTAAGAGGAGCCTTAGCATTCTGTGTATCAATTGCTTGTCCATATCAATAACCTCATTTGCTTATGCAATTTAAAAGCCTTTGTAATATTACATATGCTGCCTTAGCAAAAAAAAGAAGGTAATTTTCTAATGAGATGAACTGCAATTATGTTTTATTTATGTGTAATTTATTATAACTTTCTTAAAATAAAGTCTTATTTAAAATAAATGATTTTAATTCACATTAGTTACATAATACACTATAATTGTGCATGGGGCAGATCAATAGTAAGCAATAATTTTTGTGAAAGTTTTATCATTAATTGTTTTATCAAAAAGGAGAGGGTTTGTTATGACAACAGCTAAAGGTCTTGAAGGGGTTGTAGCAACTCAATCGTCAATTAGTTCAATTATAAATGATCAACTAACATATGTTGGTTATACAATTGATGATTTGGCAGAAAATTCTAGTTTTGAAGAAGTTATCTATTTATTATGGAATTTGAAATTGCCAACAAAATCAGAATTGGATGCGTTTAAAGCTGAATTGGCAGATAATATGAAGTTGCCTGAACCAGTAATTGATCATTTACGATCCTATGATTTATCAACTGTTCATCCAATGGCTGCACTAAGGACTGCTGTATCTTTACTTGGGCTATATGATGATGAAGCAGATGTAATGGAAGAGGCTGCTAATAAACAAAAAGCACTTCGTATCCAAGCAAAAATAGCTACGATAGTAACTGCATTTGCTAGAATTCGTAAGGGTCTAGATCCGGTAGAACCAAAAAAAGATTTAAGCTTTGCGGAAAACTTCTTATATATGTTAAATGGCAAAGAGGCCAAGGATATAGAAGTTGAAGCCATTAATAAAGCATTAGTGCTTCATGCAGATCATGAATTAAATGCCTCAACATTTACAGCGCGTGTTTGTGTTGCAACTTTATCTGACATTTATTCTGGTATTACTGCAGCAATTGGTGCACTAAAAGGACCATTGCATGGTGGAGCCAATGAGCAAGTCATGAAAATGCTGACGGAAATTGATAGTGTGGAAAATGCAATCCCATATATTGAAGAGAAGTTAAAAAATAAGGAAAAAATTATGGGTATGGGACACCGCGTATACAAAAGTGGAGACCCTCGAGCAAAACATTTAAAGCGTATGTCAAAAGAATTAACAAAAATTACTGGTCAAGATAAATGGTACACGATGTCAGTGAAAATTGAAGATTATATAAAAGGAGAAAAAGGTCTTCCTGCTAATGTGGACTTTTATTCTGCTTCTGTCTACCATAGTTTAGGTATTGATCATGATTTATTTACTCCTCTGTTTGCAATGAGTCGTGCTTCAGGTTGGCTGGCACATATTTTAGAACAATATGATAATAATCGTCTTATTAGACCTCGTGCTGATTATATCGGGCCAGAGACCCAAAAATATGTTGCAATTGAGGATAGAAATTAATTTGATTTCATTCATCCATCATAATATTTGTTGTTATTAACCACTTTTTATTTATTGTGGTAAAATAATATAGGTATGAACATAACAGGAGGGTTTTTTAATGACTCAAGGTGAAAAAATTACAGTAAATAATGGGGAGATGAACGTACCAAATCGTCCTATAATCCCTTTTATTGAAGGAGATGGGACAGGCCCTGACATTTGGGCAGCTGCAAAAAGAGTGCTTGAAGCAGCAGTTGATAAAGCTTATAACGGTGAAAAGTCTATTGACTGGAAAGAAGTATATGCTGGTCAAAAGGCATTTGATAAAACAGGTGAATGGTTACCAGATGAAACACTTGAAAAAATTCGTGAGTATAAAATTGCTATTAAAGGACCATTAACTACGCCAATCGGTGGAGGCTTTCGTTCGTTGAACGTTGCCTTGCGTCAGGAATTGGATCTATTCACATGTTTACGTCCAGTTCGTTACTTCGACGGTGTTCCATCACCAGTTAAACGTCCAGAAGACGTTGACATGGTAATATTCAGAGAAAATACAGAAGATATTTACGCTGGTATTGAATGGCAAAAAGGCACAGCGGATGTAAAAAAAGTGATTGATTTTATGCAAAATGAAATGGGAGTAAAAAATATTCGCTTTCCTGAAACATCTGGTATCGGTGTTAAGCCAGTATCTGAAGAAGGTACAAAGCGTTTAGTTCGTGCAAGTATCGAATACGCATTAAATGAAGGACGCAGAAATGTTACTTTAGTGCACAAAGGAAATATTATGAAATTCACGGAAGGTGCATTCAAAGCATGGGGCTATGAAGTAGCTGAACAGGAATATGGTGATAAAGTATTCACATGGGCTGAGTATGACCGTATTGTTGAAAAAGATGGTAAAGATGCTGCTAATAAAGCACAAGACGAAGCAGTAAAGTCTGGAAAAATTATCGTTAAAGACGCAATTGCGGACATTTTCCTACAGCAAATTTTAACAAGACCAAAAGAGTTCGATGTTGTTGCAACAATGAACTTAAATGGTGACTATATATCTGACGCACTAGCAGCTCAAGTTGGCGGAATCGGGATTGCTCCGGGAGCTAATATTAACTATGATACTGGACATGCAATTTTCGAAGCTACACACGGAACAGCTCCAAAATATGCTGGTTTAGACAAAGTTAATCCATCTTCTGTCATTCTTTCTGGTGTATTAATGTTGGAACACCTTGGGTGGAGAGAAGCAGCTGATCTCGTAACAAAAGCGATGGATAAAACAATTGCTTCTAAAGTTGTTACTTACGACTTTGCACGTTTAATGGATGGTGCTACAGAAGTAAAATGCTCAGCATTCGGTGACGAGTTAATCAAAAACATGAATTAATCGTTAGGAAGGTGAAGGGCGTGGCTATGAAACGTAACAAAATATCGGTAATAGGCTCAGGATTCACTGGAACAACTACTGCATTAATGTTAGCACAAAAAGAACTTGGCGATGTCGTTTTAGTTGATATTCCAAATATGGAAGCACCTACAAAAGGTAAAGCTTTAGACATGTTGGAAGCAAGCCCAGTACAAGGGTTCGATGTAAATATTACAGGTACTTCAAATTACGAGGAAACAAAAGGCTCTGATTTAGTGATCATTACAGCTGGTATAGCACGTAAGCCTGGTATGAGCCGTGATGACCTGGTAAATACTAACGCAAAAATCATGAAAACTGTTGCCAAAGATATTGCTACATATGCACCTGACGCTTTTATCGTAGTCCTTTCAAATCCGGTTGATGCGATGACATATACCGCATTTAAGGAGTCTGGATTTCCAAAAGAGCGTGTAATTGGCCAATCTGGAGTCTTAGATACAGCGAGATTCCGAACGTTTATTGCTCAAGAATTAAACCTATCCGTAAAAGATATAACGGGATTTGTTCTAGGAGGCCATGGCGATGACATGGTGCCATTAATCCGTTATTCTTATGCTGGTGGAATTCCTTTAGAAAAATTAATTTCGAAAGACCGTTTGGATGAAATTGTTGAACGAACAAGGAAAGGCGGAGGAGAAATTGTCGGTTTATTAGGAAATGGCAGTGCCTACTATGCTCCTGCTGCATCATTAACAATTATGGCTGAAGCAATCCTAAAAGATCAACGCCGTGTTCTCCCTGCAATCGCATATTTAGAAGGGGAATATGGATATTCTGACATCTATTTAGGCGTTCCTGTTGTTCTTGGCGGAAACGGAATCGAAGAAATTATTGAATTAGACTTAACTGAGGAAGAAAAGAAAGCATTAGATAAATCAGCAGATTCTGTTAAACAGGTATTAAGTATATTAGATTAAAGTTAAATAGCTCTTTTTTACATCGAAGGAAGTGTAGAAAAGAGCTTTTTTATATGTATTTTTCCCAAAAAAGGCAAGAAATATGCTAGCTTCTTTGTAAATTCTTATTTACAATAATCTTTTCTTGTTCACAAGAATCATCATTCAATGTAAGATAAGGATAGTTACTCAGGGAAAGGAAGAGGTCATTGAAGCAAAAAGCATTAATTGTTGATGATGAAGTGTCGATTGTTACATTATTAAGCTTCAATTTAAAAAAGGCGGGCTTTGAAACGGATGTTGCTTATGATGGAGCAGAAGCTATGAAAAAAGTTGAGAAAAATGTGTATGATATTATATTACTGGATTTAATGTTACCAGAAATTGATGGGCTTGAAGTATGTAGACAGTTAAGAAAAAAGCAAATTGATACGCCCATTATTATGTTAACAGCGAGGAATGAAGAATTTAATAAAATATTAGGCTTAGAATTAGGTGCAGATGATTATTTAACGAAACCTTTTAGTCCAAAGGAAGTAGTTGCACGAATAAAAGCAATTTTACGGAGAACAAATAAATCCGCAATTAACGTTCACTCTACTATTCATATTGGTAACTTAATGATTGACCCAAACAGTTATGAGGTAAAACTAGCTGATAAAACGATTTTATTTACACGAAAAGAATTTGAACTATTATTACATCTTGCAAATCACTTGGGTAATGTCTTATCAAGGGATCAGTTATTAAGTGAAGTATGGAATTATGATTTTGCAGGTGATACGCGCATTGTAGATGTTCATATTAGTCGTCTGCGTGATAAAATTGAGCCGAATACTAAAAAACCAGTTTATATTAAAACAATTCGAGGACTTGGTTACAAAATGGAGGACCCAACCGCATGAAAGCATTATTTTCTAAATCATTAATTTTATATGCACTAGGAATATTGATAATCGAAGCTATTACAGGAGCTATATTGAGTCAGACGGTGGATAACCTGTTCGTTCTGATTTCGGTATTACTTATTGAGTACATAATCTTGCTTCTCATTTTACTCCACGTTTTTGATAAATATATCAAACCTATCAAAAAAGCAACGAAGACAGTTGACCAGTTGGTGCAGGGTAATTACCGAGCTAGGATACACCATCCAGTTAATGGGAGTATTGGGATTTTAAGTAATAAAATAAATTCTTTAGCTCGCAGTTTAAGTGAACTTTCAATACATGAACAACTTCAAGCTGAACAACTGTCAACAGTAATCGATAATACGGAAAGCGGTCTTGTCCTTATAGATGAAAAAGGGTTCATACACCTTGTAAACCGTAAGTTTATATCGATGTTTGGAAAAACCACAAAGGATTATGTAGGATATATATTATACGACGTTTTGGACAGTGAAAAAATTCACCAAGTTGTTCAGGAAACTTTCCTGTATGAAAAAAATGTTAAAGGATCGATTACCCATTATAAAGATTCAGAGAAAAGCTATTTGGAAATCGTTGGCGCCCCAATTTTTAATGAGAAAAACATGTTGAGGGGAGCAGTGCTTGTTATCTATGATATTACAGAACTGAAGAATCTTGAGCTAATGCGAAAAGACTTTGTGGCAAATGTTTCCCATGAGCTGAAAACACCCATAACTTCCATTAAAGGATTTACAGAAACATTAATGGACGGTGCCATGAATGAAGAACATTCAAATGAACAGTTTTTGGAAATAATTTATCAGGAAAGTAATCGATTGCAATTACTTGTTGAAGACTTACTAACACTTTCCAGCCTGGAAAGAGATGGACTTCAGTTAGTAATAACTGAAGTGGACTTGTCGTCTTTGGTGAAAGAAATTGTTCCAATGATCAGACATCAGGCAGAACAACATCAGATTGAATTTCATGCGAATGTAGAGGAAAACCTTTTCATTCAAGCAGATAAAGACAAAGTGAAACAAGTTATTTTAAACTTATTAAATAATGCCATTAGTTATACACCAGCTAAAGGAGAAATCACTTTGACGATTGAAGAGACAAAGGACTTTTTACAAATACAAGTAAGAGATACTGGAATCGGGATGAGTCTAGACGTACTCCCACGTATATTTGAACGTTTTTACCGAGTTGATAAGGCGCGTAGCCGTAATACTGGAGGAACAGGTTTAGGATTAGCAATTGTGAAACATATCATGGAAGTTCATGGCGGAAAAATCACAGTAAAAAGCGAATTAAATAAAGGCTCTCTTTTCTCGGTTTATTTTCCAAAACAAGTTTAACATCCTTTCATCGAAAGGATGTTTTGCTTTGGCTAAGGTGAATGTTCCGTTGAAACGATTCAATATTTTTATCTTTGCCAAGAATAGTGTAAAATATATGTATCATTTAAGAGATAGAAAAATTATTTTAAATACATAATTTGATAACGTTCTTTAGTTTAGGAGGAAGCTGGATGACGAATAAACTTGTTTTAATTGACGGAAACAGTATTATTTATCGTGCCTTTTTTGCGTTGCCATTATTAAATAATGATAAGGGGATTTATACGAATGCGGTATATGGCTTTACAACCATGCTGATGCGGATTTTGGAAGAAGAAAAACCAACACACATGCTGGTTGCGTTCGACGCAGGTAAAACAACATTTCGACACGAGCAGTATAAAGAGTATAAAGGTGGTCGGCAAAAAACTCCACCAGAATTATCAGAGCAGTTCCCTGTGTTGAAAGAATTATTAAATGCATTTTCTATACCGCATTATCAAATTGAAAATTATGAGGCCGATGATATTATTGGAACACTTGCAACTCAGGGTCAAGAGCGCAACTGGGATGTCACTATTATCTCTGGTGATAAGGACTTACTGCAGCTTGTTTCTGATTCGGTTACCGTTAACTTGACAAAGAAGGGGATTAGTGAAGTAGAACAATTCACACCTACTCATATGGAAGAAACTATGAATATTTCTCCGCATCAAATTATTGATATGAAAGCATTAATGGGAGATAACTCAGATAATATACCTGGTGTTCCAGGGATTGGTCAGAAGACTGCAATTAAACTCTTAAAACAATATAAAACTTTAGAGGAAATATATGTGAACGTAAATAATATTAGCGGGAAAAAATTAAAAGAAAATCTTATCACTTACAAAGATAATGCAAAAATGAGCAAGGAACTTGTTACCATTAAGTGCGATTCTCCTGTAGAGGTCACTTTAGAAGATTTGCCTTATAAGGGTTTTGCAAAAAACAAAGTAACCTCTATCTTTAAAGATTTAGGTTTTCAATCGTTGCTAAGCAGGCTAGACCATCAACAATCTGACAATGAGGAAGACCACCATGAATTCAAAACAATTGATTTTACGATCGTTGACCATATAACAAAAGATTTATTTTCTGGCGAGGAAGCATTATATGTCGAAATGCTCACGGATAATTACCATCATGCTCCGATCGAAGGCATTGGTATTGTGAATGAAAAAATATCTATATTCATTCCAACGGATGTTGCCTTAAAATCGAACATATTTAAGCAGTGGGCAGAAGATAAAAGTATGACTAAATATGTTTTTGATGCGAAGAAGACTGTTGTTGCTTTATTAAATAAAGATATTCATTTAAGAGGAATTTCCTTTGATATGCTGCTTGCCTCCTATTTACTTAATCCTTCTGAGAATCACCATGATATTCCGGCAGTTGGACAACGCTATGGAAAGAAAGAAGTCTTATTTGATGAAGAAGTATATGGGAAAGGAGCTAAAATGAAAGTTCCGGAACAAAGTGTATTAGCTGAGCACATTGTGCGGAAAACTGCTATTTTATATTCATTAATTGATGAGATGAATAAACAATTAAAAGCTAATAAACAATACATGTTATTTAAAGAGTTAGAAATGCCTCTCGCTTTAATTTTAGGGAAAATGGAGCATTATGGCATTAAAGTGGATGTTGCACGTTTGCAAGAAATGGGGAGCGAATTAAGTTTTAGACTAGAAGAGATTGAGAAAGAGGTCTATGAATTAGCTGGTGAAGTGTTTAATTTAAACTCGCCGAAACAATTGGGGCCAATTCTTTTTGAAAAGCTTAACTTACCAGTTATTAAAAAAACAAAAACTGGTTATTCAACTGCTGCAGACGTTTTGGAAAAACTAGAGAATGAACATGAAATCATTCCAAAAATTCTTTTGTATCGCCAGCTAGGTAAACTCCAATCTACCTATATTGAGGGCTTGCTAAAAGTGGTAAATAAAAATACGAATAAAATTCATACACGTTTTAATCAAGCTTTAACTCAAACGGGAAGATTGAGTTCAATTGAACCGAACTTACAAAATATCCCAATTCGTTTAGAAGAAGGAAGGAAAATTCGACAAGCTTTTATCCCCTCCAAGAAGGGGTGGATCATATTTGCTGCTGATTATTCTCAAATTGAACTACGAGTATTAGCACATATAGCAAAGGATAAAAAGTTAATAGCAGCATTTAAAGATAATATTGATATACACACACAAACTGCAATGGATGTATTTCATGTAGATAAAGCGGATGTTACAAGTAATATGCGTAGGCAAGCGAAAGCGGTTAATTTTGGTATCGTATATGGCATTAGTGATTATGGACTCTCACAAAATTTGGGAATTTCACGCAAGGAGGCAAAACAATTCATTGATCGCTATTTTGATAGCTATCCAGGAGTTAAAACATATATGGAAGAAATTGTTCAGGAGGCAAAACATAAAGGTTATGTTAATACTTTAATGAATCGAAGACGTTACCTTCCTGATATTTCTAGCAGAAATTTTAACCGGCGCAGTTTTGCTGAAAGAACCGCGATGAATACACCAATTCAGGGTAGTGCAGCGGATATTATTAAAAAAGCAATGATCGATTTGCATGAGAAGCTAATCGATGAACAATTAAATGCACGTATGTTATTACAAGTACATGATGAATTAATCATCGAAGCACCAAAATCAGAACTTACTCAATTGAAAGAAATTGTACCAATGGTTATGGAAAATACAGTCAACCTGGATGTACCATTAAAAGCGGATTATGAGTATGGATATAGCTGGTTTGATGCAAAGTAAGGAGAAATAATATGCCAGAATTGCCAGAAGTCGAAACAATTAAAAACACATTAAAAAGATTTCTATTAAATAAAACAATAGAGAATGTATCCGTTTATTGGTCTAATATAATCAAACTGCCAGATGATATAGAAAAATTTAAATTCATGTTAACTGGACAAACATTTCAAAATATAACCCGTAAAGGGAAATTCCTACTATTTCACCTAGATGATTATATGTTGATCTCTCACTTAAGAATGGAAGGAAAATATAGTATTGATGATGCTTCAACACCTATAAAGAAACATACACATGTTATTTTTTCATTAAATAATAATGAAGAACTGCGTTATAATGATGTTCGCAAGTTTGGAACGATGCATGTTGTCAACAAAGGAGAAGAATTATTAAATAAACCATTAAATCAACTTGGTCCAGACCCTTTTGACAAAGATTTTACATTGACCTATTTCTATGAAAAATTGAATAAAACAGACCGTTTTATAAAAACAGTTTTACTTGACCAATCAATTGTAACTGGTTTAGGGAATATATACGTTGATGAAACATTGTTTAAAGCGGGTGTTCATCCCTTAAAAAAAGCTAGTAGATTATCTAAAAAGGAAATCAAAGGAATTCAAGATCAAGCAATTTTGACATTAAAGGAAGCTGTTGAACAAGGCGGAACAACGATAAAGTCCTATGTTAATGGACAAGGTGAAATGGGAATGTTTCAACAAAAATTATTTGTTTATGGCCAGGAAAACGAGCCATGTAAAAATTGTGGCAGACCAATTGTTAAGATGAAAGTTGGAGGTCGTGGAACGCACGTATGTATCGCTTGCCAGAAACAATAAAAAGGAGAAAACCATGGGACTAATTATAGGACTAACTGGAAGTATAGCCAGTGGTAAAAGCACAGTATCTTTAATGTTTGACGATTTTGATATACCAGTAATTGATGCCGATAAGCTTGCTCGGGAAGTAGTAGACCCTGGAGAAAAGGCATATGAAGCAATTATTCATAAGTTTGGTCCGGGTATACTTCGTGAGGATAAAACTTTAGACCGGAAGAAGTTGGGCGCTATTGTCTTTGCGGATGAGCAAAAAAGGATGCAATTAAACGAAATAGTGCATCCTGCTATACGAGAAAAAATGCTAAAACACCGTGATGCTTATATTAAATCAGATGAAAAATGTGTCGTACTTGATATACCTTTACTTTTTGAAAATAAATTAACGAATTATGTTGATAAAACATTAGTGGTTTATGTAGATGAAAACGTACAACTAGAGCGTCTAATGGAGCGTGAAGGATTTTCAAAACAAGAAGCAAAGCAACGGATTCAAGCCCAGATTCCCAATAAAGAGAAGGCAAAGCTTGCTGACGCAATTATTGATAATAATGGAACAAAACATCATTCCTATGAACAGTTAGAAAAACTTTTACGTACATGGGGTGTAATATAAAAAGAACCACAATAACACAACAACGAAAAAAAGCTTAGATATTTGTATCTAAGCTTTTTAGTACAACAAAATAAACAAAATATTTAAATTACATAAAATCAATCACATTTTTATGTAAATGTGTTATACTAATTATGACAAATAACAAAACTGTGTAACATATATAGGAGGACAATAAATGAGTAAAACCCGAATTGCAATTAATGGATTTGGTCGGATTGGCCGAATGGTATTTCGTCAAGCTATTATAGATGATCAATTAGATGTAGTTGCTGTGAACGCCAGCTATCCTCCAGAAACACTTGCACACCTAATAAAATATGATAGTGTTCATGGTATTTTTGATGGAGAAGTGAAAGCGCTCGATCAAGCATTGGAAGTAAACGGAAAGACAATTACACTTGTGCAGGAAAGAGAACCTCAAAAGCTTCCGTGGAAAGAGCATAATATAGATGTTGTAGTTGAAGCAACTGGAAAATTTAATACAAAGAAAGATGCTGGCCTACATTTACAAGCAGGTGCAAAAAAGGTAGTCATTACAGCACCTGGAAAACAAGTTGACAAAACAATTGTAATGGGGGTTAACCAGGAAACTTATCAGCCTGAAGAAGATGATATTGTATCAAATGCATCTTGTACTACGAATTGTTTAGCCCCAGTGGTAAAGGTATTAGATGATAACTTTAATATTGTCAATGGTTTAATGACAACTGTTCATGCATTTACAAATGACCAAAAGAATTTAGACAATCCACATAAAGACTTACGTCGTGCAAGAGGATGTACACAATCAATTATTCCAACATCTACAGGGGCTGCAAAGGCACTAGGTGAAGTTTTACCTCATTTAAATGGGAAATTGCATGGGATGGCCTTACGTGTCCCAACGCCTAATGTTTCATTAGTGGATTTGGTTATTGATGTTGAAAAGGATGTAACAACGGATATGGTTAATGACGCATTGAAGCAAGCATCCAATAATGAATTACATGGAATTATCAAATATAGTGATGAACCGCTCGTATCCATTGATTACACAACTACGGATTATTCTGCAATCATAGATGGTTTATCTACACTTGTAATGGGAGATAATAAATTAAAAGTGTTAGCATGGTATGATAATGAGTGGGGTTATTCAAAGCGCGTAGTTGATTTAACGAAATATGTAGGAAGTTACCTACGTGAAAAAGTGAATATTTAAAAAGTATAAGTTTAGAAAATGATTGCTTTTCTTGGGTTTATTCAAGATTTGCAATCATTTTCTTATTAGTGGATTTAAATAAAACATGTTAAAATAAAAGGTATATCTTTAAATAAAATAGTCCTTGTTTGAAAAAATATATACATAGTAATTTTCCTTATAAAAGGGGGGATAGCAGGTATGAAGTGTACAAATTGCCAGTTTAAGAGTACTAGAGTATTGGATTCGAGACCAATCGAAGAGGGACAATCCATTCGGAGACGAAGGGAATGTGAGCGATGTGGTTTTCGATTTACAACATTTGAACGGATTGAAGAAATACCATTAATCGTAGTAAAAAAAGACGGAGCCCGTCAGGAATTCAGCAGAGAAAAATTAGTTCGTGGTTTAATAAAGGCTTGTGAAAAACGTCCAGTTCCTATGGAAAAAATTGAGGCAATTGCCCTTGACGTAGAAAAAGAAGTACGTAATACTGGTTGTTCGGAAATAGATAGTAAAGATATAGGCGAAATGGTCATGAATCGTCTGTCTGATGTTGATGAAGTGGCCTATGTTCGTTTTGCCTCCGTTTATCGTCAATTTAAAGATCTGAGTGTGTTTTTAGATGAGCTAAAAGATTTAATTAATACTACAGATAACGGTAATACCTAATACCAATTGTTTTTTGAACGGTTTTACTTTTTAGTAGAGCTTAAAGGAAGGATTAATATTAAATGAATTATATAGGGAAAATTTTACCTGTTGATGGGTATTATGTTTTATTAAAAGGGAATCTTGCAATCGATTATACCAAATCGCTAACCCATTTATATCAACCTTTAATTGGCATGCAGGCTGTTATATTATATCAAACGTTATTACATGAAATAGAGCTTCAATCTAATGAAGAACCACAAACACATCATACATTAATGAATTATTTAAACATTCCATTGGATGCAATTTACCAAGCAAGACTTAGGCTAGAAGGTATTGGTTTGCTAAAAACGTATCAAACGGATAAAAATAAATATACGTATATTTTACAAAGCCCTTTTTCCCCACAAGAATTTTTTAGTGATGGAATGCTATCCGAGCTCTTATACCATCATGTTGGAGAGATGAAGTTTAGCCATCTTAAAAGGCACTATGCTCGCTGTCACATGCATGATTATGGGAAAAACATCACCGTATCGTTTGAAGATGTATATCAAACATTTTATCCATCTTTCGAAAGTAAAAAGCCGATAGCAGATAATCAAATAGAACAGTCTCCTAGAATAAGTAATATTGATTTTACTTGGATTGAACAAATGTTAAAGCAACGTATGATTCCTGTGAAAAAAATATTAACTAAAAGTAATAGAAAATTGATTTCACAGATGAGGCTTCTGTATGATTTAGCAACACATGAAATAGAAAAAGCTATTTTATGGGCACTTACAGATGAAAATATATTGGATCCCGAAGAATTCAAAGCAGCATGTCAAGATTTGTTTAAAACACAGCAAAATAATACAAAGATTCAATTAACAGATAAAGTTAGTAACCCGAATCAGCCAACAAATTTAAAAGCTGCTACGAAAGAAGAACAACTTATTTATGAATTAGAAACAATATCTCCTAAACAATTGTTAGAGGATCTTTCAAGTGGGAACCATGCTTCTATACAAGATATGCGAGCTATACAGGAAGTAATGACTACGCAAGGATTACCTGCACCAGTCATGAACGTACTCATTCATTATGTCTTACTTCAATCCAATATGAAACTTTCTAAAGCTTATTTAGAAAAAATAGCAAGTCATTGGTCACGTGCAAACTTAAAAAGTGCTAAGGAAGCGATGGCCTTTGCGAAAAGAGAAACCGAGAGATATCAAAAGTATTCAAAAACGAATAAGTTCAGAAATACAAAGTCTAAATCAAATGAAGTTATACCGGATTGGTTTAAGGAAAGAAAAAAGAAAGAAAAAGAAACATCAAAACGTAATGAAAAAACAAATCAGCAAGCAGTTAATGAGGAGAAAGAGAAAGAAGAACTTATGGAACTTCTACGAAAGCACTCTAGTAATAAACAAAATAATCATTTGCAAGGATGATTGATATGGAACCGATACAAGCTTCATTAAAAAAGTGGATGAAGAAAAATAAATCCTTTCAAGAACATTATACTAATATCAAAAGGGAAGTTTTAAAGGATCCTGAGGTTACGGAATTTCTTACATTAAACAAGGTAAATCAAAAAGAAATCGAAAAAAATTTAATGAAATTATATGAATATAAATCCCAATCCAAGCAATGTAATCATTGTTCATCCTTAAAGGGATGTATCAATATCCTCCCGGGATACTCTCCCATTTTACATGTGGAGAATGGGGAGCTTCGGCTTATTTATGAAAAGTGTCATCAAAACGTTCTATTTGAAAAACAAAAGAAGCAGCAGAACCTGATACAAAGCTTGTATATGCCTAAGGAAATTCTGCAGGCAACATACGACAAAATTGATGTAACACTTGATAGAAGTCAAGCTATTCGGGAAACAAGCCAATTCCTCGAACTTGCAAAAACAGAATTACCAGCAAAAGGACTGTATTTGACAGGTCCATTTGGAGTAGGGAAAACTTATTTCCTTGGAGCGGTTGCTAATAAACTAAAGGAACTAAATATTTCATCTATGTTAATTTATATGCCTGAGTTTGTTAGAGAGATTAAAACATCAATTCAAGATAATTCAATAAACGAAAAAATAGACTATTTTAAAAATACGGATGTCCTTATGTTTGATGATATTGGTGCGGAAACCCAATCAGCTTGGATCCGTGATGAAATTCTTGGCTCTATTTTACAATATCGAATGATGGAGCAATTACCAGTTTTCTTTACTTCAAACTACAATTTAAAACAGTTGGAACAGCATTTGGCAAATACAAATCGGGGTGGCGTAGAAGAAGTGAAAGCTGGGAGAGTAATTGAAAGAATTAAACAAGTAAGTAAAGAAGTAAGTTTAGACGGGGAAAACAGACGTGATAAATAAGAATTTTTATAGCTGGTATAAGAGGGAATAATCCTTTTATATCAGCTTTTTTATGGCATCTAGTCAATACTTTCTTAGAAAGATGATTAATTTTCAGTCATTTTTTAAGAGCCTCGTCCATATAATGTAACAGTTTGGTTGTGGATGAGGGTGATGTTGATTTGTTGGAAGTATATTTTGAATCGAATAAAGAAATTATAACATTTTGTGAGCATTTATTTCGTTATAACAAGAATACCGAGCTGTACTGGACAGTACATAAAGATTGGGGGAATCGATTACAATTCAATGATAAAATAGTTAATAACCAATCTATTGTTGCAATTGCAAAATCAATGGTAGATGTGCTGATTACACATCGATTGTCTGACATGATGAGAAATATTATCATGGAAAAGTATTATTTTAAAAACACGGATGAGATAGAACGTATTTTAGATTTAAGCCATTGGATTTTTACAGGAGAAGATGATGATTGCTTAAGGGTCAAAAATAATCAGGATCCTAGTCAAACACTTCATGCAGTATTTATGGAGAATATCAAAAACACGGAAACGGTTCATTATGATTCTATCGTTAATTTTCGTTTGAAATTTTTTAAAAAAGAATTAATCCATTATGTTGGCTTGGCCATTGAGGAATTTAAAAGGGAGGAGGACCATCAAGCATTTATCAATATGTTACGTGAATATATAGTAAAAAAAGAACCAGGGTATAGGGAGATTTATATTCTCCAAGGCAGTTCATTTTCTTTTTTTAAATCTAATGGCAAAAAATTTTCGACGCTGGAACTACGGGAAATTACCAGAAAAGAACCACTATATATTGTCGGTTTAGATATAGACGAATTAAATTTATCTCCATTAATAGCTATGGCTCCAGCAAAAATAAAAATTTATGGTGATTATCCTTCTGAACCAAAAACATCGACCGTTATGAATGTTTTTCAAGAAAAAGTGGAATTTGAACCAATTCGCAATTTTCCTTTTCCGCACCATGTAAAAAATTATTAGAGGTGCTTGCATTTAAAATCAGCTAAGGCTATAATATAAATTATAATTTCATGATAGTCATAAGTATTGATAAGGATAAGATTATTTGTTTTTAAGTATATATAAGAGAGGGGAGCTACCTGCTGAAAACTTCCTATATACATACAAATAATTACCACCTTTGAACTCTGTTATCGAAATTTGCAGTAGATAGCAGCGAATATTCTGCGTTAAAGATAATGAAGCCATTTCTTAGTTAGATAAGAACATGGAAAATAGGGTGGAACCACGTGATCAACGCTCGTCCCTTTGCATTTAATGCAGAGGGACGAGCTTTTTTAAATTATAGAAAGATTGCAAAAAGGAGTGTAAAGGTAAAAATGTCAAACATAACAATCACTTTCCCAGATGGAGCAAATAAAGAGTTTCCAATGGGAACAACCGGTGAAGAAATTGCAGAATCGATTTCTTCAGGCTTAAAAAAACAAGCTTTGGCAATAAAGTTAGATGGAGAACTTATTGATTTAAAAACACAACTATCACAGGATGGAAAAATAGAAATCATTACATATAAGAATGATGAAGGTATCGAAATTATGCGTCATTCTGCTGCCCACTTGATGGCCCAGGCAATTAAGCGCATATACAAAGATGTTAAATTTGGGGTAGGTCCGGTAATCGAAGAAGGGTTCTATTATGACATGGAAATGGATTATTCTTTAACACCTGAAGATTTGCCTAAAATTGAAAAAGAAATGCAGCGCATTATTGACGAAAATTTAGCAATTGAAAGAATCGAAGTATCCCGTCAGGAAGCAAGAGAAATGTTTAAAGAAATTGATGACAATTTAAAACTGGAATTAATTGATGCAATTCCTGAAAATGAACAAGTGTCCATTTATAAACAAGGTGAATTTTTTGATTTATGCCGAGGCGTTCATGTTCCTTCGACAAGTAAAATTAAAGCCTTTAAATTATTAAGTATCTCTGGGGCTTACTGGCGAGGAGATAGTAACAACCAGCAATTACAACGTATATATGGAACAGCTTTCGAAAAGAAAAGCCAAGTGAATGACTATTTAAAACTTTTAGAAGAACGAAAAGAACGTGACCACCGAAAACTCGGAAAAGAATTGGGGATTTTTACTATATCCCAAAAGGTTGGACAAGGCTTGCCGATGTGGCTGCCAAAAGGAGCTACTATACGGCGAATTATTGAACGATATATTGTGGATATAGAAGAAAAATTAGGTTATGACCATGTTTATACACCTGTACTGGGAAGTGTTGATTTATATAAAACGAGTGGACATTTAGATCATTATCATGATGATATGTTTCCTATCATGGAAATGGATAATGAAGAATTGATATTGCGTCCCATGAACTGCCCGCATCATATGATGGTTTATAAAAATCAATTATATAGTTATCGTAGTTTGCCAGTTCGAATAGCAGAACTTGGTACAATGCACCGTTATGAAATGTCAGGAGCCTTAGCGGGATTACAGCGAGTGCGCGGGATGACATTAAATGATGCACATATTTTTGCGCGTCCGGATCAATTAAAAGACGAATTTATCCGTGTTGTAAAACTAATACAGAGGGTATATCAAGACTTTGGTATCAACGATTATTATTTCCGCTTATCGTATCGTGATCCAGAAGATAAGGAAAAATATATTGATAATGATGAAATGTGGGATAAAGCGCAAGCCATGTTGAAGGAAACAATGGAAGATATGCAGGTCGACTATGTTGAAGCATTTGGCGAAGCAGCTTTTTATGGTCCAAAATTAGATGTACAAGTAAAGACAGCTTTAGGCAAAGATGAAACATTATCAACCGTTCAACTAGATTATCAAGCAGCAGAAAAATTTGATCTCACTTATATAGGTGAAGATGGAAAAGAACATCGCCCTATTGTTATTCACCGCGGGGTTGTTTCAACGATGGAACGATTTGTAGCCTTTTTACTAGAAGAATATAAAGGAGCTTTTCCTACATGGCTGGCACCGGTACAAGCTAAAATTATCCCGGTTTCATCAGAAGCCCATTTAGATTATGCAAAGGGTGTTGCGGATACACTCCGATTACAAGGTGTAAGGGTTGCGGTTGATGAGCGGGATGAAAAAATTGGCTATAAAATTAGAGAAGCTCAAACACAAAAGATCCCATTCGCATTAGTTGTCGGAGACAATGAGATTGAGGATAATGCTGTCAATGTAAGAAGATATGGTGAAAAGAAATCTGAAACAGTGCCTTACAATGATTTTGAAGAATTGATGAAACAAGAAATTGAAGGTAAAACATTGCGAAAATAAAAACTTCAAGACTCACTCCATGCTTAAGGATTTTGGGTGAGTCTATTGACATATGAAGAAAGGTGGAACGGTAAATGGATGGAAAGCGTTGGTTAGCGCTTGGTATAGCAGCTGGACTATTTGTCATCTCCATAGTTGTTCAACTATCGACCACAGCGGCCACTACAGATTTTCAAGATTTATTTAGTGAAGATGAGGTAGCTTTTAAAGAAACAGTTATTGATAAAGGAAAACAAGGAACTAGAAATAAAATTGCTGTCTTGAATTTAGAAGGCGTTATTCAAGATACTGGGTCTCATTCTATGTTCAATTCCCCTGGTTACGATCATAAACGTTTTTTAAAAATGGTTGATGAAGCCGGTAAGGATAGAAGTGTAGATGGAATTATTTTGCGTATCAATTCCCCGGGTGGTGGAGTCGTTGAGAGTGCAGAAATACATGAAAAAGTCACTAAAATTCAGGAAGAGACAGAAAAGCCTGTGTATGTATCCATGGGGAATACAGCTGCGTCAGGAGGTTATTATGTTGCTGCCCCGGCTGATAAAATCGTGGCTAATCCCGCAACATTAACCGGCTCTATAGGCGTCATTATGGAAAGTATTAATTTTGCTGAATTAGCCGATGAATATGGCATTGATTTTAACACAATTAAAAGTGGTGAATATAAAGATATAATGTCCTCTTCAAGGAAGATGAAAGATGAGGAAAAAGAAATATTACAAACCATGATTGACGAACTATATGATGAGTTTGTCCAAGTTATAGTAGATGGACGTGGCATGCCAGAAAGTAAAGTTAGAAAGCTTGGTGACGGTCGAGTATATACAGGTAAACAAGCGAAAGAAAATAATTTAGTTGATGAATTAGGAACGTTAGAAGATACAGTAGCTTTAATGGAAGAGGATCATGATTTAAAAGGTGCAAGCGTTATTGAATATGAAACAAGCTATAATTTCAAGCAACTGATTGGGGCTTCCGCGCAAAGTATGTTTAAATCAGATGGTCGATTAAGCGGAATAATGGATCAAATTAGAAATTCCGATGGACCACGTGCTATGTATTTATATTCCAAGTGAGGGGGTGCCATTGTGAGTGATTACCAAAAAAATAATCATGTTGAAAGTGAGTCTGAATATAATCGGGGTACTGACGATAAAATTGAAAGTGAAAAAAAGCGCTATGCAGGTTTTTGGATGCGCTTCTGGGCTTATATAACTGACCTAATTGTTATTTTTAGCATTAATGGAATATTACTAAGTCCATTAAAGTTTGTTGGGGACGGCAGGATCGATATTGGGTTTTGGACTTTAAATGGTATCGTTAGTGTATTCGTTTTTTATATCTATTTTTTATTAATGACGAAAGTTTACGGACAAACGATTGGTAAAATGGTATTTGGACTTCGGGTTATTCGAATAGATGATAAAGACTTAAAGTGGAGTGATTTACTTTTTCGCGAAGTGATAGGAAGATTTATTTATAGGGCAATGGCCTTACTCTTTTTGTTATATGCTGTGGTAGCCTTTACCCCAGAGAAGCAAGGATTACATGATATTGTTGGGAATACTAGAGTAATACACAAAAATTAGGAAGGAACGGAGAAATAGATAGTTTATCTATTCTCCGTTTATTGACATGGGATTACACATTAATAAAATAAAAATTTGACAGTTCTTATAAGAAATGATATCCTTATGAAGTTGAATTGAATAGTAAAAGATCTGAGACAAGTAGAAGCACCCGCTTCTCACCTGATTGACGCAGTAAAATGCAGTCAACTGGTTCCAAACTTCTTAAAGATAAATGGAGACGTGTGGGTGCATATTGTACCGACACATTTTTGTCTGGAAACATGATGTATCCTTCTATGCTTAACATCATAGTCGCTTGTCAATAATAGATCGATAACTTTAAGAAACATGAAGCTTAAAGTAATGGTAGGAGAAAAAATTTGGAGGTGGCTGGATATTAGCAAAGAAATGAATGTCAATGAAAAAATTCGTGCTAAAGAAGTGCGTCTTATTGATTCGAATGGTGATCAGCTTGGGGTGAAATCACGTTCTGAAGCATTAGAAATCGCTCAGACGAGAAATTTAGATTTAGTTTTGGTTGCTCCAAATGCAAAACCACCAGTTTGTCGTGTAATGAACTACGGAAAATATCGTTACGAACAGCAAAAGAAAGAAAAGGAAGCTCGAAAAAAACAAAAAGTAATCAATGTAAAAGAGGTTCGTTTTACACCTGGAATTGGCGATCATGATTTTAATACCAAATTAAGAAATGCAAGAAAATTCCTTGGAAAAGGTGATAAAGTTAAAGCTTCCGTTCGATTCCGCGGTCGTGCGATTACACATAAGGGGTTAGGTCAAGAAGTATTAGACCGTTTAGCAGATGAAGTCAAAGACATTGCAACTATTGAATCCAAAGCAAAAATGGAAGGTCGTAATATGTTTATGATGCTAGCTCCTAACAGTGAAAAATAAATCATTCATCTTATGATAGAGTGTTCAAACATTACGAGGAGGAAATTTATATGCCTAAAATGAAAACTCATAAAGGTTCTCAAAAAAGATTTAGAAGAACAGGAACTGGTAAGTTGAAACGTTCGCATGCATATACAAGTCATTTGTTTGCAAATAAATCACAGAAGCAAAAACGTAAATTGCGTAAGTCAACTTTAGTTTCTGCTGGAGATTACAGACGGATTAAGAATATGCTTCCTAAATAAGAAGGATAGCAGCTAACGCTAAAAAAATGAAAATAATAAATTCGATTCATATCGGGAGGGAATTACTATGCCACGTGTAAAAGGTGGAATTGTAACGCGTCAACGTCGTAAACGCGTGCTTAAACTAGCAAAAGGTTATTATGGATCTAAACGCACTTTATTTAAAACAGCTAAACAACAAGTAATGAAATCAGGTCAGTATGCATATCGTGACCGTCGACAAAGAAAGCGTGATTTTCGCAAACTATGGATTACACGTATTAATGCAGCTGCACGTGCTAATGATCTATCTTATAGCAAAATGATGCATGGACTGAAACTAGCTGGCATTGAAGTAAACCGCAAAATGTTGTCGGAACTTGCAATTCATGATGAAGATGCATTTGCACAGTTAGCAGATAAAGCAAAAGCAGCACTACAATAATAAAAAAGCCAAATCCCAAAGGTGGATTTGGCTTTTTTTTAGTGCGCCCAGCATGGGCTATAACTTGGTGGTGAAAGTCCACTACAGGCTTGGCAGTAGGAACTGTTAGCTGAAAGCAAGGGTGTCCAT
>NZ_JAGIKX010000030.1:0-38092 GCF_017874635.1 Virgibacillus alimentarius
AAGGCAAAATCACTTGATTCATGGTATAATGTTTAAACATAAGAGCACCTCCGGTGAGTAATGGTTTGGTCACTTTTATCTTACCAGAAGGTGCTTTTTTTGTTTACTAATTATTAGCAGAATAATTAATCATTTTAAAACCAAAGCAAAAAAGAATCCAGTATCTACTGAATTCTTTTTTCGCTATTTAGCCGAGTTTTGTCCCAGCCTCTTCTCAATTTCTATTTTGGTAATTTAAATGAACAACCTAGAGGAGCATAATTGCCAGCTAACCGTGCGAGAGGCTTCCAGTTTTCAATATTTATTCTATAATTTCCGCTATACGCAGATTCATCCACACAAACGCACTGGATTTGGCCGAGAACCATATGATCGGTTCCTACCTTAATAATCCGATCAAGTGCACATTCAAAAGCAATGGGTGACTCTTTCACGTAAGGAATTCCACTCTTTTGAGAGGACACAGGTGTTACACAGGCTTTTTCAAACTCATTTACAGAACTTTCGACATGTTTGGATGACTCATACATCTGATTCGCAAGTGCTTCAGGAACAACGTTAATAATAAACGTTTTCGTTTCACGAATATTCGTTAATGTATCCTTCACTGTCCCCGCTCTTTCCTTAGCCCCTCGCCCAATCGTAATAGATAGGGTAGGTGGCTGCCTGGAAGCAACTGTAAAAAAACTAAATGGTGCTAGATTCAACATACCTTCTTTGCTTTTTGTAGACACCCATGCAATTGGGCGCGGAACAACAGAACCGATCATAAGTTTATACATTTCCTGAACCCCGATAGCTTCTGGATAAAATGTATTTGCGTTTGTATTTGGCATATGTAATCCCCTCTCTACGATTCCGTTTACTAACTGGAAAATACATTGTTATAAACGATTAAACTTGCAAATTTTCTATAATTGTTGCTATTCCCATTCCGCCTGCAATGCATAATGTTACTAAACCATATTTCTTTCCGGTTCTTTCCAATTCATGAATTAATTTTGTAAAAAGAATCGCACCTGTTGCTCCTATTGGATGCCCCATGGCGATTGCTCCACCATTTGGATTTACCTTATCCATATCAAGCTCTAATTCTCTCACACATGCAAGGGACTGGGAAGCAAAGGCTTCATTTAATTCAACTACATCTAAATCATGGATCGATAAATTTGTTTGCTTTAGCGCTTTTAATGTCGCATGAACCGGACCCATCCCCATCAATTCTGGTGAGCATCCGGTTGAGGCTTGTGCGAGAATACGAACTTTTGGTTTATAGCCATATTTTAACGCTTCTTCTTCAGCCATGACAAGTAATGCTGCAGCTCCATCATTACGTCCACTAGCATTTCCTGCTGTGACTGTGCCATCTTTTTTAAAAACAGGCTTTAGTTTTGCTAGTTTTTCAAGACTTGTGTCTCTCGGATGCTCATCTTTTTTAAAAGTAATCGTATTTTTCCTAGTTTGAACGGTATAAGGTACAATTTCATTTTCGAAGGAACCATTAGCAATAGCTTGCTTAGCATTCTCTTGGCTTCTTAAGGCAAAAGCATCTTGCGCTTCTCTTGAAATTCCGTATTTTTCTGCAACATTCTCAGCGGTAATGCCCATATTTAAATTTCCATAATCCTCCTTAGGCTGGGAACCTGGCTGACTTGCGGTATTGGGATCTTTTAAAGTGACATTACCCGATGTTGTCCCAAAACGGATGTCATTTACATAATAGGGCGCTGTGCTCATCGATTCCGTTCCACCAGCAATAATGATTTTGCTTAATCCACAGGATATTTGCTGGGTAGCTGAGTTAACTACCTGAACACCGGATCCACACTGTCTATGCAGGGTATATGCAGGAATTTCGGCTGGTATCCCTGCTCGTAATTGAGCAACTCGAGCTATATTCGATGCATCTGCGCTTTGTTTTGCTTGACCTAATATTACTTCTTCAATAACTTGTTTATCGATGTCTGTCCGTCTGATCAGTTCCTCCACTACATGTGATCCAAGGAAATCCGCTGTCTCATTGCTTAGTGTCCCACCAAGCTTACCAATAGCTGTTCGAACCGCATCTACAATGACAACATGTTTCATGTCATCACCTTCCATGCTCTTGCATAATGTTTTACTTTTTCCTTGTCTATCTCCATTCCAAACCCAGGTCCGTCCGGAATGACAATTTCAAAGTTTTCATATTTTATCGGATTGGTAGTTATCTTATCTTTGAATAGAAGTGGTCCAAATAATTCCGTTCCAAATGTAAATCCTGGAATGGTCGCATAAAGATGTGCACATATCGCGGTACCAAGTGTCGATTCAATCATGGTCCCACCGTACAATCCAAGACCTGCACCTTCCGCAATCGCAGCTACTTTTTTCGTCTGTGTCATTCCACCAGCTTTACATACTTTCAAGGCAATGGAATTTCCTGCACGATACTTTGCGATTTGAAAAGCATCCTGGACCGTGTTAGCTGCTTCATCTGCCATAATAGGAACTTTAAACCGACTCGTGAGACGGCTCATCCCCTCCTGATCCCACGTTGGCAGTGGCTGTTCAATCATCGATACACCGCCATCCTCCAGCACTGCTATACAATCATTCGCTGTATACTCATCCCAAGCCTGGTTCACATCCACCGTTAACCGTGCTTGGTCACCAACTGCCTTTTGAATTTCGAGCACATGCTGTACATTCTGATATGGATCGCCCTTCCCAATTTTCAATTTAAAGATATTGTGCCGCCTTTGATGTAACATTTCCTGTGCTTCTTCAATATCCTTTCCTGTATCTCCGCTTGCCAAGGTCCAAGCGACAGGCAGAGAGGAATGGATTTGTCCACCAAACAACTCATAAGCAGGGACATTTTTTATTTTTGCAGCCAAATCGATGACCGCAGTTTCAACAAGCGCTTTGGCAAAATGGTTTCCTCGTACATGGAGGGAAACGTCGTGCATCACTTTGTCAAAGTGAACCGGGTTTTCACCAAGCAAATGTGGAGTTATATAGGTATCGACATTGACTTTTATAGCCTCTGGAGTGGATTCACCGTAGGACGCACCGCCGATCGTAGCTACCTCTCCCCATCCTTCTCTTCCTTCTTCATCAGTGATACAGGCAATCACAATTGTCTGCTCTACAATGGTATGCATCGCCAGTTGATGCGGGCGAATGGTCGGCAAATCTAATATATAGACATCAACAGAATGAATATTCATGGTGAAAGTTATCCCCTTTCTTCATGCATTTCGATAAAATCTGCTTCTGTTTTTTCTCTGACTTCTTCGATTGTTACACCTGGCATGAGTTCTACCAGTTGCATTTGTTTATCTGCAACTTTAAAAACGGCCAGTTCTGTAATAATCATATCCACACTTCTTGTCGAAGTAATAGGATACGTGCATTCCTTTAAAAGTTTACTCTTGCCATCTTTGGATGTATGACTCATCGTGACAATCACCTTTTTGGCACCAACCAATAAATCCATTGCACCGCCGACACCCATGATATTTTTTCCCGGTACTGCCCAGTTGGCAATGATTCCAGTTTGCTCTACTTGCAAAACACCTAAGACAGCAACATCGACATGTCCTCCGCGAATCATTGCAAACGAATCAGAACTATGAAAATAAGCTGCACCTACTGCTTCACCAACTGGCAATTTTCCCGCATTGACCAGATTCGGGTCCATATCCTCTTCTTCCACATCTGTGACGCCCAGCAGTCCATTTTCCGTATGCAGAAATATATTCTCATCCTGCAAATATTCTGGTATAAGTGTTGGAATACCAATCCCCAAATTAACGACACAAGGCCCTTTTAATTCTTTCGCAGCTCGAGCCGCGATTCGATGCTGCATTTCCTTTTTACTTAATTTGGTTTTCATGAATGAACCACTCCTTCCTTGGTTAAAATGTGCGCTGCCTTCACAATATGGTCAATATATAAATGCGGTGTGGCAATTGCTTCTGGATTTAACTCTCCAGGTTCGACAATTTCATCCACTTCAACAATAACCGTTTTTGCGGCTGAAGCCATTAATGGATTAAAGTTTCGAGCCGTTTTATAATAGACGACGTTTCCCAACGTATCGGCTTTATGCGCACGAATAAGTGCCACATCCGCTCGAATTGCCTTTTCAAATACATATCTCACTCCGTCGATTTCACGTTCTTCTTTCCCTTCAGCCAGTTTGGTGCCTACTCCTGTTGTCGTATAATAACCTCCCAACCCTGCTCCGCCCGCACGAAGCGATTCAGCTAACGTACCTTGCGGAAGTAATTGAAGATCGATTTCTCCCCGCTGATATTTATCTCCAACATCCCGGTTACTTGTAAAATAAGAGCCAATCCCTTTTTTAATTTTGTTTTGGTTTAGAAGAATGCCTAAACCTTTTCCAGATTCCCCCAAGTTATTACTGACGATCGTTAAATCGCTGACATCCCTCTTCGTTAAACCGTCAATTAACGTTAGTGGTGCACCGATAAGGCCAAATCCGCCAACAAGCACGGTATGACCCGACTTGACGCATGATAACGTTTCTTGCACATCCTGTTTTATTTTCGACATGGAACTCCCCCCTTCATTTATTAAGCTTCAATGAATCGCTCATTTCAAACCATGTCGGAATGCCTGCCGTTAAAATACAGATATACCCTACATCTGCAAGTTCAGCTTCCGATGCCCCGGCTTCTCTAGCTTTTTCCATCCAGCCTTGAGCCTCTTGTCCTTTTAATTCCGTTATATAATTTCCTACCATGTTTAAATGCTTTAATTTTGTGGATACGTTCCCATCTGTGAGAATTTTTTCTTCCACTTTCTGTTCATCGCCTGTTTCGATGAGGCTAAAAATTTCCTCAATAAAATGGATATCTTCCCCGTTCATCCACTCCCGGATCGTCTGCATCACTCCTTCGATTGTCTCAGGCGTTTTTGATGGTTGTTTTACCATGACGCCTTTTAGTTCCATCGCATAAGCAATAGCTTCTAATGATAGTTTCAAAGACTTTGAACCACCATACAGATAAGCAACGAGAAAATATTCAATCAGCTCTGGCACAGGGCATCCATAATCGATCGCGCCTTTGGTGTGGTACACCATACTTCGCGGATATAAGCGTGCAGCGTTCATGCTGGCAACAAGGACATCTTTCTCCTTTCTTGATAATGCACCGTCCTGCATAATTTCCCCGCGAATGCCTGTATAATGATCGAGTACACGGGGACTATAATCATGCATTTTCTGTACCCAGCCAGGTACTTCATCGTATACTTCTTTAAAATAAGCCAATCCTTCACTCATTGTTTAACCACCTTTATTCTTTATTTACGCTTGAATAGCTAGGATAGGGAACGACCTGATCCACTTATCTTTTTAAAAAAGTTTCGGATTGCATGGTTAATATCGTCCCTTTTTTCAAAGACCATCGTATAATGGTTACAGTCTGATATAACAGTTTCCAAATTTTTCGTGTATGTTTGTGTTTCTTGATAATCGCTTAAGTAAAACAGCGGTGGCATAGTACCAATTTTGCTTTCAGCATAAACCAATAGGACTGGGCAGGTAATCTGGGAACAAATTTCTTTTGGATGAAAAGTATAGAAACTCTCAAAGTCTGCAAGAATACGAGATTCTGTTGATTTATTTTCCCAGTGATCGCCTACCTGCATGACTTCATACGCAACTGTATTTTCCATCGTATCGTTCCAGGCAATACCCAAATTTTGATAAATCCCTTTGATTTCGTCGATATATTGTTCTTTAGAGTCATAGGTTTTACTTAATCTTCCCAAAGATGGTTTCACAATCGCCTGCTGGTGACCTGTCATCTTTGCCGCTCCATCTAATAAAATCACCGCTTGTACACTATCTAATTTACTTGCGACAATCGCTGATATAAAGGCGCCCATGGAATGTCCGAGCAGCATTGGACGTTCGATTTTTAGTTCTTTTATTAACCCCAAAATATCTTCTGCGTGTTTAAAGATAGATGGTTCTCGGTCAGTTTCATCACTATTGCCCCGCCCTCGCAGGTCAACGGCAATAAAACGATACTCGCCTTTAAATTGTTCAGCATAATAATGCATGTTTTTATGTGTTCCGGTTAAACCATGAATCGCAATAATTGGCCCTTTTTCCCCAGGATAGTCTACAATTTGGATGTTTTTTCCATTAATGTTCTTTTTATAATAATTCATCTTCTCACCTCTTCCGGGATTGAATAAAGCTGTCTCGTATAAGAGCGTGATGCACGACCTTTTGAGACAGCCTCCTATTTATACATTACTATTTCGAATATTCTAGTTGTCTGTAGTTTCCATATTTACCCTGATAAAATGCCAGTGGACTACCATCTCTTAAAGCGATTTCAAACACTTTACCAATAAATAACGTGTGATCCCCCACTACATAAGAGTCATATACATCACACACAACATTCGCTAAAGCATCACGAACAATTGGCACGTTGTGAACAAGGTCAAATTCAATACCTTCTTCTTTTGTCTTTTGTCCAGCAAAGTGCATCGAAATATCTTGCTGTTCTTCTCCAAGCATGCTCACTGCAAATTGACCAGATTTTTTAATCTTCTCAAGCATATTAGCTTTGTTATCAATCGAAATGGTAATTAACTTTGGGTCTAACGATACAGACATAAATGCATTTGCTGTCATCCCATGTACGTCTTTTCCAACTTTTGTTGTAATGACTGTAACTCCTGTTGCAAATTTTCCCATTGTATTTCGAAAGACTCGATCATCCATGGTTATATTCTCCTTTCTACTATTGTTTATTGTTATTACTCCGTCCGCAATACGAAATCTAAAGATGCTTCCTTATGATCACCAACTTGCTTGAGACCAGTGAGTAAGGAGGATCTAACTCCATTGGCAACATCTGTTTCTAACCATTCATCACCTTGGAAGAAAACTTGCGTAATTAATGTTTCATGCCCCTCTTTTTCAAGCATCAAGTGAAGATGGGCAGGTCGATAAGCGTGATATCCCGCCGCACTTACAAATTCACCAGTTGGTCCGTCTGTTGGAATTTGATACGGGATCGGTACAATCGAATGTACTTCAAAATCTCCATTCTCATCTGTATAAAAATGACCTCTTAAGTTAAAGTCAGGTGCATCAGAATCAAAATTCGAATATAAACCATCTGCATCATTCTGCCAAAATTCGACTTTGGTATTTGCTAACTTTTGACCATTTACTGAGCTGACATTACCGCGGAAGATGAGTTTTTCTCCCTTTTCTTTATCAACTGGACGCATTGACATCACCGCTGGCTTATCTTCTATTAGCGGAGACCCTTCCGTGAAATAAGGTCCTAATAGCGATGGTTCAGTTCCAGGTAATTTTTTATATTTTGCTTCTAAAACATACGTTTCTACAAATACATCCAGAAATAATGGAATTTCCCCGCTCCGACCTAATCGGTCAGCCCACTCAACAAAATTTGTGTATTCTTCATGATTGAGCTGCTGCTCATCCAAAAACTTCTTCATGTGTTTTACAAAACTTTCATACACTTCCAACACACGTTCATTTTTTACAACTGCTTCTGCCATTATCAATTCCTCCTAATTCTTATTTTATTTTCTCAAGCTTATTTCTGCCTAAGAGATGATAAGCTTGAAACCAATCATTTTTATGAATTAAATTTCTAATCCTTGTCGAAGAAATCGTCTCGCCTTTATCACATGTTACAAAGGGTAGCGTACATGTGTTGAAATACTCAGATAATAAATGTACGTTTCCACTTTTTCCTTTTCCAAAATGAAAATCTTTTCCTACCCAAATCTCCTGTGTTCCTATGTCTTCTAGTTCATCGATAAACGCATAAACAGAACGTGCAGCATAGCTATCATTAAAATTTGCTACAATAATATAGTCAATTCCAAGTTCTTTGATAATCTTGATTTTTTCCTCTACAGATGTAAGCATGATATGATTTTGAAAATGGGCACGCGGAGGAGGATTAAATGTATATACAACGGAAGGAATGTTTAACCTTCGCGCTCTCTCTGCTGCTTTGGTAATTAATGCCTGATGCCCGCGATGCATTCCATCAAATGCTCCGATCGATACAATAGAAGCCTCTAATGTTAGTTCATTCTCCTGAAAGACGTTCACTTGTAACTCCTCCTCTTAGTGCATGTAATGATTACTTAAAATAACTGACATCATCTGGATTAATCCATGTTTTATTAACCCATCCATCTAAGTCATAGTCAGCCATACATTGATCTGCGAATGCCTCTAATTCAGCTGCTTGTCCTGTATCATTTGCTGTAACAAGATTCTCTAAGCGGATGTTTTCATGGTTTCCAGAGTAATTTCGCTCATATAATTCATGTCGCCCGCCATACTCTGTGCCAATCGCATCCCACAGCAATTTAATAAGCTTAATCTTCTCGAGTGATGTAATGTCATTAGAACCACGATACAAACGATCAATTAATGGTCTTAGCTCAGGATTCTTAAAATCACGAGAACTTGATGGTTGTACAATTAAGTTTCCTGCAACAACGTTTTCAATAATTTCTTTAATCTTTGGCCAGCCTTCTGACATAAATACGCGGTAAGATAATCCATAGTTTAGATTAGGGACCACCGTTCCCTTTGGACCTTTATCAGGATTTAAAGCCATGGAATCACTCATTGCCCAGAACATGTTTTTCCAAGCAATCACCTCCCCGACATTAGACTGAACACCTCTAAATTTGTTCGTCCCGTTTGTTTGTACTGCCTTAATTAATAGTCCGGAAATAAAGTCAAGTTTCACTGCTAATCGAGTAACACCATGAAATGTGAATCGCTGCAAAAACCCACTCTCTGGAAAGAAGTTATTTGCTTTATCTACATCTCTATAAATTAAAATGTTTTCCCATGGAATTAGTGCTCTCTCGAAAATAAGAACGGCATCATTTTCATCAAAGCGACTGCTTAACGGGTAATCGAATGGACTTCCCATCACAGAAGCTTGCATTTCATAGGATTGACGGCAAATCATTTTAACGCCTGGTGTATCCATTGGTGCGATGAAAGCCAGTGCCATTTCTTCTGATCCAACAGGCACAGCTCCGTATTGAGCAACAAAGTTATAGTTCGTTAATGCTGAACCTGTTGCCACCATTTTCATTCCGCTTATAATGACACCTTCATCCGTTTCTTCTTCGGCTCTGATAAATACGTCTTTAACTGCCTCCAATGGCTTATTTCGATCTACTGGTGGGTTGATAATAGCGTGATTAAAAAACCAGTTTTTCTCTTGTGCTTCCTTATACCACTTTCTAGCGTTATCAGCATACTCCCCGTAATAATCTGGGTCGGCACCTAAAGTAGCTAGAAAAGAAGCTTTATAATCGGGAGATCTACCCATTTGTCCGTAAGTTAATTTCGCCCACTCCGCGATCGCATTTCTCGAATGCAGAAGATCTGCCGATGTTTTATCATATTGAAAGAACTTATGTGTATAGCCGCCATTTCCTGTATCTGTTGGAGTAGTGATAATATCTTTTGTTTTTTCGTCATGTAACGCATCATATTGCATCGCTATGGAACGAGCAGCGTTTCGAAAAGCAGGATGTGTTGTAACATCATTCACTCTTTCACCATGCAGCCACACTTCTCGATTATCTCTTAAACTTTCCAAGTACTCTTTTCCGGTTAACGGTCTTTTTGTTTTTGTTTCAATCATGGATAAATCCTCCTTGAGAGTTCATAGAATTGAAGCGGTTCCAAAATCTATTAATCATACAGAACCATCAAAGAAAATTTATCTTAGAGCATTAGAAAAGCCTGCAATACTCCATTGCAGGCTTTTCTATTTCATGAAAAAATATTCGATTTATTTACTTTCAATGCAAAATGAATCCGAATGGCCAGCTGATACTTAAATCGTTCATTCCCTGTTTTCAAATCAGTACCACACAGCTTTTCAATTCGTTCCATGCGATAACGTAGTCCTGAGATCGACAAATGTAAATCATCCGAAGTTTGTTGCAGGTTACCATTATTATCCAAATACACCTTCAATGTATGCAAGAAGTTTGTTTCATAATTACGATCATACGCTACTAACTCACCAATTGCGTTATGGTAAAAACTGATCAGCTCTTTTTGATCCGTTCCTTTTAATAAAAGCATAAACGGTTCCAGTTCTTCAAAAAAGGATACACAACTATCATCCGGATGAGCTAATTGTAAAAATTCATTGATTTGACGACTATCCTGATAACTATTGATTAAAGATGCAATGTCCTTTGCCTCTCTTCCCACACCAATATGGACAAGAATTGATTTAAAATCTTCTTGGAGCATTTTTTTAAATTCTGAACAAAAGTTCCCAGTATCTCCCCCATCTTCTTCTGTAGCAATAATAACAATATACGAGTCTTTCGAGAAAATATCTTTGTTTGGATAAAGCGAGATAAGATATTGCAATATTTCTGTTTGCTTTTGTTCGGAGTGAATTCTTAATGTTATCACCCGATTTATACCATTTGGATCAAAATGAAACAAATGAGATACCCTTTTATAAGAATCCAATTTTTCAGTTTTGAGCATATCTTCAAATAAGTCCTCTTTCTTCTTCCATAAAGAACGTGTTAATTTCCATTGATGAAATAACTGTATCGAAAATATTCCTAACGCCTTTTTTATAATTAACTCTTCTTTCATGCTCATTTTTTCATTTCCCAAAACAACCATACGCCCAAGATTAATGTTGTTTGCCCTTACTTGATATGTTTGGATATTTTTTTGTCTTCTTCCAGATAATTAAATTTGTCTGTCCAATTATAGTAAGCATCTTTATGTTCCTCACAAACGAAAACGCTTTCAATTTCCTTTTTATAATAATCGATAATAATACTTCTTTTTAAAGTGTTTGCAATAAATCCGATCGTTTCAGTCAATCCCTTGTCCTCAAGAAAAACATTCGTTAATTCCTCTTGTATCTTATCAGACGCTATAATATTTTGATTCATTGTTTCAAGTTCATTATATAAATGATCTAATTCATTCGCTAATGAATCTGCTTTGTAGTATCGATCATAAGCTTGGTGCACTTTTTCACAATGTTCTTTTGTTTTGGCGATAAAAGAACAATGAGCATCCCCTTTAGCTACACATTTTTCTTCATGGGCTAAAACGTCTTTTCCAAAAACCTTTGTTAAATACCCACTTGCGAACCCCTCAAGTATCCAGCAAACAGCTTCATTTGTGGAACCATAATGATGCTGATGCTCTTCAGCTTCAAATGAATTTTTCCAGTAACCACTAAAATACAGAGTAGAATCATCGACTTCTAACCGGTCTGCCTCCACTTTGACTAAACCCTGTGCCGTATGAAGGGAAGGACCGGCAAGCAACAACTCCTCCAACGACTTTCTATTTGTTTTAGATAAAATACTCTCAGCCGCTTTTTCCCCGCAAGCCCAACCATATCTTAACAAAAAACCTTTCGCCCTTTCCTTTCCCAATGTAGAGATTAAATCCCTGCGCAATACTCCCAGAGCTTCAACAGAAAACATAGCGACTCTTTCTTCATTCATGGTTATCATGGCGGTTTGAGGATTTATTCTTACCATATTATCGAAAACTAATTGATGCGTATTCATTTTTTTCTCCTCCATCTTTTGTTTATTGGTCGTTACCAGCCAAAAAGACTTCTGACTTACGGAGTTATTTGCATGAATGAAATATTTCAATCTATTTGCCTATCCTGATGATAGATACATAGATTCAGCTCTATCACACCCTTTTCGCATTTCCTCTAAGGTGTAAATCAACTATTATCACTTCACGCTTTACAGTAATATAAATATACAAAAAATCCTTGCCATTTACCAATTTTAACAATTTTCTATTAATTATTGTACCACAATTAATGTTCGTTATTTTTATTGTTATTTGCAAAAAGCTACAGTATATAAAAAAAGCGTACCTCTTAACCCCAAGAGGTACGACCAATTCCATTTATCTCAATTACTCACCATCTACAACTTTAACCAACTGTTTTCCAATATTTTCACCGGAAAATAAACCTAGAAAAGCTTCTGGGATGGAATGAAAGCCTTCTTTAATTGTTTCTTCAAATTTCAGATCTCCATTAGCTACAGCTTCACTAAGGAATGCATATGCCTCATGAAAATGATCTGCAAAATCTCCAACGATAAATCCTTGCATTTTAGCGCGGGCTTTGATTAGAAACGGTTGCATACGTAATCCTATATCCGCTTCTCCTTCTTTTAAGTTATAAGATGAGATTGCACCGCACACAGGCACACGAGCAAACGTATTTAATAGCGGCCACACAGCATCTGAAATATTCCCGCCAACATTTTCATAATATACATCAATTCCGTTTGGACATGCTTCTTTTAATTGACCTGCAAGATTTCCCTTTTTATATTCCACCGCAACATCATAACCAAGGGTTTCCGTAATGTATGCCGCCTTTTCTTTAGAACCTACAATCCCAATAACACGTGCCCCTACTTTCTTCGCCAATTGACCTGCAATTTGCCCAACAGCTCCAGCTGCACCAGAAACTACAACGGTTTCGCCTTCTTTTGGCTCACCGATATGCATCATGCCAAAGTATGCAGTAAGCCCCGGCATTCCAAGTACACTAAGTGCAGTACGAGGGCTTAAGCCACCCGTTTCTACCTTGCTAATTTGCGTGGTATTTGTCACCTGATATTCTTGAAAGGGAAGGTTTCCTCGAACAATATCACCCTTTTTAAAATGGTCATGATTTGACTTTATCACTTGTGCAACGACACCGCCTGTCAATGGTTCACCAACCTGGAAAGGTTCTACATAGGAAGGACCATCCGACATTCTGCCGCGCATATATGGATCTACCGACACGTAAAGCGTTTTTAATAAAATTTCTTCATCCTTTGGTTCAGGAATTTCAATCTCCCGAAACTGAAATGTCTCTTTCGTAGGCATCCCATTTGGGCGCTTCTGTAAAATAAGTTGTTCTTGCTTCATGTACATATCCTCCAATCCTTCAATTTCTATCATTCATATCAAAAAATAGCTTCCATTAATAGTTATCCTATCTTAAATCTACTACATACAAAAATAGTTTGAATCCTTCTAAGCGATACAAACTATTTTTAACATCAATTCTTATAGCAATACAGGCCAGTTATTTTCATTTGCAATTGCCTTCATATTGTTATTCGGATTCACCACAATCGGATGTTTCGCAAATTCAAATAACGGGATATCACTTTCACTATCTGCATATGCCCAGATCTCCTTTGCTTCATCGTCTGTGATTTCACCATTTCTTTTCGCATTTGCGATCCATTCCCGTACCTTTTTCACCTTTTCTTGTCCATTAATCACCGTTCCAACATCCGTGCATATGTCCTGCTCGTTAAAATATAATTCCGTGCTGATCACATGAACATCAAGACCTGCATCTCTAATAAAGATGTTCAAAAAAGGAGTTAATGCACCAGATAAAACAATAATCGAATCACCCTTATTCTGGTGCTCTTTGATTTTTACTACGAGATCCTGGTTTACTTCACGAATACCTATATTCACTAATCTCTGGAAAAATCCATTCAATTCCTGTCTTGTTTTTCCACGAAAAGCCTTCGCAAACGATCTAAAAAATTGTTTACGAAATGCATTCTTACCTTTCGTAACACCTAAACCTGTTGCACGGACCAATCCACCTGAAACAACAGCCCATTGCATAGGCGAAAATTCCTTCCTCGCCACCCTTACCATAACTTTGAATGAGCTTCCCCTAAAAAGCGTTCCATCAAAATCAACTGTAACAACCGCCACTCCTATCACCTCTACTATAATTGTAGACAAAATAGAAGCAAAAGTAAATTTTAGGGACTGTCCCCCGCTAATCTAAAGTGGTAAAGTTTAAGGTGAGGCGTACCTCATATTCTGTTTTGTTCACGCAAATACTATAGTAATACTATTTTCTGATTGGTGATGATAAGGTGAAAAAGAATGCATATACGAAAACGATGATTACGCTTGCTGGGGCGAAGGTTTATTGTGAATACTTCCTAAACGAAAAACCGCCGATTCTATTGCTCCATGGATTCGTTTCATCTACCTATACATTTAATCGTTTGATTCCTTTATTACAAAAGAATTTCTCCGTGATAGCCATTGATCTAATAGGGTTCGGGCGAAGCGAGAAATCAACAACTTTTATTTATTCTTATGCAAATTATGCAAGGCTGGTTGCTGAATGCATTGACTATTTCCAGCTTAAAAACGTTACAATTGCTGGGCATTCCATGGGTGGTCAGATTGCTTTATATACTACTAGAATAATCCCTCAAAAAATAAATAAATTAATCCTTTTAGCCAGTTCATCTTACTTGGGGAAAGTGCGTAAATCACTCATTTACAGCTCTTATTTACCATTATTTCATTTAATTGCTAAACGTAAAATACAAAAGCAAGGCGTGAAACAAACCTTAACAAATGCCCTTTATGATCCATCATTCATTACATCCGAATTACTAGAAGAATACGGAAGACCACTAGAAGAAGGAAACTTTTACAAATCACTTGTCCGATTGCTGCGCCACCGGGAAGGTGACTTAAAGCCTGAGCAACTTCAAACAATCCATACGCCTGCTTTATTAATTTGGGGAGAGAAAGACAATGTTGTACCGCTTCATGTTGGACGCCGCCTGGTTAAAGATTTACCAAACGCTAAATTAATAACGTATGAAAAAGCTGGTCATTTAATAACAGAAGAAAGGCCAAAAGAGATTTATGAGCAAATTCTTTCCTTTGTACTAAAAACTTAGAGGGGCAGTCATCAAAACCCCTCTCCATTTTTTATCTCACGCTTACTAAAAATTTCAATCCCGCTTAAGGCCTGAGACGCTAGTTGATCTGCTTCCTTGTTCTTTTTTCTTGAAACTACTTCAAATGTTGCATCAAGACCTAACTCCGCAAATTTATTTTCAATTCGATCAGCCCAGTTTGATAAAGCCTCCTCATAGCAAGGCCACTCCCCTGCTAACTGATTGATAACAACTTGAGAGTCCCCTGCAAATTCAACCGTGATATGATGGGCACCCAAATGTTCCAATTCCTTTACACCTAGATGCAACGCTGCATATTCGGCTTCATTATTCGTTTCTAGCTCATCAACAGCAGCATTTTTGCGAAGCCGATAAACTTTTCCATTTTGTTCATAATAAATGGCGCATCCTAATCCGGCCTTTCCAGTTTCCAAATTAAAACCGCCATCAAAATAAACCATGATATTGTGCGGTTCTGCTTCAATTTCCTCCAGTTGCTTTCTTAATTCCTTCAAATTCCACGTATTTTCATGACGATCGATGAACGTAATCGTCTTCACGCGCCCTGTTTTTTCAAGATCTTCGGCAATTAATAATGCCTTCTTAGCAGGCATGTCCTCTGAACTGAAGCCCGTATCCGTTCCTTTTGGTGTTCGATACACTAATTCCATTCTTACGTACAAATCAATTCCCCCCTAAATAGATACGTTTTTCACTAAAATAATCTCCCTTTCATACTACCTATTATCCCAAAAAATACGATTCTAAATCTGTTGTTCTACTTTTGTAAATGGTAAATACCTATTTAGTCGTGTGAAATAGATAAATAAAAAATGCATCAACTCAAAAGACCACCTCCCATTTATAAAAATGTGGGTGGTCTAAAACAATTGAATTCAAGCTTGCAAGTTCATTGATTTTTTGTAAGGATTTTTGAAGCTATCGAATCATTCGTTATTTCATTTGTATCGAGATACCATAAACACATTCATGTATGGAATTTACGATGGAATCAAACCCTTTTTCTTGTAAGTAAACTTTCACTTTTTCCGATGAAATTCGTTCGTGAAGCGGTGGTTCCATTTCGAATTCAGCAGCTTCCCAGTCCAGGGTCATCAAAAAAATCTCTTTTATTTGATAAATAAGATAAGTGCTTCATACGAATTATTTCTTACAGTATTTTACCATTTTATTATTAACAGATGTACGTTATCTCATGTTACTTAAAATCTACGCAACCATAACTCTTATTGATATTCAATGACAGGTCGTTTACTTAGTGTTGAGATAATTCCATGCACAATTGAAGTTGGTAAAAAGATGATAAGACTAACTATCATCTTAACTTCATAAGAGATAGAAGTTTTTTTGATGGGTTTTCCTTTTAGACGGCTTTTAAAAGCACTTAATGCAGTGCCGTAAATATTTCCAGCCATAATCATACGTATTGCAGCTAATATTCCTAATGATCTTTCCGTGCCATATGTTTTAAGAAGCTCATTCCATGAATCGATCGACGGGTTACCCCTTGTGTCAGCATAATGTTGTGCAAAATAAATTGCTTTTAATTCATCATCTGGTATCCCATCTGTAGTTCCCGTTAACAAACCTTGTATTTCTTGATTGTCCATTCCCTGCTCCAGCGCAATTTTCGTATGTGCATAAGTACAGACTTCACATCCGTTTACTTCGGTAACAGCTAACATAATTCGCTCAATAAAGTGTGCATCCAGCATGTTGGACTTCTTATTCTTTCTTAAATATTTCAAGGTCCTTAAAGCCTTATAAAGAGCAGTGTAAAACTCCTTAACTGAATATATTTTTTTATAAAATTCCTGCGCCATGCCCATCTCCTCCAATATCGCATATACCAAATTGTAAGTTAGCAGAATGATCGTTTGGCGATTGATGCATTCTTCACAAGTTAAATACCCTCTTAGGTATTAAAGCATTTTTATATATTATACGATTAAAATGAAAACTTTGCAATGAAAGAGGGAGTAATTTGATGCAAAATGGCCTTAGAAGCCATGAATCGGATCGTGGGCGTTGTAGATGACATAGCAGCAAGCAATTCCGAAAACACAAATAAATGAAAGGAATATAAAATCTCCAATAATGCATAGAAAAGAGAATGCCCCATAAGGTTTAACCCTTATGAGACACTTTTCTTTTCACCTCTGGTTCACTTTTTCAATCAAGGCTAAAAGCTCTTGCAATTGAGTGATTCTAAAGGTAGGAGCTACGTCGGTTTTCTCCTTTTGCTCCCGATTAATCCAGACAGAGTCTATTCCTGCAAGCGATGCACCTAAGATATCTGTATTTAGATTATCCCCTACCATCAAAGCCTCGTCCTTTTCAACAGAAAGCAGTTTTAATGCATGTTCAAAAATAGACGGATCTGGTTTTCCTTTTCCAAATGCCCCGGAGATCACGATATGTTCAAAATATGGTGCTAATTCGGGTGTGAGTTCAAGCTTGGTTTGTTGCAGATCGGGAGAACCATTGGTAAGCAGCAACAGTTTGTACTTCCCTTTCAACTGATCTAACACAGCAAAAGCATCATCATATACAAATGGACTCTCCTTACGCCTAGTTGGAAACGTCTCCGCAAGCACATATCCAAATTCGGGATCGTCGATGCCAAGATCCTTTAAACCTCTTGTCCAAGCTTCTTTACGATATGTTGGTGCAATTTTTTTCAATTGGTGAAAAGAATCACCTTCATCTAAAAAATTCCCCCAAAGTCCCTCAAAAGGATTAATACCAATCATCTGCGTAAAATCATATGTATCATAGGAAGCGTATAACGTCCTCGCATTTCTCCTGACACGCTCTTCTAATTTTACCGGATCAACTGCATACCTTGTTTCGGCAATGTTGCAGGTTGATTTAAACGCTTCGGCAATACTTTTTTTATCCCATAGAAGAGTGTCATCCAAATCAAACATGATCGCTTTAAGCATTTACTATTCCCCCATTTTTTGATTCTCATTTGTTATCCCTTAAGTATATTGCTTCTATAAGACTTTAGGAAAACGATGACTTATTGAAGGGCTTTGTATTTATTCATCCTTTTCCTTCATCTCCATTCGCAATTTAGATAATATTCTATCATACTATTTTATCGATAGGGTACTGAATCCAAAACAGACGTAACTGAAAAGAACGATACATCACCTATATGTAAGTGAAATGCATCGTTCTTAGATTTAAACTTCTTTTAATTCCATTGTAATCATTCGATCTGTTTCTGTGTCATAAACAACTGTTCCTCTAACTGTAATATTTTCCTGTGTTGATTGTAATGCATAATCATAAATTTCCCGCATTCTTGTAGAGGATACATTCGTTTTTTCAACTACCTCAGACGATAATACGCTATAATTTGGATATGCAGCCTGCACAACTTTTGATAGATAATCTCTCCACTTTTCTTGCTCAAGCTCAGGGGAAGGGGTAATTTCAACACGAATGATACCTACACTCGGACTTGCTCCCAATGCTTCAAAAGCCCTCCGGTGAAGATTGATTTTATTTGACGGATAGCCAGGAACTTTATCCACAACTGTTACCATTACCTCTCTTTGTCCTGGCATCGAAAGGTTTTTCACTTTAAGTGTTTGCCCACATTGATACGAAGAGTTGACACCTACAGCGGCTGTCATATATAGATTAGACGACCAAGGAATCCCGCATTGTGTGACTGCACCTCCCTCTGTCCATGTAGCTTCCCCCGACACGGATTGCTGGCGTTGGTCGTAGTAAGCCGGATTGGGAAAGCTTCTGTAGGAATCGATGGGGTGATCATATGGATTAACTTGATAAGGATAATTCGCAAATTTGGTTGCATTAGGCATGTAAGGGTAATAGGAATACATACTTTTTCCTCCTGTCTTTATATGTCTCTGTTAACATATGGCTAGGAAGGGTTGACCTGTGACAGAAGCTGAATCATATTTTTGTAACAAATTACATGCGATAACAAGATTTTAATCACCATAGTAATTGCTGTAATCGGCACATTCATTGGAATAAATACTCGAAAACTTGTTTAAAAAAAGGAATAGCTGTATGCTCTAAAAATCTTCCGTCTATTTTTCACCTGCTCGGTCGAACTCACAAACATCCCGGTTATGCTACGTCTTTGTATCCAACCATTCGACATTTACCACTTATCATTTGGTGACTTTTGGAACATCCTTTATATTAGTAGTCGAAAGTAGAGTTGGTATCTTTATCCCGCATCTAACTGAAATATCCCCCCCAGGTTATGAGATAACACCAAGAAAGACAAGTGGGGATGGTCTAAATAACAAAAAATTTAGGAGTGTAGTAATGATCGATCGTAATCCATTGCAACCATCACGTGTTATTCATTTATTTGATCAATATCGCATTGATGCATGGAAAACACAAAACAAATACACCTATCAAAAAGGGGAGCAAGTGACATATCCACATAAATTAATAAATGACATCTATTTAATTATCGAAGGCGATGTGCGCATCTTTCATATCCATCAAGATGGAAAAGAGTGTGTGTTGGGCATACTAACAGCTGGTGATTTTATTGATTTACCTAGCGTTTTTACAGAGCAAGAAAGTGATGCATATTCCATTGCATTAACAACAGTTACTGTAGTGAAGGTTTCCAAAAAAGAAATCATAGAAGAAGTAACCAGTACACCGGAGTTATCTTATGCATTATTACATCACTTTTCCAATCAATTACGAGAAGTTGTTTTTATTTTGGAGCAAGTGGCATATGACAAAGTGGAAGAACGGTTAGTGTACATCTTGGAGAAATTAATAGATCCGACGAATGAAAGAGAAGGATGGTATCCACTTCCACCTTATCTTACCCATAAAGACATTGCGGGAATGATTGCATCTACACGAGAAACAGTTACTTTTTTAATTAATAAACTCGTGCAAAATGGAATCCTTCGCAATGATCAACAACGACTCTGGTTTAAAAAAGTGTAGACAATGTAAGCTATCTTACATACAACTCAAACCCCCAAGGGTATGATATAGCTAGTAAGATAAATTCAGCTTTTGGAGGGAATAATACATGAATGGTATTAATTTTGATGCAGTGGAACAGACAGCAAAGGCAATTTCAGAAGATCGCTCATTAAAAATGAGAAATTGGAAAGCACAAATCAAATGGGAATCAGGTGTTGTGAATAAATTACACATTCGCGATTTTGATCCGATTACGATGGACGAGCCTGCACCTTTAGGTGGGACAGATACTGGTGCGAACCCTGTAGAAATGTTGATTGGAACTGCAGGAAGCTGTTTTGCAATCACATTTGAAGTGTTAGCGTCTCAACAAGGTATTACATTAGACGATGTCGTTGTTGATGTAGAAGGTGACCTAAATGCAGCTGTATTTTTAGGTATTGAAGAAGGGGATGGCGGCATTCTCGATCCAATTATCACATTAAAAGCAACGACATCTGCTCCAAAGGAACAAGTAGAAGAAATAGCAAAAGTAGCCTTACAAAAATCACCAGTTCTTGCAAGCATGAAAACAGAATTACGCTTAGAGATTGTCTGATTTAAAAATTTAGGGTCAGCCCGCACGCAAGGGGCTAACCCTAAAAACTGTTTACAATATCCGTGCTTTCCCTTTATAACTAAAAAGATCCAGTCTAGTTTTGAATGTTTACTTGTTGCTATATTTCTAATAACTCAATATTTTGCTTACGAAAAAAATATTTACTATTTGAAAACACTATCCACAATCCAAGGGTTCCGCTTCCATATGGATTGGAATGGGTGTAACTATGAGGAAACGTATGAAGTGGAAATTGTTACGGTCAATGCAAATTTTAATATAGGTAATATAGTCATAAATTGGCTTTCACCAAAAATAAAGCAAAAGCGCCCCCCCCTTGATAAACAAAGGATTAGCGCCTTACCTAGAGAATGATTCCGATTGGGCTCGAACCAACGACCTCATGCCTGTCAAGCATGCGCTCTCCCAGCTGAGCTACGGAATCGTAATATAAAATACAATCGATATGTCACTCACACAATATGTATTATACATATAATGGCCTAACCTTGCAAGAAATATTTTCAGGAAATACATGCTCCCGCTTTTCCTGCAAAATGTGAAGCAGCATGAAAAATGGACAAGCCACTTCGCCTTTTCGATTTAATCCATTCCCCTAACTGTACCCAAACTTGTTAGCAATTTCAGCAGCCTTCTCTCATTCTATCAACTAAACCTACTACTCTATTCACACATAATCCTCTAGTCATATATGAACCATAATTAAATCAAACGAAATCACTCCCATTTGCTAGAGGCTAATTGTTCACAGACTTTCCAGCTCACACCCCTTTTGCTCCACCCTTCCTTTTTAAAACCCCCACAAAGTAATTTTAAACAATCATTTAATTTTTGAATTTATGTTCAAATAAATCTTGCTATTTTGATTTGTCTAAAGTAAAATAGCAAGCAAGTATCCATTTTCAGAAAATTTAAGCATCCATCTTTTCATGAAGTGTTTCTAAAAATTGTTTAATTTACTTCATCAAAAGTACATCCAATAGATTCATACACATCCTTTAAAAAACTGTACATTGCCTGTAAGGAGGAAGAAAATGAGTGCTTCTTTTTTAACAGAGGATCATGAAATGTTTCGAATGTCGCTTAGGAAAATGCTGGAGAAACATGCATATCCATATTACAAGAAGTGGGAGAATGATCGTCAAATTTCAAGAGACATTTGGTTAAAACTCGGGGAAAGTGGTTTTTTGCTGTCATGGGTTGACGAGAAATATGGTGGATTAGGGTTGGATTTTTCTTATTCGATGGTACTTATTGAAGAGTTAGAAAAGGTCGGGGCTGGTTTAGCCAGCGGAATTTGTTTGCACTGCGATATTGTAACCCCTTACATTAATGCCTATGGTACCGAAGCCCCAAAAAAGAAATGGCTTTCTAAAAGTGTAACAGGGGATTTTATTTCTGCGGTTGCAATGACAGAGCCTGGTGTTGGGTCTGATTTAGCAAGTGTGAAGACAACAGCAAAACGAGAGGATGATTACTACATTTTAAATGGCGAAAAAACATTTATCACAAATGGACATCATGCCGATTATGTGATCGTCGTTTGTAAAACAGATCCGCAGGCTGTACCTGCACATCGGGGCATTAGTTTACTTGTTATTGAAGATGGAATGGAAGGATTTAGTCGCGGTGCGCAGTTAAATAAAATAGGGATGCATAGTGGTGATACCGGAGAACTTATTTTTGAAGATGTAAAAGTTCCCGCCGAAAACCTGCTTGGTGAAGAAGGAAAAGGATTCTATTATTTAATGGATCAATTGCAGCAAGAGCGTCTGGTGGTTGCACTTCAAGTTCAGGTGGAAGCAGAAGTAATGCTAAAGTTAACGGTGGATTATGTAAAAGAACGGAAAGCTTTTGGAAGCAGGATAGCGGATTTTCAAAACACGCAATTTAAAATTGCGGAAATGGCGACTGAAATTGATTTAGGCAGAAATTATATAAACACATTAACAGAGAAGCATTTGCAGGGTGAAGAAATCGTTAAGGAGGTATCAATGGCTAAATGGTGGATTAGTGAAATGGCAAAGCGAGTTGCAGCAGAATGTATGCAATTACACGGTGGTTATGGATATATGGAAGAGTATGAGATTGCCCGTCGCTATCGGGATATTCCAGTGACAAGTATTTATGCTGGAACAACCGAAATTATGAAAAATATCATTGCAAAAAAGATACTGAACTAGGGGTAGGCATATGAAGCTGTCAGAGAAAAAGTCATTGAAGAAAAAGGAACAAATTTTATTGTCTGCGGTCAAAATCGTGAATAGACATGGGTATGATGGTGCTACGATGGAGGAAATTGCGGCAGAGTTACTGATGACAAAAGGATCTCTTTATTATTATTTTAAAAATAAAGGGGATTTAATGTATCAATGTCATAACCTTATTCTCTCAAAAGCAATTGATGAGCTAAAAGAGCATATCAATGAGGAAGATAGTGCAGAGGAAATGCTGCGTAATATGATTATAACCCATATTGATTTTGCAATCGAGGAACAAGAGACATTTAACTTAATCACTAGACCATATCATACGTTTAATAAAGAACAATTACAAGAAGTATTAAAACTCCGTAAAAACTATTCTGGATTGTTTGATCAAGTAATTGAAAAAGGTTTATCTTCCAAAGCGTTTAAGATAAAAGAACCAATTATTGCGAGAATGTTTATGCTCGGGTCAATGAACTGGATACAACAATGGTATAATCCGGACGGCCGACTAAGCAAGAAAGAGTTGCAAAAAATATTTGGGGATTACATGATTAAACTTTTAAAATAAAGGGGTTGGAAGACGTGTTTGTAACTAAAAACCTGGAGGAATGGGCAAAAAAACAACCAGAAAAAGTCTATACAATCTATCAAGGACGGAAATGGACATATGGGGAGTTTTTTTACAAGGTGAAACGAGTTGCTGCCTATTTTCAGCAGAAAGGATATCAAAAGGACGATGTAATAGCTTTGTATGCACTCAATTCAGATCTGTTTCTTGCCTGCTACTATGGAATTCAATTGGGCGGATTTTCTGTTATGCCTGTGAATACAAAACTAGCTGCTCCAGAAGTAGAGTATATCTTTTCACATTCTGAAGCGAAAGCATTGGTTTATGACGTGCGACTGGAAGAAACGGTGAATCAAACGAATCACACTTTTCAGGACGTCCTAACAATAGGCGGTAATGATACACTTGATCAAATCATCAATGATGAGACACTTGAATATACACCGACAAAGTTAGAAGCTGAAGATATTGGTGTTGTCATGTATACCTCCGGAACAACCGGAAAGCCCAAAGGGGTTATGCTGACACATCAAAATATAAAAGCAGTAGGAATGATTTGGTCAGAAGCAATGGATATTACCAATGATGACCGGATGCTAGTATCCACCCCGCTCTTTCATTGTGCTGCCAGTCATGTTTTTGTCGTCCCTGTCACCTATAAAGGTGGAACGATTATCATTGAAGAAAATTTTTCTCCGACAGGGACAATTCAAACGCTTCAAAATGCAAGTCCAACCATGTTTTTTGGAGTTCCTGCCATGTATAGTTTCCTTTTAAATTTACCGAATATTAAAAACGTAAAATTGCCGACACTTCGCCTTTTCGGTTATGGAGCGGCACCTATGCCATATGAATTAATAAAGCAATTAAAAAACATATTTCCAGATGTAAAAATCCAGAATTTATATGGACAGACGGAAAATTCACCTGCAGCAACAACGTTGAAAGATCATTTTACGCTTGAAAAAATTGGCTCCGTTGGTGAATCTTTGCCCCAAACGGAAGTACTTGTCGTTGATGAGCACGGCAAATCTGTACCCACAGGTGAGATCGGTGAAATCATCGTCAAAGGACCACAAGTGATGAAAGGGTATTTAAAAGATGAGGAGGCAACGCACCAAGCAATTAAAGATGGATGGCTGTACAGTGGCGACCTTGGTAGACTTGATAAAGATGGCCTCCTGTATATTGTAGATCGAAGAAAAGATATGATCATTCGCGGTGGCGAAAATGTATATCCGGTTGAGATAGAAGAAGTATTGTATCAAATACCTGAATTGTTAGAAGTGGCGGTTGTCGGGGTTCCTCACGAAATATACGGAGAAGTACCAAAGACATTTGCTGTTGTGAAAGAAGGAAAAACGATTTCCGAACAAGTAATTATTGATTATTGCAACATGCATCTTGCCGCGTATAAAGTTCCAATGGAAGTAGAAATCATGAATGAATTACCACGTAACGCATCTGGAAAAGTGTTAAAACATACATTGCGATCCAATGATAAAAATCGTATTGGTTAAATAATGGGTTCGTGTTCAAAAAGTTGTCTAATAACCCACATTATTCAGATTCAATGATGTTAAAACATCCAAATAAGCATATATTCTTTACATCAAAATAGACAACCTTTTGAACACACACTTACCTGTTTTCTATAATGACGAAAGAAATTTCAAAAGAAAGGGGAAGCAAGAATGGAGAATGTATATATTGTCAATGGTGCACGGACAGCTTTTGGTGCATTTGGAGGTTCATTCAAAAAAACAAGTGCAACAGAACTAGGAACAATCACTGCCAAAGAAGCCATGAAGCGTTCTAGCGTAAAAGCAGAAGCGATTGACCATGTTATTTATGGAAATGTTATTCATTCCAGTGCAAATGCAGCATACTTGGCTCGTCATATCGGCTTAAATGCTGGGGTACCTAAAGAGATTGGAGCCTATACGGTGAACCGTTTATGTGGCTCTGGTGCACAATCGATTGTTAATGCTGCACAGCACATTTTGCTAAGAGAAGCAGATGTCGTATTAGCTGGCGGAGCGGAAAATATGTCCATGTCCCCGTACGTTAATTTCAGTCAAAGATTTAGCGGACCAAAGATGGGCAATCTCCAGTTTGAAGATATGCTGCTTGCTACACTAATAGATAAATATACGGGAAGCGGCATGGGAATGACAGCTGAAAAATTAGCTGAGCAATACTCCATTTCGCGGGAAGAGCAGGATCAGTTTTCGATCGAATCAAACTTGCGTGCCGCTGAAGCTATGGAAAATGGTTGTTTTGCTGAGGAGATTGTCCCTGTCGAAGTGAAAACGCGTAGAGATTCCATAGTTGTTAATAAAGATGAGCATATAAAACCAAATGTAACAACAGATAGCATGGCTAAATTAAAACCTTCCTTTAAAAAGAATGGAACTGTAACAGCTGGGAATGCATCCGGAATTAACGATGGGGCAGCTTCTGTAATCGTTGCAAGTAAGTCGGCTATTGATAAACATAAGCTACAGCCAATTGCCCGTATTGTTTCGTGGGGAACGGCCGGTGTTGATCCGACCATCATGGGTATTGGGCCAGTACCAGCAATTAAACAGGCATTAGCGAGAGCAAATTTAGCTCTTGGGGATATTGATTTATTTGAAATAAATGAAGCGTTCGCCGCGCAATATTTAGCGGTTGAAAAGCAATTAGGACTGGAGCGTTCGATCGTAAATGTTCATGGCGGCGCAATTGCTCTAGGCCATCCGGTTGGTGTAAGTGGTACAAGAATTACTTTATCAGCAGCATATGAATTAAGACGTCGTAAGGGAAAATATGCTGTTGCCAGCCTATGTATAGGTGGCGGCCAAGGAATTGCATTGGTTATGGAGCGTATATAGAAAATGTCTTTCAATATTCTATTAAATGAGAACAGACCAGCCTGCGTGTAGGAAGATCAGCACGTACACTGGGAAACAGTCTTTCTAATGCGGTTATGACCGCAAGGAGTGACAGAATTGTCCCAAATGATCCTAAGACCATTATCTAGGAACATCACGCAGCGTCCAAGTTTTTGGCATAGCACTCAGCAGACTATTCATGCACAAACTGAGTTACCTGGAACGGATGGCGGCGACTCCTGCGGAAATAGCGTGAGTCTTGAGACCTCGCAGGAACTGGGTTTCTTCCGAGGAGGCTCAAGCCATGCCCGCGGAAAGCGTCCGCCAGTAGTGAAAGGTAACGTAGTTATCAACAATGAGATTTTTGTAAATTTGTAAAAGTTAATAGGCTGAAAAGAAAAGCTTAAATATACTATACGAGGAGTGAGCATATGAAAATCGGTATTTTGGGCTCAGGTATCATGGGAAACGGAATTGCACAAGTATTTGCTTTGGCAGGACACCATGTAGTGATCACAGATATTAGTGAAAATAAACTTATAGAAGCAAAAGAGACAATCACCTCTAATGTGGAAAGAGTTTTAAAAAAACAGAAAATCCAAGAAACAAAAGAATCCATTGTAGAACGGATAGATCTTACTTCAGATAAAGGACAATTACGTGATGCTGCTATCGTTGTAGAAGCGATTACCGAAAATATGGATGCTAAGAAAAAAGTATTTCGGGAATTGGATGCTTTATGTGATTGTAATACAATACTTGTAACAAACACATCCAGCTTAAGTGTTACAGAGATTGGGAGTGCTACAAGTCGCCCGGATCGTGTTTGTGGTATGCACTTTTTTAATCCAGTACCAGTCATGAAACTCGTTGAAATTGTTCGTGGAGAGGAAACTTCACAAGAGACTGTATATACAATCCAGGAACTGACAAAACAAATGGAAAAAGAAAGCATTATTGCTATAGACTCCCCGCTGTTTGTTGTAAATCGAATTTTAGTTCCGATGATTAGTGAAGCTATTTTTGTCTTAGGAGAAGGAATCTCGACTGCAGAGGATATTGATAAAGGAATGGTCTTTGGAACAAACCAGCCAATTGGTCCATTGAAATTAGCGGATATGATCGGTCTCGATACACTTTTATATGTGCAAGAGACATTATATCAAGAAACAGGTGACTCCAAATATCGTATCCCGCCGCTTTTAAAAAAACTGGTCCGCGCAGGTCATTACGGAAGAAAAAGCGGAAAAGGGTTCTATACATACCCCTAAGAGAGGGCTGTTCCCTCTCCCCTTTTTTCCCCATCTCTCCCTCCTCCACTAAAATCGTTCTCATTTTTTTGAAAAAATCTTCTTTCCTATTATAATATAGAAGAACATTGCTACTCTCGGTTCACTAATTTACATATGGAGGTTTTACGTTGAAAAATATTTTCGCTTTTTTAAAACCGTACAAACTCCACATTATCATTGCCTATGCTTTAACATTGATTGAACTGGGCGTAGAACTGCTTCTTCCCTTTTTCCTTGGAAAAATGATTAATGATGGTGTTGTGACGCAAGACATTAATAATATTGTAATGTGGGGCAGTATTATGATTGGCCTCGCGTTTATTGCTTTTACAGCTGGGATTCTTAATTCTTTTTACGCGTCTCATGTAAGCCTCGGTTTTGCTTATGACATACGTGAGAAACTGTTTAATAAAATTCAACGTTTTTCATTTGCTAATTTAAATCAATATCCTACCTCAGGACTTGTGACAAGATTTACGAACGATGTGAGACAGATTCAAAATACGATCTTTATGGCGCTTCGCATTATGGCAAAAGCACCTTTACTTGTAATTGGTGGGGTAGTGATGGCGTTTATCGTAAATGCCAAACTTGCACTGATCTTTTTGGTAACCGTCCCCGTCTTGGTCGGCTTTATTCTTTGGGTACTTCGTGTGGCTACAAAGCTTTTTGATAACGTACAGCGTAATGTCGATAACGTCAATCGGGTAATGCAGGAAAACCTGTCCGGGATGCGGTTAATTAAAGCTTTTCTTCGGCGTGATTATGAGGAATCCCGGTTCACAAAGGCAAATAAAAATTTAGCTGACTCCATGCGTTACACCTTTCGATTTATCGAGGCTTCGATGCCTGTTCTCCTGTTTGTGATGAATCTGAGTTTAATCTTCATTATTTGGTTTGGAAACGTGCAGTCGATTGCCGGGCAAACCTCTGTTGGTGACATTGTTGCGATCGTCAATTATGCGATGCGTGTTTCCATGTCCATTTCCATGTTTACATTTATCATCCTGGCTTTTTCACGTGCAAAGGCATCTGCACACCGTATTAATCATGTTCTTACTGTTAACGTTCCATCCGAGGCTCAAAACAAGGCAGACCTGAGCATAGAAGTGACCAAAGGCAAAATTACTTACAATCAAGTATCTTTTACTTATCCTGCTGCAAATGAACGTGTTTTAGAAGATATTTCTTTTACAGCTGATGCTGGCGAAAAACTCGCTATTATCGGGGCAACGGGAGCAGGTAAAACCTCATTGTTTCAGCTCATTCCCCGCCTGTACGAATCGAGTGGCGGTTCGATCTTTATTGATGATCGTCCAATTACAGATTATACACTTGATCAGCTTCGGGGCAGTATTGGTTACGTGCCACAAACCCCCCTCCTATTTACAGGATCTGTAAAAGAAAATATTGCCTGGGGGAAGCAACACGCATCTATGGAGGAAATTATACAAGCAGCAAAAGATGCACAAATTCACGATACCATTATGGATCTATCTGAGCAGTATGAAACAAAGGTTGGACAAAAAGGGGTGAATCTTTCTGGTGGCCAGAAACAGCGGATTTCGATTGCCCGAGCTTTCATTCGCAGACCTAAGATTTTAATGCTTGATGACAGTACGAGTGCACTTGATTTAGCGACGGAATCCCGCCTGTTAAAAGCCATTCAGGATTATCATTGCACAACATTAATTATTACCCAAAAAATAGCCACAGCAATGACGACAGACCGTATCCTGCTGTTGGATGATGGGCATATACAGGCTCATGGCACACATCAGGAACTGCTTAACCAATCTGATTTATACCTTAGAATTGTAGAGTCGCAATTTGGAAAGGGGTATCCACATGCAAAGTAACCCATTCAAACAACCTTTTCAATATAAAAAAATTTCTTTGGACCATGTTCATATCAATCCAAAGAAACGTGCAAAAAATACAAAAGGAACTGTAAAAAGGATTTGGTCCTATCTTGCCAGAGAAAAGGGAAAACTCAGCCTTGTGATTCTTATGGTATTAATCAGCTCTGCAATGGCTTTACTTGGCCCTTATATGGTTGGTATGGCAATTGATGACTTTATTGTAACAAAAGAAAGTTCTGGTTTAGGGTTGCTGCTTCTGTGGTTGATTATCATTTATTTAGCCCATTCGATATCCGTTTTCATGCAAAATTACTGGATGGTCGGGATTGCCCAAAACACCGTGTATGCATTGCGTTCTGATCTATTTCATCAATTTCATCGTCTCCCTATATCTTATTTTGATAAACGTCAGCACGGTGAATTAATGAGCAGAATTACAAACGATATTGATAATGTAAATAACACGCTGAATCAATCTGTGATTCAAATTTTTTCTAGTGTTATCACGCTTGCCGGTACCATTTCTGTTATGATTTATCTCAGTCCTTTGCTGACACTCGTTACCATGGCGATTATTCCGTTTATGTTCCTCGGAATAAGATGGATCACAAAGCGTACCGGCCCTCTTTATAAATTACAGCAGCGGGATTTAGGCGAGTTAAATGGCTATGTCGAAGAAATTGTTTCCGGTCAGCATATTGTAAAAACATTTTCCCAGGAAGAACGCGTTACACGAGAGTTTAAAGAGAGAAATAGTAAGCTTAGAAACACCGGATTTTGGTCGCTAACCATTTCTGGGTTCATTCCCAAAGTGATGAACATGTTAAATTTTTTAAGTTTTGGATTAATCGCTTTAGTAGGCGGTATCCTGGCTATTCATGGTTATATATCAGTTGGTATCATTGTTATTTTCACGGAATATGCCCGCCAATTTACTCGGCCGCTGAATGAACTTTCCAATCAATTCAATATTTTACTTTCAGCAATTGCCGGAGCTGAGCGTGTCTTTAACGTGATCGATGAAGAGCAAGAAGAAACGGATGAGAAAGGTGCGAAAGAGCTTGCGGGTACTACCGGACATTTTGTATTCGATCATGTAACATTTGGATACGAAGATGCCCTTATTTTGAAAGGTATCAGCTTTGAAGTTCAGCCTGGAGAAACGATCGCTTTTGTCGGGCACACGGGTGCAGGAAAAACCACCATTATTAATCTGATTTCCCGCTTCTATAATTATGAAGATGGCAAACTAACGTTAGATGGAATCGATTTAAAAGATATAAAAAGATCCAGTCTCAGAAAACACATGGCTTTCGTATTACAGGATTCTTTTTTATTTCATGGAACCATCCGGGAAAATATACGTTATGGAAAACTGGATGCTTCAGATCAAGAAGTTATCCGTGCTGCGAAGGATGCGAATGCGCATGAATTTATAACGAATCTCCCAGGAGGATATGATACAATCCTTGACCAGGAAGGAAGCGGTATTAGTCAAGGGCAAAAACAGTTACTCACCATTGCGCGAGCATTCATATCTGAGCCTTCTATTCTTGTTCTCGATGAAGCAACAAGTAATATTGATACCATTACAGAATTGAAGATTCAAGAGGCACTAAAGCATTTGATGAAAGGGCGAACAAGCTTCGTAATTGCGCATCGTCTCAATACCATTCAGGAAGCTGATAAAATCATTATGCTGGAACACGGAAAAATTATGGAACAAGGAAGCCACGAGGAACTGATCAAACAAAAAGGCAAGTATTATCAGCTACATCAAAATCAATTGATGGAAAATACAAGTTAATGATATGATAAAAAAGGATGCTCCGTTTCAATTGCGCTAAAATGGGGAAAATTGATTTAAACGAGGTGTTTAAAAATCGCACGTAAAGGAAAAATGATCGAGAAAGAGATAGAAAGCAGCTATTTAAATGAAACAATGACATTGAAACTATATCAACCGGAATCTTTTTCACCTCTTAATAAATATCACATTTGTATTATGCAGGATGGAAATGATTATTACCAGCTTGGAAGAGTGGCGACGCTTAGTGATCGTCTGCACAGTAAAGAAGCGATAGAAAATACGGTTTTTGCTGGTATACACTATCAGGATAAATACGATCGCAGAAAAAAATATCACCCGAGTGGTGAGCAGCAGCAAGATTATATTAAATTTCTTATTCATGAAGTTGTTCCACTGCTGGACGATATGTATCCAACTTATCAGATGGGAAGATCAAGAGCTTTAATGGGAGATTCCCTTGCAGGTACTTTGGCATTAATGACTGCTTTAAAATATCCGAATACATTCGGCAAGGTAATCATGCAATCTCCTTATGTGGATGAAAAAGTTATAGATGCAGTTCAAAATGCGAAAAACATGGAGTCCATTGATATTTATCATACGATCGGCGAAAATGAAACAGCTGTTGGTACAACGGATGGTTCGGTGCAGGATTTTGTCACACCTAATCGTGAACTAAATGAGTTATTAAAAGCAAAAGGTGCCAGCTATCAATATGAAGAACTGAAGAACGGAGAACATACGTGGAAATACTGGCAAAAAGATTTGCCCAACATCTTACCAATCATGTTTAATTAAGAATTTTTAAACAAAATGCAAAAAACACTCTAATTCACCTAAAATTTTGTTATAATTGGAATGGAATCCATAATTTTTGTACACCATCAAAAAGAAAAACCAAAAGATGACACTGCAGCAAGATATTCGCAAATTTTCAGGAATACTTACTACTGTAAAACGATGAGGAGGTTTTTTAACGATGAAATACGGTGTTGCTATTTTTCCATCAAAAGCAATACAAGATGAAGCAAACGCATATCGAAAACGTTATGACACAAATTATGAGCTTATTCCGCCACACATTACATTAAAGGACCCATTTGAAGTGAGCGAGGAGTCCCTTAAAGATGTAATTACAGAATTAAAGAAAATTGCAAATGATACAAAGCCATTTAATATTAATATTAATAAGGTGAGCACATTTGCTCCGGTAACGAATACAATCTACTTTAAAGTTGAACCAATTCAAGAACTTATTGACTTGCATAATAAAATGCAGCAAGACTTTTTCACAGACAGCAGCCAGCACAATTTTGTTCCACATATTACGATTGCCCAAAACCTCATGGACGACGAGTATTCCGATGTATTTGGAAGTTTAAAAATGATGAAGATTGAATATGAAGAACTTGTAGATCGCTTCCAATTGCTTTATCAGCTTGATAATGGATCATGGACAGTATATGAGTCTTTTGTATTCGGGAAGGAACATGTGTGAACGTCCAAATCGTAAATTCAGATAAGCAGTTGGAACAAGCTTATCATATACGGATGGTTGTATTTGTAGAAGAGCAGAACGTTCCGCCTGAAGAAGAACTTGATGCATACGATAAAGATGCAATCCATTTTATCGGTTATAAAGAAGATGTACCAATAGCAGCAAGTCGTCTCAGACTGGTTGATGATTATGGAAAGCTAGAACGTATTTGTGTACTAAAAGAACATCGAGGCAAATCATTCGGGAAGCAAATGATTGAAAATATGGAAAAAATAATTATCCAAAAAGGATATAAAAAGGCAAAACTCAATGCCCAGACACACGCCGAAAACTTCTATCAACAACTGGGTTATGAAACTGTCTCGGCTGTATTTTTAGATGCCGGTATTCCCCATGTAACTATGATAAAACAGCTTTAAGGAAAACAGTTCGTCTTAAGCGAGCTGTTTTTTCTTTTTACATATTAATTCTTCCCGGTCATATAAAATGTATGACAATTCTTGTTTAGGACAAAATAAAAGGTAGCATTTTGAAAAAGGAGATTGTTACAACAATGGACAATATGCTGCCGATGCTATATGAAACCCTGTTTGGTGCTTTCGCTTTGTTTATTTTGACCAAGGTGCTTGGAAAAACGCAAATCTCCGAATTAACTCCGTTTGACTTTATTGCAGCCCTTGTTCTCGGAGAACTGGTCGGAAATGCACTATTTGATGAAAAAGCAGGTATTCTTGATATCGGTTATGTCATTTTACTATGGGGGCTTATCTTATATGGAATTGAAATGATTACACAAAAATTCAAAGGTTCACGGCATTTACTTGAAGGTGATCCCGTCCTTGTCATACACAAAGGGAAACTTAATCGGGAAGAAATTAAAAATAATAAGATGGATATCGATGAAATTCAACAACTGCTTCGTGCTAAAGACGTGTTTTCTATCCAAGAAGTAGAATATGGCATTTTAGAAACAGATGGAACGATATCCGTATTAAAAAAATCACCCTATCAGGCTCCTACAAAAAAAGACTTAAATGTCGCGCCATCGGAAGTTTATCTCCCGACTAAATTGATTGGTGACGGTGAAATCATTAAAGATAACTTGAAGGAAGCAGGATTGACAGAAGAGTGGCTGCAAAATGAATTAAACAGGCAAGGGTATCATTCCATAGAGGATGTCTTTTTTGCTGAATATACGAAAGGGCAAAAGCTTTTCATCAATCCGTATGTAAATTTGCCTGAAAGGGATTCTGATTAAGATACTTACGCTTTTTCAAATACCCATTTATAACCTTTAATGGTGTACGTAATTTTTTCTTGCTGAATTAATCCAACTAAATAAGCCGTTACTGCTGTACGATATAAAAGCCACTGGGATAAGGTTGTTTTACCTATCGCGTATTGCTCACACATTGCTGAAATAATCGTTTCATGGGAGATACCTTTTTTCTCAGACCCAATCTTTTCAAGTAGCCAGTCCAATAACTTTTCATGATAGGTAATATTTGCTTTCACCGTCTGCTTAAATTCCTTTTCATATGTACCATGTCCTGGCACAGCACCATCACAGTTGATTTCCAATAACTTGTTTAAGCTTTGTATTGTTTTATTTGCATCCGTAATATACGGGATTTTATGTTTTTTTAATTGATCTTCACCGAAATAACTATCGCCTGCATACAATACATTGTCGATCTTAAGAGCTAATTGATGGTAGCTGTGACCAGGAAGTGAATGGGCTTCAAAAACAAAGTTGTCTATTTCATTTTCCCCTTCCTGAAGAATATGATCAATCGCTACTGGCTTTCCTTCTAAAAATTTATTATGTAATTCTTGTAGTGGGTCATTTCCACTAAACAAATATAAAGGCTCTAACGCAGGATTTCTTAAAATTGCCTCTTCAAAAGAAGGGGCGATTGTATAAACGTCTCTGCGCTTCTTTAAAAAATGCGCCCCGCCATAATGATCCGCATGTGCATGCGTAATAAATAAATGTGTAATCGGCAGCTCTTTCTCACGGAGCTGCTTTAACACTTTCCGCATAACTGAATCATCAATACCTGCATCAATCAGCATTCCTTGATTTTGTTTATGAACATATCCGATATTTACCGGTGCATCAAAGTAGTAACACGATTTATTTAATTGAATAAATTTCATTTGACCAGCTCGCTTTACGTTTTGTTTTTATTCCGATTAAATCTTTTCTTGAAAAAATAGTCCTTTTCCAGTTGCTTTCTCGTCGATCTTTTTCGACATTTTTTCAAGTTCTGTATCGTTTAAATGCCTTCTTATACGTTTATATTTTCGATATTCTTCTGATTTCATTTTGTTATGATTCTTTGTTTCTAGAGTAACTTTATATGGCTTTTCTACTAAAAAGCAATTTTGATTATCTTGCACGACACGCTTTTGATATTCTTTATATTGATGAAGAGTCAACGGTAAAATATATCCCATGCTCATCCTCCCCTCCATTCATGTATTTCCCTTTTTCCTAGCTAATATGCATGAATTTTCAATTTATTTTATGATACATGTAATCGGAAAAAAGTGCAATATCAGGTTGTATGCCCACACAAACAAAGTATGGATACATATTCTATTAGGGACAGTAGGTCAATAAATATCGAAAGGGGAACAATTCATGAGTTGTGGAAAAGATCATCATACTGGTAGTTGTGTTTGCGACATTTTAAAGGAAATTGCAGATGCACAGCAAGATGTAGTAGAAAATTGCTGTGACACGAGTTGTGAGCAATCCATTAGCGATTTGTTAGGAGAAACAGAGGGCGGTAATGATTTAGACACCGTACCTGTAATCTTATATTGTAAAGATGGCTGTAAACCATTTAAGGGCTTTGGTACTCATCCAGACAATATTGGGCATGTAGAAGCTAGCTTTTTCTTCCGAGTTAAAAAGGTAATGGATGATTGCAGTGACAGCTGCTGCGTGGTATTAGAGCTACTAAGAGATGCTCATTGCGATGTGTTTAATCCACACGATCCAACAGAGCAAAAGTCACATCATTTACGTGCAACAGGTATCTGCATGACTGTTGATGCAGAATGCTTCTGCCACGTAACTTGCCTGCCAGCAATTTCTGCTCTTAATTGCTAATAAGATCTAAAATAACACCGGTCGTAAAGGGAGAGAATCCCTTATGCGATCGGTGTTTTTTTAGTTAAAAACCTAAGAGACGTATGTCCTTAATGTCATCAAATGGAATACTTCTGCTAGTTGTTCTTCTTCCAATCCGTATATAAACAAGATCTTCCTTAAAATCAGTAATAATACCACGATGTTTTCTTTCAGAGGTTTGTACTTCGCACTTCAGTTTTGGAACGTGCGTAGGTAAATTTACGAAGTAGTTAACTTTTTCTTCTAAAGTCATGTCTTTAAATTTCGCCCGATTTGAATGGTGTTTACTTTCATCCGATGGTTCTGTTGAAACATCCTTTTCGTTTTCTTCATCTGTATCTTCTGAATGTATCTTATTCTTATCCTGCTGTAACTCCTTTAGATAAGGGTTCCTCCTCTTTATTCTGGATTTTTGTGATGTATTCGATTGTGGCGGAGGTGCTTGTAACGGGTTTTTTTTGGCTCTCCGCGGTGTTTGATAATTATCTTGCATGGGGGTATCAGGTTTACTTATAGTCGGCTGATGAATATAGAGCAATGGGTCCTTTGCATATCGCTTTTTTTTCATGAAGCATTCTCTCCTTTATATACAACAACTTAAAACCCATTATATGAACCCAGTTACAAAAATGTGTGCTAAGGAAAATGAAAAAAAGTTATCTTATTTGACACATTTATTCGCCCCAATTAAATCACTTCATACGCTTGCTATTTATTATTGATAGTACACAAAAAATAGCGGGGAAATTACATGCAATTTCCCCGCTGTTTTTATCCAAGTTCAAGCCGTATTTGATTTATTTTTCACCCTTAAAAGGAAGCATGTTATATTTGATAAAAGATACTCTTTTTTTCCAGTACTTTTTCAGCCTGTTAGAAAATCTAAAAATACTGTAGCAATACCGAAATAGATTAAAATGGATATAATATCGTTGATGGTTGTGATAAATGGACCTGAAGCAACGGCAGGATCTATTTTTAAGCGATCCATAATAATGGGAATAACAGATCCGGAAAGTGTTGCAATTGTAAGCGTTGCTACGATGGAAATCCCTACGAGAAATCCTAAAAATAATTCTCCTTTCCATATATATATGACCAATGTAATGACAATTCCACATGTCGTTCCTGTAATTAACCCTGTTGTTGCTTCTTTCATCATTAGGCTAAGCTTCCCTTGCTTGCCAAACTCCCCTGTTGCAAGGCTTCTAACAGCTACTGCTAAAGATTGTGTTCCGGTATTCCCGGCCATTCCCGCAATTAACGGCATAAATATCGCTAAAATTGCTACCTGTTCAAGCGTTTCCTCAAACTGCCCAATTAAACTAGCAGTAAACATACCTAGAAATAATAAAATGATTAACCATGGCAAACGCTTTTTTGCTGCAGTTATTGGGCCTGTGTCAATCTTTTGTACATCGGTGACAGCCGCTAATTTAGAATAATCATCACTAGCTTCTTCGTCCATAACATCCATAATATCATCAACTGTAATAATTCCTAGTAAATGATTTTGAAAATCAATAACAGGTACAGCAAGAAAATCATAATCCCGCATCATTTTTGCAATCTCTTCCTGATCTTTACCAACGGAGACGGATACTACTTTTTCACTCATAACTTCTTCAATTTTGGTATCTTCTCCTGCAATGATTAAATCACGCAGAGACAAAACACCTACTAAACGTTTATCGCTATCAAGGACATATAAATAATAAATGGTTTCCGCATCTGGAGCGATCTCCTTCAATTCATGCATTGCTTCTTTTACTGTCTGTGTTTTGTATAAAGCAACAAACTCAGTTGTCATAATACTACCGGCCGTTTTTTCTTCATAATGAAGCAGTTGCTTAATTTCTTCTGCCGCTTCATGATCCATGATTGCCAAAAAGCTTGCTACTTTGTCTTTATCCATTTCGTTTAATGTATCAACTGCATCGTCGACAGCCATTTCTGCAAAAACCATGGAAGCGAAACGTGGATCCATCTCGGAGAAAAATGGTTCAGTGTCTTCAAGCTCTATATTTTCCATAATAACAGAAAGTTCTTCGGGAGATAAATAAGCATAAATTTGCAACCGGCTATTTTTGGGCTGATCTTTAAAAAACATCGCCTGTTCATATGGATGCATATCCATAAATTCGGTTCGAAATGCTTCGGTCTGCTCGTTTTTTAATGCTTTTTGCAAGTTTTCAATGTGGCTTTCATACTCGTTCGATTCTTCCATTTTTAACACTCCCTCTCTGACGATCAACTAGAGACATCTATTATAATATACCCATAACGAGGGGGGACTAAAAAGATGAATCTTGTTAACTTTATACTATAAAATGCATCGAGTAGGAGGATAATCATTAATTGATTATCCGACCTCTCACACCACCGTACTTACGGATCCGTATACGGCGGTTTAATTTTATTCTATAC
>NZ_JAGIKX010000031.1:0-29351 GCF_017874635.1 Virgibacillus alimentarius
TCATCTATATTCTTGACATACTGGTTGTTTTGTTCAGTTTTCAAAGAGCAAATTGTGCTTCGCCGTTCAAAATGGCGACTTTATTAATATATCATTCTATCATTTTCATGTCAATAGGAATTTCAAAAAATCTTTTTCAAATCAACCTATCCGCTCATTACTTATTAAAATAGGCTAGCGAATTAAATTTTGACATATTTTATAATGATGAAAGAATGTTTATTCATTTTTTCTTTTTCGTAAATAACCACTGTTTTTAACAGCGGAATTCAATAATACAACCATCAAGAGAAATAGTCAACCACTTTTCTATTCCAAAATAACCCAAATCAAAAAACGATTGCACCATAAACATTCTTTCGAAGACTTGTACATTGGTTCCATTCGTTGAACTACTCCCACTTTCACTTTGTTTAAAAGTGGAAGATTCCTGCGAACACCAGTGTAACCATGGAGCAGGCTCCACCCGTAGTCCCTACGGTGATGGCGACAAATTTTGCACGGTGGATTACCACACATTCTACTTTAGCTTGGTTTTCGCAACTTCGCTACGTATGGGGTAATTATTGCTTGGATATGTTACGTACCAAAACATTTCTTGTCACAACCTCATATTTATCACCCCCTATTTTTGGCTATCCCTAGCACAAAATGGTAAAGGGAGTCTTCCCACCTGAAATGATAAATGCTAAATGATCGTGTTTCTTCCTTAATATTTTTAAAAACAAGAAACATTCGTCTAACTAAAACAATCAACCTGTGAAACTTGCAGAACTGACAGGCACCATCCCATTTATTTTTGAAATTTTTTCAATAATTGTTGACATTGATAATCATTCTCAATTATAATACAAACCAATGAGAATGATTATCATTATTAAATAGGAGGAGAAAAAGTGAAGAAAGTCTTAATCTTAATTATATTTTTAACGCTGTTATGCGCTTTGGCTGCATGCAGTCAGGAAAGTAACACGTCCACAGCAAAAGAGAAAGCCCAACAAACAGATGAAAAGCAAGAATCACAAACAAATACAATTGAAATTACCGATGCATCTGGGCAGAAGCTAACTTTTGAAGAAGCTCCAACATCCATTGCTACACTTGATTCTGGAGTACTCGATATTTTACAGGCACTGGATGCAAACCTAACTGGTCGCCCTACATCAAGCGGTCCGGCTGCTACAAAAAACGACAAAATCACAGAAATCGGCAACCCGCATCAGCCTAATTTCGAATTAATTGCAAAAGTAAACCCGGAAGTCTTGGTGGTCCCCATCAGCTTTAAGCAGTATGAAGATAAAATGAAGCAGCAAGGCATTCAACTGGTTTATACGAAAGCAAATTCCATCGAAGATATCCAGGATTCGATACATACATTTGGAACCTTGCTGGGGAAAGAAAAATCAGCGAAAAAAATCAATCAAAGCATTTCAGATAAGATTGACAAGATAAAAAACAGCGACGCTCCAAATGCTAGGACACTACTCGTATACGGGGCTCCGGGTACATATCTGGCAGCACTTCCAAGCTCCTTATCCGGTGATCTGCTTGAAAAAGCCGGTGGAAAAAATATTGCCGCCGATTTTCCAAAGGAAGAGAAATTTCCGCAATACGCCAGTATCAGTCCAGAAAAAATCATTAAGAAGAATCCTGAGATCATCATGCTAATCACCCACGGTGACCCAGAGGGAGTCAAGCAAGCATTTCAAAAAGAAATGAATCAAAATGCGACATGGAAAAACCTTGATGCAGTAAAAAATGATCGTGTCATTGTGCTTCCATCCCATTTATTCGGATCCAACCCCGGAACGAAGGTGGCAGAGGCACTGCAAATCATGCAAGAAAATCTCACTGAGGCGAACTAAAGATGGAAGTGATGGAGAATATCGTACAAAAAAACAGACATCCGCTCGCGAAAAAACGGACCATCGTCATCCTGACATGTGGCTTATTCCTAGTGGTTGCTTCTATCATGAGCCTAATGATTGGGCAAGTTTCATTTAGTTTGCAAGGCATATGGGATGGCATTTTTAGTAAAGAAGACTCATTGGCAAGGCGTATTGTGTGGGATTTGCGTTTTCCCCGTGTGTTAATTGGATTAATTGTAGGTATGTGCCTTGCTTCATCTGGTGCCATTCTTCAGGGGGTCATGCGCAATCCCCTTGCCGATCCGGGAATCATCGGTGTTTCATCTGGTGCTGGTATTGCTGCTACAGTCATCATGATTATTTTTCCGGCGTACATTGCGCTGGTACCACTTGCCGCTTTTTTAGGAGCGCTTATTACCGCGCTTCTCATTTACATCCTTTCGTGGAAGGGAGGAACTTCTCCGGTACGGATTATTCTTGTCGGAGTTGCTATTAATGCTGTGATTGGCGCGGCTATGAGTGCACTCATGATTTTGTATAGTGATCGTGTCCAATCCGTGCTTCCTTGGCTAGCCGGGGGAATCGCAGGAGTAGGCTGGAATCAGTTTGAGATGATTATTTACTATGCCATCGCCGCCCTTCTTTTGGCAATTTACGGCATCAAGCATATTCGTATACTCCGGCTGGGAGATGAAATGGCAAAACTGCTTGGACATAATGTGGAGAGAACCCGTTTTTTCCTTATTATATTAAGTACCTTACTTGCAGGCATTGCGGTAAGTGTCGCAGGATTAATTGGCTTTGTGGGACTGGTGGTACCGCATATTCTTCGCATTATGATTGGCGGGGATCATAAGTACCTTCTTCCCGCTTCTGCGCTTGGAGGAGGATTGTTGGTCGTCCTTGCCGATACGATTGCCCGGAGTGCTTTTGAACCAATTGAAATACCTGTTGGAATTTTATTATCGTTCCTGGGAGGTCCATTTTTCTTATACATGATTCATAGAAGGAGGGATTCATTTGCTTCGCACTAAAGATGTTTCATTTGAACATTCTGTGTCATTTCAGCTGAATGGAGTAAATTTGAACATCAACCAAGGAGAGATTGTCAGTCTTGTAGGCCCCAATGGATCTGGGAAGTCTACATTGCTACGACTGATTTCCCGGTTAATCAAGCCGAAAGAAGGCGAAATCATTCTCGATGGCAGCGTGATCGATTCAATGAAAAGCAAGGATGTTGCCAAAAAGCTCGCCATGCTCCCGCAGATGCAAGAGCAACAATCGGATTTAACCGTACAGGAACTGATTGAATTTGGCAGATACCCACATCGCAAATCTCACAGCAGGCTGGCAAAGGAAGATGAGGAAATTATTCAATGGGCCATAGAGGTAACAAATCTAACCAATTACAAAAACCGGATGCTGCATTCCCTATCCGGTGGAGAAAGACAGCGCGCATGGATTGCCCTTGCTATTGCCCAGCGCCCAAAAATCCTGCTACTAGATGAACCGACTACCTTTCTTGATATTGCCCATCAACTCGATGTCATGGAATTGGTACAACAATTAAATAAGCAATTTGGCATGACGGTACTTATGGTTCTGCATGATATTAATCAAGCTGCCCGGTACAGTAACCGCCTCGTTGTGATGAAAAATGGCAACATTCATTATGATGGTATTCCACAGTGTGTCTTGTGTCGTGAGATGTTCCAATCGATATTTCAGATTGATGCAACGATTCATAAACAAAATGGAAATACATTTTTCACCCCATTAAAATTGTAAAAGGAGATGTCTATATGAAACGAGAACCATTAAATCCTGAATTAGTAAAAGATTATATTATTGCTGCTCATGGAAATTTTGAGGAAGTAAAACGGCTCATTGAGCAGGAGCCTGCATTAATTCACGCGGTTATCAATTGGAATAAAGATGATTGGGAGAGCGGTCTTGGCGCTGCCGCACATACAGGGAACCGCGACATCGTCGAGTGGCTCCTTGAGCGCGGTGCACGAATGGATATTTTCGCTGCAGCCATGCTCGGGGAACTCGCGATTGTAAAAGGAATGATTGACCGGCAGCCAAGCGCACTTCATGCAGCCGGTCCACACGGCATTCCGCTCATTCGTCATGCAGAAATGGGCGGAATGCCAGCCACGCCGGTGCTAGAATACCTGCAAAAACAATTCGCTAAGGAGGAAATCATATGACAATGATCAAAGCAGTAAACACACTACGTATAAAAAAAGGAAGGACAGAAGAAATCCTCGCACGATTTAAAACACCTAAATCCGTACATACCTTTGAAGGGTTTGTTTTCATGGAAGTACTAAAGAAAGAAAACACAACGGACGATGAGGAGTTGCAAATCTGCACCACATGGAAAAGTCAAGCTTATTTTGATGCCTGGAGAGAAAGCAGAGCATCTAAAAAAGCCCATGCAGCAAAAAAGAAACAAGAGCAAAAATCAGAAGATAGCCCTATTCTTGGCTCCGAGCTTTCCATGTTCGAAGTCAGTATCCAACACGAACCAGCAGAATAAAAAACATGAAAATAAAGCAGCCATTCCCTTCTTGGATGGCTGCTTTGTTTCATTACTTATTCGAAAACGTTCAGGAAATGACAGGCATTCCTCTAAAGCAACGAGGCATCACGACCATTTTTTCTTTTTGTGGACGCTTATACATCCTTTTATCCTTTTACTGACATAAATTAATAGAGATAGCGCTAATTAGTTTTATAAAAAGGAGAGCTATTATGGATGAATCTAAACAGTATAAGCAATATGGTGAGTCGAAAGAGAAACCGGAGGAATGTGTAAAAGACGTTATAAGAAGAATTGTGAAAGTACAGGAGGAAGCGGAAGATCGTTGTGCGACAAGCTGTGAAAATTCGATTCGCCAATTACGAAAACCAAGTGCCGTTAATCCAAGTCATACCACAATTCCATTTATCCTTTATTGCGCTGACACGTGCAAGCCGTTCATGGGAAGTGGTGTATTTCAGGCTCCATTAGATAAGAAAGAGGATACCTTCTTTGGCAGTATCGAAACACCTATCTTTCGTGCAAAACGATTTGTAAAAGGCAGTGACAACTGTCTTCAGTTGGAATTGTTATTGCCAGTTACAGAATCACGTGACATTTTAATGCCAGAACTAGAGGATGACAGCGGTACGATTGCTCCATTTTTTCCGACAGATGACCTCGTAATTGATTTCCAGGCAACGGGCATTTGCATCATCGTCAACCTAGACCATTTTCTAGGTATCACATGCCTGGATCCGATCACGCCAATACCATTTGAAGAAGCTCCTGAATCCCACAATACAGACTAAATTTCACAGAATAGATCCATCGCTTTCTTGAGGATTTGCATAGGCACATCTAGCCTTTTCTTAGCGTCTCCTAAGCCATAACGAAATCATTAAGACATTTCAGTGGGGGCTAAAGAAAGTCCCCCCTCAACTCTAGAAAAGTTCTTCTTTGTATGTGAAAAAGTACAATCATTGAAGGAAGGAGGTTTACGATTGAAAGATATAACTGCTGTCCTCATGCCCTATTCCAGCAAGGCAATTCTTAATAAAGCGATCTTCTCATTAAAAAAAATCAACGCTAGAATCAAATCTGTTATCGTCCTGCAGGATCCAAATACCTCTTCCATCAGCATGTCTGAACATGATTGGCTGGATGAAATCAAACCTATTCCGGTCAATGGAAAGGATATAGGCGAAACAATTAATCATACCATCCAACCAATCGATAGTACGTATCTATTATTTCTTCAGGATAACGAATACCTCTCTCCTGCTGTACATGTGAATTCCCTCAATCTTGCTACAAAGCAAGTTTTAGAAACGCCCCATCATCAACCATTGCTCGTTAGGACTTCCTTTTTAAGAAAGCATAAACTACTCTCTCGTCTACAAGTACCATTTAAGGAGGCACTTTTTCCTGCCTGGCTTTCCAACGTGGATCGTTCCCTGATCACTTTTGAAGAGGGACTCATCAAACAAGCAAGAAAAAGTAATTCCACAAACACCATCCATAAGCAAAAAATGATCCAAAAATATCAGCTAGAAAATCAGGTGGAGCCACGATCCCCGACCGTGTCCCTACTTCTTTCCAATTATAATATGGAAAATTACGTAGAAATCGCAGTTGCCTCTTGCCTCTTGCAAAACGCGCAGCCGGATCAATTATTAATCATGGATGACGGATCAAGCGATCATTCCTATCACCAGCTACAAAAATGGCGGGACGGAGAAAAAGTACAGGTATTCCATAAAAAAAACGGAGGAAAAGCACGGGCTTTAAATCAGTTGCTGCCTTATGTTACATCTGACTTTATCTTAGAACTTGATGCAGATGACTGGCTTGATCCGGATGCTATCTCGGTCATAAAAAAACAATTATCTGATCTACCGGAGGATATTGTATTATTATATGGGAATTTAAAAAAGTGGAAGCAAGCAAAGGGCGACCTTCTCTTTAAAAGGATTGCAATGGGGAAGAAAGTAAAAGATAGAGCCGAATTGCTGGCTTATCGATTTCCACTTGGGCCGAGAATTTACCGGACCTCTTCTTTAAAAAAGATCGGGGGATTTCCGGTAATTGCATTTGAAAATGGAAGACTATATGAAGACGTGAGTGTGCTAAACCGTTTAATCAGAGACTGGCAGTTTCTATACTGCGATTTCACGGTTTATAATGTAAGGGAACATGAGAACAGCATTACGAAAAACAATCTTGCCAACTGGAAGGCATTTTTAAAGACACTCAAATAGGGAATTTTCTACCGGGGGGGGCAGAAAATTCCCTTCTTTTATAATGGAAGGCCGTTTCGCGACTTGGGGTGATTCTCGCATGAATGGAACAGGTTATTGCGCGACTTGGACGACCAACTGTCGCTCGACCTGACCAGCTTTTGGTGCGGGTGGATCTTACTGCTTGATTCGCAAAAAACAGAAAGTTTTCTGTCCCTGCAGAAAACTCCAACTTAGCTGTTTTCTCCATTGTTTTCTATAAATTTATTCACCGTTGCAATGATGTGATTTTGGTTTTCATACGTTAACATCGGAAAGATAGGAAGTCCGAGTATCCGCTCAGACGCTTTTTCTGCAACTGGAAAGTCACCCTTCTTATAAGATAGATAGTGGAAAGCTTTCTGCAGGTGGAGGGGGACGGGGTAATAAATTGCGGAGGCAATTCCAGTATTTTTTAATTCTAAAGCAAGCTCATCTCTCCTGTCTAATTCAATGCAATATTGATGAAATGTGTGTTCACGACCTGTCGCTACACATGGTTTCTTCAGAGATGGGTGCAGATTTTCGGTGTATTTTCTCGCAATCTCTTTTCGGTTATGCAAGAAAACATCCAGATAATATAATTTCACAAGTAAAATTGCTGCTTGAAGTTCATCGAGCCTGCTGTTCATCCCGATGGAATCGTGACAATATTTCGTTTCGCTACCATGGTTTCTTAACTTCTTTATCCGCTCATCAACCTTTTTATGATTAGTTGTCACCATGCCAGCGTCTCCAAATGCTCCGAGGTTTTTGGACGGAAAGAAGGAGAAACAGCCAATATCACCGATTGCCCCGGTTCTTTTCCCGTCTGCTTCTGTTCCAATCGCTTGGCATGCGTCTTCGATGATCCACAAATGATGGGCTTTTGCGATTTTCATGATTTCTTTCATATTCGCAGCTTTCCCGTACAAATGAACGACGATGACTGCTTTTGTGTTTGGAGTAATCGCTTCTTCGAGTTTAAAAGGGTCCATATTATACGTTTCTTCTTCAATATCAACGAAAACTGGCTTTGCTCCTACTTGTGCAATTGTCTCTCCTGTAGCAAAAAATGTGAATGGGGTTGTGATCACTTCATCACCCGGCCCGACGTTCAGTGAAGCAAGGGACAACTGTAGTGCATCTGTTCCGTTTGCGACACCGATCCCATAGGAAGCTCCAACATAGCCTGCTACCATTTCTTCGAGTTTTTTTCCTTTTTCCCCCAGTATATAGTCCCCGCTATCTAAGACTTCGGTAATTTCCTCTAACAGAGGTGTTCGAATTAATCTTAATTCTTCCTTCAAATCTACCATAGGTATCCTGTCTGGCATTTTTTCATCTCCTTTATTCCCCGATACCTTCATATTTTATGCCAAGTCGGGTTATTTCTTCTTTATTTAATTTATTTCTCCCATCAAGGACGAGCTTGCAATTACGAAAATTTTCAAAATCAATCGTGCTGTATTCCTCATGAAATGCCTGCAGGATAACGATATCGACTTCAGACACAAATGATCCCTGAAGAGATAGGGAGTCAGCTCCATATTTTTGTACTTCACTTTCCGCGAAGTGCGGATCATTGACAAATACATTAGCTTTTTTCTCCTGAAGCTGCTCCATTAACAACAGTGTCGTTGATTTGGTCGCCTCTTTCACGTTACCTCGATAAGATAATCCTAGTATAAGGACATTTTTATCCTTTAACGTCCCAATCCTATCTTCCACCTTCCCTATTGCATAAGCGGCCATCCCGTCATTCATCCGTCTCGCTATAGGGGTTAGACCGCGATCCAGACCTTTATGAATAAAAAAGTATGGATAGATGGGGATGCAGTGGCCGCCCACACCGATGCCTGGCGCGTGAATATGAGAATAAGGCTGACTATTGCTTGCGGTGATAACTTCAGAAATGGAAATGCCTTTTGTTTCTGCAAACTTAGCGAATTCATTAGCGAGTGCAATATTCACGTCTCTGTAAACACATTCTGCAACTTTCGAGAATTCGGCGGTTTCTAAAGAACTGACTTCAATCAATTCACAGCCGATTGCTTTTTTATAAAATGTAGAAGCTAGTTCCAAGCTTTTCTCATCCAGTCCCCCAACTACTTTTGGGTAATTCGCTAAGTCCTGGATGATTTGATTAGAATAAACTCTTTCAGGGCTGTATGCGAGATGAAAATCTTCTCCTAATTTCAGTCTGGAAACTTCTTCTATTTTCCTCCCGAATCGATTTCTCGTATCCCCCGGTGATAATGTCGTTTCAAAAATGACGAGGGAGCCTTGTTTGATTCCTTTTGCTATAGCTTCAACAGCCTGATCCATCCATTGATAGTCGATGTTATTTTGTATATCAACAAACACAGGAACAATTACAATGATAATTTCTGACTTTGCTACTGCATCCGCTGTCAGGCTAGTAGCTGATAATGTTTGATTTTGATGTGCTTGTAAGACGAGCTGATCCAGCTTTGGTTCATTTTTGATAGGCGATTTTCCTTGATTCACAGCTGTTACGACATCTTCGTTTATGTCTGCACCGAACACATTGTATCCATTATTGGCGAAAACGGCAGCTAATGTCAATCCTATCTTTCCGAGTCCGACTACAGCTGCATTCGGCTGCGATGTACGTTGGTCTATCAACCTATTCCACCTCTTTTCTGCAGTTAGTAAGTTGATTCTATTACAATTTATGCTAGTGAGATCGGAATGATTGTACATCAAACTATCCAATCCATAAAAAACACTTTTATCCCGTGATAACGCCTTTTTTACAATTGTTTATAAACGGCAAAAAGCTTTTTTTCCATGTGCCCCCAGCTGTACGTAGTTTCCATAGCCTTTCGTGCACTTCGCCCCATTTCCATCACACGCTCTCTATTTGCATGCAAAAAAGAGATGGCTTCAGCATAATCTCGCGCAGTCGCTTGCAGCTTGCTTACAACATGTCCGCACCCGTAGCGCTGAATAAAGCTTTCCATATCTTTGCATTGATTGACTAACACAGGGACTCCATTATTTAAATAACTAAAAAATTTATTTGGCATGGCGAACCGATTGTTTAAGGAATGAAAAGCATCTAAATCCACCCACCCCATATCAGCGTCCCGCATGACACCCGGAATAGATTCATAGTTCACCCAACCGGTAAAAATCACTTTATCTTTTAAATGAGCTGGGATAGAGAGGGCAGATGCTTTACTCGAAACTTTTTCTCCGCCGATCATTTTGACTTTGAGATTCAGATTAAATTCTTGCTGACATAAGTCCAGTACATCCATTAATTTATGAAAACTTCCCCTTTTTGGACTAATGTTTCCTTCATATGCCAGCAAGAAGTCTGCGTCCGTTCCCTGTTTCAATTCGCGAGGATATGCTAATGGAGGTGAATTGTAAATGACTTCGACTTGGAGTTTTGGATTGATGGAAAGGTACCACGCTTTGATGGAATTAGATACGGTAATGACATAATCCACTTCGTTTAACATCTGCTCTAGTATTTGCGTTTTGATGTTTTTCGTTTTTTGAGCTTCATAACTTAGTGGATCAGGTTCCAGTTCATGGCTATCATAGATTAACTTGACCTGCTTTCCCTTTTCCGTAAGAGCACGCTTGACGCCGACCCCGGAATAAAGCGAAAAGAATTCATGCGCATGATAAATATCCGCTTCCTCAGCTATCCCCAGTGCTGTCAATGGATCCGTAAAACGCTCAGCGGTACCGGACTGCATGTTATAAAGCAGTGTTTTGATGTTTTTTTGCGGACAGATCTGTTCATATGTAACTACTTTAATTCCTTCATGGATAAATGTCTGCTTTTGAAAACAGTCCGTAAAAACACTGCCATCAACATCAAATAGATTTCCATTTTTTCGAGGGACAATCATTGTCATCTTATATCCTTGTTTCAGCAGGCTTTTTGCTTCTTTTTTAAAAATACGCGCATCAAGAAAGGGATGTTCCGACACTAAAAAACAAACATGCTCACCCATCTTTTCCCCCTCCTCTTCTGTAGGTCATATTCGTCCTTATCGAATTTATATTTAAAAAACAGAAAAAGAAGAACCAGAAAAGGTCCATAACGAATAGAATAGATTAATGATTTCATAGAAAGGAGAAAAAAATGAAAATCTTAACAGTCGTTGGAGCACGACCACAATTTATCAAGGCAAGTATGATTTCTGATGTTTTAAAAACACGCGCAAACGCCGATGAAGTGATCGTACACACTGGACAGCATTACGATGATAATATGTCTTCCGTTTTTTTCAAACAACTAGAACTCCCAAAGCCAGATCATTACCTCGGGGTGGGTTCCGCATCGCCTGGAAAACAAATCGGCAGGATGCTGGAGAAACTCGAGCGTATCATGGTTTCCGTTCGTCCAGACATTGTCCTTGTATATGGAGATACCAATTCAACATTGGCAGGTAGTATTGCAGCGGCGAATCTCCACATCCCCATAGCGCATGTAGAAGCAGGGCTTCGAAGTTTTAATAAAAAAATGCCGGAAGAGCGAAATCGAATTCTTACAGACCATCTCTCCGACTGGCTATTTTGCCCAACTCCGGCAGCGGTGAAAAATTTAGGGCGGGAAGGAATCCATCGTGGCGTATACCAGACAGGAGATATTATGTATGACGTGCTCCTTCACTTTAAATCACGAGCACTCCAGCAATCAAACATCTTAAAGGAGTTGTCTCTTTCACCAAAGCACTACGATCTTACAACTATACACAGGGCTGAAAACACAGACGATACCGGGCGCCTGAAAGCCATTTTGAAGGCGCTGCAGCAACTTAAAAGGAAGGTTGTCTTTCCTCTTCATCCAAGAACAAAACAAAAAATACAAGCATTTGGATTAACGCACATGATCAACCACCCTTCGATAAAAACGACAAAGCCCCTCCGTTACTTTGACCTGATCACCATTGCTTCAGAAGCAAATACGATTTTAACAGACTCCGGGGGTTTGCAAAAAGAATCATACATGCTAAAGGTGCCTTGTGTGACGCTAAGAGATGAAACCGAATGGACAGAAACAGTTGAAACCGGCTGGAATCACTTGGCAGGAGCGGATCCAAAAAAAATCATCCATACCGTTCAGGCACTAAAAATCCCGCAGGTGCATCCGCCTCTTTTCGGTGACGGAAAAACGGCTGAAAAAATCTGTACTATTTTGGAAAGAAGTTAGGGGAGAAGGTTGAGAATAGGAAGAGATCGGGTGTGCTACCTAAGATTGGATCATATTTTTCTCTTAGGATGAGCGTAGTTGCTCGATTTTAGGTGATTTGGTCATCAGAGCGCTGATTAGTGGCCATCTCTGCCTGTTTTAATATTTTTTAGACATCAAAACGCATATAGATGACCAATTTTCACGAAGCCGCCTAAGCAAAGGGAGAGGGTCTCCCCCTCCCACACTATAATTGTTTATAAATATCAATATAATCATCAATCACTTCAGCCGCGATATGGTGGTGTTTAATATACGCTCTTCCTTTCACCCCAAGTTCTTTCCACTGGGCTGGATTTTGTATTAATTTTTTTAAAACAGACTTAATCGTGTTAGGATGAGCGTTCACAATCGGAAAATCTTTTGGATACGCATCCACCAAGTCTTCCCTGATATAGCAAATCACCGGTTTCCCAAGTGCCATGGCTTCGGTGCTCAGATACCCAGAGGCGCCGATGCGCAGCTGATCAATGACGATATCTGCCTTTGATAATAGGTTCATCGTTTCCTGATGATCCATCCCTTCGATTAATCGAAAATCAAATGAAATACCTTCTTTTTTCAACTTTTCAACGGCACTAAGAACAAATTCAGTGCCTTTTAAATCGCGTTTTGTCGGGGCATGAAGAACGAGAGGAGTTGATTTGACTGGAGGATAATTTGGCTGAAGTTCGTTGTGGTCAACAATATGTGGGATGACGTGTGTATGATTATAATAATCCTTTACATACGTTTTTAATTCTTCATCCTGAACGATCGCATGATCCACATACGCTGATAGTTTCGATAAGCTCTTCTTTATTTTTCCCTCAGTCCATTCTGGTTTAACACGGACGTAAGGATTTCGCTCTTTTGCAACAGATAACATGCGCACGTCCGACCCGTGATGATGGACAACCATTTTCTTTCCCGCCCGCTTCAATCTCTCCAGGTCCCTTTTATCTGAAAAGAAAGTTCCGCCAAAATGAAAGTGGAAAATATCGTATTCGTGTATGGCCTTATCCAAATATTTTTTAATTTCCTTTTCCCTGAGATGTTTCGGGATGTTTTGCAAATGCAGGCATACATCAGATTCGAAATTGTAACGATTTTCGTAAAAATGGCATACGGAAGAAGTAATCCCCTTCAAGCGCAGTGCACGGGATAAAGTAATCACCGGCAGCCCCCCTTCAGGAATATGCAATACTCGCAATTGGTTTCGCCACCCTTTCCTCTAGTCATTTTTCAAGCTGTTGATAAACATACAGCAAGCGCTCCTCCATTTTTTCCCATGAATAAAGTCTTTCCATTACCTGACGAGCATTCTGACTCATCCGCTTCAACCGCTGTTTATCTTGCTGCAAAGAAAGCAAAGCATCCGCATAATCGGCAGGTGTAGCTTCTTTTTTTCCGATGACAAATCCACATTGATGCTTGCGGATAAATGCTTCCATCGCATGACTTTGATTCACGATAACTGGCAGACCATTATTCAAATAGCTAAAAAATTTATTTGGTAGGGAATAAGCGAGATTCAGGGACTGCTCCACGTCTTCCAAATCAATCCAACCAACGTCAGCATCTTTCATATGGGCTGGGATGGTGTGATAATCGACCCATCCATTTAATTTGATCACATCCTCAAGATGATGTGGAATCTCCAATGAATCACCGAACCGACTTCCTCCAATCACTTTAAACCGGAAATTGAATTTTTTAAAGCAGATGTCGGAAATGCCAATCATTTTTTCCCTACTGCCTTTCTTTCCTTCCATATTTCCTTCATAACAGACTGTTAGACCATCAGTATCATATGCTTTGGGTTTATAACTTCTAGCAAGCGGTGGTGAATTATAAATGATTTCGACCGGTAGATCTGGTTTATGCGATAAATACCAGGATTTAATCGATTCGGAAACCGTAATGACATAATCCACTTCGTCCAGCATTAAAAAAAGCTTCTCCTGCAAATTTTTTCTGTGTTCTTCTGTGTAGCTAGGGGATAATGGATCAGGTATCAATTCATGGCTATCATAAATTAATTTTACGTCCTTTCCTTTTCTTTTCTTCATCAGGCGCTTGATGCCGATGCCTGCAAAAAGAGACAGGTATTCATGGGTATGGTAAATATCCGCGTCTTGCTTCATCGCAAGCTGTGTTAAAGGGTTATTAAATCCTTGATTTTCCCACACCACCTCATCATTTAAAACTTTGTTCAATGGCGTTCTAGCACTCTCCGAATGGTAAGTGATGATTTTAATGCCTTCATGCGTAAAAATTTTATGCCGAAAACGATCCTTGATTGGTGTACCGTCAATATCAAATAAATGTCCCTTTTTTCTTGGAACAATCATCGTGACATCGTATCCCATTTTTTGTAAGCTTTTTGCTTCTTTCTTAAAGATTCTCGCATCCAAAAATGGATGATAAGCAACAACCATACATATTTTTTTAGCCAAATCAATTCCCTCCTTTCCCCTGAGAAAAAATAAATCGTGTTCGGCTGTTTCTATTTTATTTTCCTAGCAGGAATCCCTGCAGCAGTGATGTTATCTTCCATATCTTTGGTCACAACAGCTCCTGCACCGATAATCGTGTTTTGACCAATTGTAATACCTGGAAGAAGAGAAGCATTATTTCCTATTTTCGCTCCTTGTTTAATATATGGTCCGTTTAAAGAAAATGCTTGTGCACCCATGTATTTATCATTCGACATTGACACACATGGACCAATAAAAACATCATCCTCAAGTGTCGTATCCCCTGTTACGTAAGCGAGCGTCTGAATGGTACAGCCCTTGCCTATTTTTGTATTTAATTCAACGATAGATGCTCTTCCAACCACCGATTCCTCTTCAACCGATACATTTTCCCTAATACTTGCATGATCACCAACAAACACATTTTTCCCAAGTTTCGTACCAGCATAGATGGAGGTCACGTGGCCAATTCGACTCCCTTCTTCAATCACAAGCTCCATGTCCCTTTTAGATGTTTTTCGCATTCTTGCACTCCCGCCCGGTTGGATGCCTAGCACACATTGTGAGCCAATCGTGACATGATCCCCTATTTTCGTGCCTGCTAGAATGGTTGTATGATGACCGATCACCACATTCTTCCCAATGTTTACGTTTTCTTCAATCACTACATGCTGTCCCAGTTTTGCACTTTGCGGAATGTTCGACAAGCTAAAATCTCCTTTCATTTTTGAGTATTCGCTCCAGTTTTTTTACAAGCTGCTTTCCTCGCAGGCCAATCGTATGCTCCTTGTGAACAAAATGGTATCCCTGCTCAGCAATCTTTTGCCGCTGTGCCCTATTCTCTAAATAATAAGCCGCTTTTTCTTTAAAGTTATATTCATCAATCGGTACGAAATGATATCCCGGTATAAAACCAAGATCCTCCAGTTCACGGAAAGTCGGGGCAAGCAGGAGTGTCTTGCAAGCTAGTACTTCAAAATATTTGGCAACTGGATAATAAAGAACAGACGGACTCGTAAAAAAAATAGCCGCCCGGTTAATTTCTTTCGCGTACCTTGTACCGATAAAAAGCCGCTTCTCTTCTTTTTCCCGAAACGTCCGGTAACCCGGATGCGGATGATACGTGAACTTCGAATCTCCTTTATACGTCTTAATAATTTTCTGCCTCAGCGGGTAGAAATCATTCGCCGCCCCCATCATTAGGAGATCGATTTCCTTTTTCAGCCCGTAATCTTGATATAAATCAGGGTGAATAAAATGAGGCAGCCACTGCATTTTATGTTCGAATTCCGGATACGTTTCGATAAATTTCCCACGAACAACGGGGAAAATATAAGGGATCTTATTTTTATGAATATAGTTTCTGCGCAGACTAGTAAAACGGTGAACATCATTCACAAAGAGTCCTGAAGGAATAGCCACATTGCCGAGTCCTTTTATCATGGGCGACATTCTATTCCCTATGTCATTTAGCAGCAAGATAAAATCTGGCTGATACGGGATTTGTTTCAATATCCAATCAATATGACCGCCCCTCCTCCAAACCATCACATTTAGCCTCGTCGCAAGTTCCTGCTCGAGGAAGTAAAAATTTTTATCCAGCCCCTTTGATGTATCCTCAGCAATAAACAATAGATTCATCCATCGTTCACCTCTTTTTCTTCTATTTGTCTATTGTACAAACGCCAAATTTGCGTTTTCGTTATGGTAGTCCATCTTCGTTTGCCAACTGGCGCATAGGATACATTAGTAATTTGAAAAAGTGAGGAGAATATATATGAAAGTCGGTGTGATTGGAACAGGAAATATGGGAGAAAATCATGTGCGAACCTACCTTTCGATGCCTGACGCTTGCCAGCTAATCGGTATCTATGACAACGACAAAAAAAGGAGCAATCACATTGCTAAAAAATACAACGTCAAACCGTTTCAATCGGTCGATGAGCTTCTGCAAACCGTTGACGCTGTCAGCATTGCTGTGCCAACGGAATTTCACTATGAAGTCGGTTTAGCCTGTATAAGACGTAACGTACACATGTTAATGGAAAAACCAATCACAAGCACAATCGCTCAAGCAAAAGATTTACTTCATAAAGCAAGTAAAGCGGGAGTGAAACTGCAAATGGGACATATTGAATTATTTAATCCGTTCATTCAGTACCTTAGAAAAGAATTAGAACATGAAAAAATTGTTGGCGTCATTTTCAAACGGTTAAGTCCCGGTGACGAAAAAATGAAACAGGTGGACGTTGTAAAAGATTTAATGATCCATGACCTCTATATTTTACATGCGCTTCTGCAAGATAACACGTTCGAATTTTATGCACTTGGAGAAGTCAACGAGAACACCCCTAAACACGCTGTTGTCATTACGAAATCCTCACAAGGGGTTACAGCGCAACTCACTGCGAGTTTTAAATCGAAAAAAAAATTAAGGGACATTCAAATTCTTACAGAAAATGCTTTTATCGAAGCAGATATTTTAAACCGAAAAATCAAAATAACACGTCCTTTTATCGAGCATACAAATAACATTCCGGTTCCGGTAACCCATACGATTAAGATCGATCCATCTCTCCAGCCGCTAAGCGTAGAATTACTTGATTTTATCCAATGCGCTAAATCCAAAGCGGAACCTAGCGTTTCAGGCGAAGAGGGATTAAAAGCACTTATCCTCAGCAATGAAGTTAGTGAGCACATTCGTAACCAGAACAATAATGGTTGATCCGGGGTATCTTCTAAACGGGATACCCCTCCCATGGCTTACAATAGGACAGGCATTCGATTCGTATTCATTGATTATCTATATGTGCCTTCCATTCATTTTATTTTATTTTTTTATTTCCAGTGGTTATCTTCATCTTTCCTATCCAAAAAAATACCCCGGCTTCATAGCCAGGGTATAGCAAAATCCGCATTCTCCCCTTTTTTATTTTATGCTGCTACTGGAAAGCGAACAAAGTTGATTGCATCGACGGAAACATACATTTTTACATTATCCCCATAACCACTAGTAACCTCAATAACTAGAACCAGATTTGGAGTAACCGTTGAGAGAATTCCTTCTATTAAGTTATTATCCGTCGCTACCTCAACACTTGAACCAAGACGCTTGGCCAACTCATCTGCAAACGTATTTTCAAACATAACAATCCCTCCTCCTTTACGCTTCACTGACTAATTCAATATTTTCTATTCTAACCAGTGCTTGGGCTCCAGTATCTTCAATGACAACAATATAATCGTCTCTTACCGCAATCAAAGTTCCACTTACAATACCAAAAGGAGTCGTAATCTCCACCTGTTCATTCACTAAAGTCAACAGCAACTCCCTCATTGTCTCAGGAGTTCCTGGAGGTGTTCCCGGTCCGGGTGTATCTGGTGCAGAGTGCCCAGTTTGAATGCCACCTAAATCTACTTCCGGAAAATCAATCGAAAAATCTGCGTTATAACGATTCGCCATAAAATTTTGCGACATTTGGTTCATTAAATTCATTAGTCTCCTTTGACGCTCTGTACGTGCCAATTTATTCATTCCTTTCTTTAATCATTTTTTAACTTCCCCAGCTTATGCATAGGGGAAACCCGCAAAAAGCCCTTGAACCCTTCCTTAAACCCATCCTGAAAATCAGTGAACCGGCTGACTACTGGTTCTTTACTCTGGCGCAGTCGATACTTCATATGGTCTGGTTGATGTTGTGTTTGCTTTGTTTGGTATTTTCCCGCCTTTGGTTGATGATCCCCGATTCCATGCATTTACTGGATTCCGCGAACGATTGATTATAGAATATCCAGACTAGCTACTATCGCAACAAGAATTTGAAGCAGTAATTGGATGCTAATTGCTACATCTGTATCCATTGTAGTGACTTCTACATTTTTTGAGTTCTCTATAATCGTTTTTTGGCGATTTCCTTGCTTTGTCTGTATCTTTTCTTTCAGTCTTTGCGTGATTTTGTCAACCTGTGCAGAATCACCAAGGCTTATGCGTAGAACTACTTCGATTGCAACCTGTAAAGCAAGTTGTAAGGAGACAGCTACTTGCGTATCCGTGGATGTCACATCAATGCATTCTGAATCCTTAATGACAACCCATTCCGTGGATTCCTGGACATTGGATACAGATTGTTTTGCCTCTTGTAGGGAATCATTTTGTTCCTCTTTGTCATAATAGTCTAAAGCACGCCATTTTTTAGGTTTCGGCTGACAAGTTGAACAAGAGCTAGAATCGCAAGTCTGATCACATTTATACGCTGGGTTATCATAGAAATATCTATCATTATTGTTAAAGGAGGGAATAGAGTTGTATCGTCTATATGATGTCATAGCAACACTCCTTTCTTTTGGTTATAGAATACTATATTAATTTTTTTGGATATAAGATTGTACACATATATTGGGATATATAAAAATAAAGAAAAAACCTATTAGCAGGTTCCGACATGTAGTCGTTTACAGACTCATTTATGTACTCATATTTTTTGCTTGTATCCTATCTTACTTGCAACTAATCTATCATCTATTTAGTTGATCTACCTGGGTTGTTTTTTCTAGCCTGTAAGAAAAACTGCGACCTCAGTTTAGGTCGAATCATGATGCCTACACTCCCTGAATATTGTCGAATAAAAAACCACTTATTCCCATGCTATTCGTATGGAAACAAATGGTTCTGATACACAGGACTATTCACGGATACAATCTTTTTCCCAAATATCTGCAAATCCAACTACCACAAAATATCGAAAAATCCTAAATTACGAGTCAGCGATCACGCTTTTGTTTTCTTAAAGGATCATCTTTTCCTGAATGCTTATCCACATCCATCTCTTCGGCAAATTCCGTTTGTAGCTTACCCATTGCTCCGTAGTCCTCGCTATCTTCTTTACCTCTAAAGTTCGTAAAGACATCCAAAATATAGATGTGGATGATAGCCTCTGCACATGCCGTAAAAAAAGCAGCTGCAAGTGCTGTAAGGAGGAGTGGTCCACCTCCTACAATGAAAAGACTGCCCAGTAGCCAATAACTAACGAACGCCAATCCAAAATCCGCAATGGAAGCAGCTACATTTCCAAATCTGCGCAGGATAAACATGTCGCCTATCAAATAGGAGATAATTGTTGTCAGCAAACTGATCAAGGCCAAATTTCCAAGACCAACATCATTAAAAATCCCAAATAATGATAAGACCGTAATTGAAATAGTAATAAATTTAATACCTAAAATCTTTACGTGATCCATACCAATCAACTCATCCTTTAATGAATTTGTATTTAGTATGAACACGTTTTGTTAAATTATGTAGTTGAATTTGTCCATTGTTCGGGAGTACCTGTCCCTTCTTAAATGATGGTTTTAGTCAGTTATTGCGCGAGTTTATTGAGTTGTTGCGCGACTTTCTGCTGTTATCGCTCGAGTTTCTGCCTTGTCGCTCGAGTTCCCTGCCTTGTTGCGCGAGTTGCTCTGCCTTGTTGCGCGAGTTGCTCTGCCTTGTTGCGCGAGTTGCTCTGCCTTATTGCTCGAGTTCATTGAGATGTTCACAATACCCAATACATCCACCATCCTTTCCACATCCTATTAGCCGATTTTTATTAAAAACAAGCGGTTTTCTGTTAATAACAGAAAACCGCTTGTTTTGTATTACAACTTTTGGATTATTGAAAATTACGAGGGATTTCTTCCTTCCATGTTTTTCTAAAAATTTCTTCTCCGTTATAGAATGCAACCATTGTATTTTTTAAGTAAAACGTGGTCAGATCACTCGTCATTTCACTGTTCGTTAATAGCTTTGTTTCCCAGTTCTCCTGACGTCCTACGGTTAGTTCCCATTCGCACTGGATGTGAGCGGATAGTGGATCACCCGATTTGATTGTATACGTGTTTTTATTAACACTGCCATGGACTAATCCATTCATGAGCAATTTACGTTCGCCTTCATCCGAATAGTCTTCCAGTTTCCAAACATCTGTGATCGTATGATGAGAAACGGTTCGTGTACGGTTCTCCGCTCGGAGTATTTCTTTATCGATCACTTGTGCTGTTTCTGGTGGATCAAAATGAATGGATTGATCTAATTCATGCTGCTTGGTGCGAATCGGAAGTCTTAACTTCGTTTTTGCTCCTGTCCGTACCTTTAATGTAACTGGCTTCGGTGAAGGCCAGGCTTGCGGCCAGTAAGTTGGTGAAATCGCTACTTCCAATTGGTGACCTGCAGGAATGGACTGACCGAATGCATTTAACTTAACGGATGCTTGATATACTTGATTTGAATGTAAAGCTTCCGGATGTTCACGAGACTTTAGCTGATTTAAATTGAGCATTCCCCAGCTAATTAAAGTGGATTCGCCGGTCGGTGCTTTATCACTAAGCCGAACCGCTACAAGCGCATTTTCTTCATCCGTTGTAAATTCCATATCAAATACAGGATGTCCTAACATATCGAAGTCCTCTGTAAATGGATCTGATGTAAATACAACGGACTTTCCATTTTCTAAACGTTGATCAGACGGTAAATCCCCAGGTTCGCCAAATGGACAGAACACACCAGCGTAAAAACCATGCTCTTGAACACTCGGAACCGTAATGTTACCTCCCGTTCCAATTGCCTCATTGACCAACTTTCCATCGTTGAGCCAAAAATGCTTTTCACTTATATTTTCAGAAGGCCAGGCTGTTTCAGCTACCCATTTGCCAGGACGTTCTTCGTAATTCACTTTAGGTAATTCACTATCCTGTATCCAAGTAATGAATTTTGGTTCTTCTTTTATCCCCGTATCTTTTCCTTTTAACCATTGATCCCACCAGCGAATGCACTCTTGCAGAAAACCGATTGCCGGTTCTGGTGTTGCTACTTCAGGATATTCATGAGCCCAAGGTCCAATTAATCCTTTCGCATTTGGCAAGTTTTCAACTAACCGAAATACTGCGTCCGTATACCCATCCTGCCAGCCGCTTACAGCAAATACGGGAATGTTGATCGCTGCATAATCTTCACAAACTGATCCATGTTTCCAGTACGCATCCCTTGTCTGATGACGCATCCATTCCTGAACATAAGGTGGTGTGTTCAATCGTTTCAGCCAGTTTTCTTTCCAGCTTTCCCCGACAACTTCTGGATCTTGAGGACGCGCGCTATAGGCAAACATGGTAGATGCCCACCAAAGCATATCCGATGCTAAAATATTCCCGCCACGATAATGAACATCATCGGAATATCGATCATCGGTGGAGCACAAGGTAATAATCGTTTTTAATGCTGGGTGTTGTCTTGCAGCAACTTGTAAACCATTAAAGCCCCCCCAAGACTTCCCTATCATGCCAACATCACCGGTAGCCCATGGCTGCTTTGCAATCCAGTCAAATACTTCGAGTGCATCATCTTGCTCTTGCTTTAAATATTCATCCAGCAAAATACCATCCGAATTTCCTGTGCCGCGAATATCTACACGAATACTTGCATAACCATGACCAGCAAAATAAGGATGGCGAGCTGAATCTCGGATTGCTGTAAAATCATCTTTCCGATATGGCAAATATTCCAATATGGCAGGTACTGGATTTTCCACGGCATCTTTTGGTAGCCAAATCGTTGCTGCTAATTTAGCCCCATCCGACATTGGAATCCATACATGTTCTTTTTTCATAATCTCTCTAGGAAATTTCGTAACGGTTTTTCTATTCGTCGAATCGCTTATATTAAATACCACGCTCATCCAACCTTTCCTTAACACTTTTAATCTTTTAACATATCACTGTCATACACTACTTGATCTCGTTTCTCTGGAAGTACGGTATACATAATACTTTTATAAATATAGTGCATCGTCCGTTTTGCCGCTTCTTCCTTTGCATATGTTTTGCGTAAATTCAACATTGTCGTTAGCATGCCATTCCAAATTAACATGGTCGTACCGGCGATATACTCAATATCTTCTTCCTTGATGAATCCATCTTCTTTCGCTTGTTGAATATATAACGAACTGCGCGTCGAAATATTATGATGTGAAATAATGGATTGAACACTCTCCGACAGATTGATCATCTCGTGCGCATACACTTTATAATAGTTTTGCATCAGTTCTTCCGGAATAGAGCCTAAGCTTTCGATATAAAGCAGGGAATACACTTCTGGATATTCAAATGAATGTTTACAAAAACATTCCCATCCATATAGCCATTTCTCAATTGTATTACGGCCTTTTTCCATGTAGATTGGCAGTTCTTTAAAATAACTGTTCGTATAACGCATCACGGCAAAGAACTTTAAATGCGACAAGTCTTGAAAATAATTATAAACGGTAGAACTCGTATAACCTGCCCGATCAGCAATTTCACGAATGGTAATAGAATGCAATCCCTTTTCTTCTATTAAATCGCTTGCTGCATCTAAGAAATAGCGCCACATTCTCGCAGTTTGAATTTCTTTTCTTTTTTTATTCATTGTTAACGCCCACCTTACATGAACTAATAGATGATACATTCCCTTAAAGATACACCATTTAAAAACCATATCATGGATCATTCTAAACACAGACAATACGACAATAAACAACTTATATCAATAAACCTTACTAACGAGCTCGCTTACCCGTCATTAAAAAAACAGCTTTCCTTTCATCTTTAAGCTATTCTGCTTTTTGTCTTTTTCTCTATTTTTCCTAAAATGAAGTCAGCAATGATAGCCATAAGCGTTGCTGGAATCGCACCTGCATAAATTTTTACATCGGATTGCAAACTAATCCCAGAAATAATCTCCCTTCCTAGCCCGTCTGCCCCGATATAAGGACCGATTGTTGCAACAGATATCGCAATGACAGCTGCAAGTCTTAGTCCTGCCATTAAGAAAGGAATCGATAAAGGAAATTGAATTTTGTAAAGTAATTGAAGGGAGGTCATTCCATTTCCGACCCCTGCTTCCATAATACTGTCATCTACTTCCTTAATCCCAACATAGGTGTTTTTAACGATTGGCAGTAAGGAGTATAAAAAGAGACCAATGACGACCGTATTAAAGCCAAAACCGAAATATAACATTAAAATAGCGAGCAACGCCAAACTTGGTATTAATTGAATCACATTCGTTATGGAAATGATAATGGGTGCGAGCTTTTCAAATTTTGCCGCGAGAATGCCAAGCGGTACTCCAACAACCAGTGCTAACCCTATTCCATAAACAACCATTAGAAGATGTTCAATAGATAAAGCGAGTAATTCATCCATGTTCTCGATCATATAGCTGCCTAATTCCGTGATAAAATTCATTCACATCCCCTTTTCTATTGATTTGACATTTTCTAAGTATCTATTGTTTCTCTTTACATTGATGAATGGATAGTATTCATTAGACTTCTCTAAATCTTGTTACCTATTAATTGCTTTTAGATGCCTTTCTTAAAGCTATTATCAGACCAAAGCCTGCTATCACAACCAAAATGATACTAGCATATATGAAAACTTGGCTTACGGAGTCACCAGACGCTTTATTATCCGGATGGTCTTTATCCTCAGCACTGGCGGTTTGAATGTCTTCTCCTGGGAAGTTCCCTACTAAAGGTAAGTTGATATGGCTTTCTTCGGGATAAACAGTGATTTCTGTCCCTGGCTCAGGTCGCTTTGTATACGCATGATCACTGGAAAGAAGAACAATACCGATCCGATGTCCTTTCTTAAATTCATAATCATGAGGCTCCATTTCCCAATTGAACCGATATGGCTGATCGGCAATTAACGCTTCGGATTTTGATAAAGAATTCCTGTTTCTAGGATCCATCCATCCTCGAGTAACGATTTCTTCTCCATCTGGACCATAGTCAACAAGCAAAGCTGATAAATTGGCAGCAGAACGGTCCACACTCGCCTTGATAGTCAATTCCGGTGTGCCGCTTAACCTTACGGATTCTTCTAATGTTGGACTAACATAGGCTAGACGATTATTAGAATCCGTGAATGGATGTTGAATGATTTCACTCGCTTTGATGGAGGCATTATCGATAAAACGCTCTTTTTCTTGATCAGATGGTACGTCATTGATGCTTAATCCAATCGATTCATCACGATCATCATTCGTTAAATAAAGCGTCTTATCCTCTGCATCTTTCCGAGGCCATTCGTTGAGTTCTTCCCATGACTGATCAACATGCTCGATCTCAACCATCGCTTCATCCATCACGTCATTTTCAATATCATATAACCAATAAGCAAACCATTTATTTAAAGTTGTCAGCCATGCTTCTCCACGAACTTCCAACGGGTCAACGTGCTCCCCCTGATGTAGCCACAATTTTCGTGGTACCTCATTTTTCTTCAATAATTCCCACCACTGAGCAAATTGTTTCTTCTGTACGTTCACATCATTTAAACCATGGATCAGAAACACACTCGCCTTGATTTGATCGGCATCTTTTAAATAATTACGGGCATCCCAAAAACCATTGTAATCCCCCGTTTTGCGATCTTGATCTTTCTCTATTTGATCCATGAAATCCTTACAAACATCCGGATTGTCGCGGGTTAATACACCTCTTGCTAAGCGGTCTGCATCATCCCCTTGGTACCCGCCTGGCGCAATTACCGCTCCATTTGCTCGGTAATAATCGTACCAATTCGTGATGGCATTGATGGGGACGATTGTTTTCAACCCTTCTACACCTGTTGTAGCCACACCATTTGCAAGCGTTCCATCATAAGACAAACCAATCATACCAACATTTCCAGTTGACCAATCAGCAGCAACTTCCTTCCCGTCTTTGTCATATGCTACAGCTCGGTGATTGAACCAATCGATTACCGTTTTGGCTGCAAGTATTTCTTTCTCATCACCTGTTGTTGGGCATCCATCAGAGTGTTCTGTCCCGATACTATTAGCCGTGACAACGGCATAGCCTCGTGGTACAAAATAGTTGAAATAATGATCCTTTAGATTTCGAGATGAGGCTGGTTTTCCCCCATACAGTTCTTTATCGACATCATGATAGTCTGGGTAGTATAGCCCTCCATTGTAAGGACTCATATTAAATATAACTGGTACTTGCATGCCATTTTCTGTTTCTTTCGGACGCATGATCTCTACATAAATACGGTCTTTTTCACCGTCTTCATCGCTATCAACTGGAGTTTCTACATATACTTTATCGACAATCGCTTCCTCATACGAGAAAGCTTCTTGCGTCATTCCATCTTTGACAACGATCTCTTTTGCATCCTCTGTATTATCGGCTTTGACACGTTCGCTTTTTCCTAATAGTGGAATAAACAGAACAAAGACAAATCCTATAAGAGCAATCATGCTGTTGCGTTTCTTCATACTTTACCTCCACCATTGATTGTTTAAATGATATAGTTGTAGATTTATGGAGCATGATCCATTCATTTAATCCAACATTCCTTCGTCTTTTAAAAATGCTTTAGCAACTTCTTCAACACTTCTTTTTTCAATATCCACTTCATAAATTAAATCAGTCATTTTTTCCGTATCAATGGTGCCAACAATCGATTCAGTAATCTTATCCACTTCCGGGTATTCCTCAATAACGGAATTTTGAGCTACGAGAGATGCTTCATAAGGTGGGAAGAAATGTTTATCGTCTTCCATCACGGTTAAGTCATACTCCTTTAATTGCGGATCTACCGTATAAGCCGTCACTACATCTAGTTCACCGTTTGCAATACCCTCATACATTAAAGCCACATCCATTCCACGGGCATCCGCAAATTGATATGCATACGTATCCTGAAATCCTGAATAGCCGTCATTATCGCGCTCAATCCAAGCATTATCTGTCCCTAACGTAAGTTCATCTGCAAACTCGCCTAAATCCGTTAATGTCTCAATCTGATTTTCTTTTGCAAAGTCTTTCTTAACAGCGATACTATAGTTATTAATGTATCCTATTGGGTCATACCATTTAATATCATATTTTTCCCCAAAGCGTGATTGTGCCTTTTTTAAAGTTTCTTCGGGATTCGTTGTATATTCGATATCATCAAAGTAGTTGTTATATACCTCACCTGAAAATAAACTAGCAAAATCAAATTCCTCGCGTTCAATTCCTGCAAAAATTTGTGGACTTGCTGGTAGATCTTCGACAATGTCCACTTCATGCTTTGTTTGATCTTCCACTAATAACTTTAAAATTTGCACGTTAATTTTCGAATCGGTATTTTTTGCAGCAGCAGCTGTAAACGTTTCTCCTCCATCAGCAGATGCACCGCCTCCGCATCCGGCAATCAACATCATCATAAGCACAGAAGCAGCCATTATATATTTTTTAAATTTCATCCATAAAACTCCCCTTCATTCGTTTATTGCTTACACTTTTGACAGTTTCTTTTCCATTTTTCCTAAGATGAAATCTAGGAATATTGCGATCATGATCGCTAAAATCGTTCCTGTAAAAATCATAAATTTATCATTATAACCAATCCCAGCTAATACGAGGTCTCCTAATCCACCCGCACCTATTAAAGCAGCAAGTGTGGTCCAGCTAATAATATAAACCGATGTAACACGAATCCCTGACATCACGTATGGAAGAGCCATTGGTAACTCAATTTTAAATAAACGTTCAAATGTACCAAATCCCATGCCCTTCGCCGCTTCAATAATTTCTGGATCAACGGACTGCATCCCTGCATAAGTATTTCGTAATAATGGCAGTAGGGAATATAAGAATAATGCCACCACTGCAGGGGTAAAACCAATACCTAGAATCGGAATCATGATTGCTAATAAAGCAATCGTCGGGATCGTTTGAAAAATATTTGCGATATGAAACATCAATCCTTTTATCTTTTCATTCTTTAATTTGGTCATATAAATACCTAGTGGTACTGTAACGAACACCGTGATGATAATCACCGTAAATGAAATGATCATATGCTCGGTCATATAGTCTAAAATCGAAGCATATTTTTCACTCCAAAATTGGAAATAATCCGTTAATACATGCACTATTTAACACCACACTCTCCGCCTGTCATTTCATGGAGTACATGAAATAACTTCGTTTGATCTAGTAAACCTATCATGTTTTGATCGGAGGATAGAACTGGAATGGTATCTTTTCCTTGTTTCATATGACGTAGTACATCTTCTGTTTTGTCTATTTCATTAATCGGAATAACGGAAGGATCGAGTAAATCCGTAAGCTGTTTATCTTTATTGGATAATGCATCATATAAATTGACGGTTCCTACATACTTTCCATTTTTCTCCATTACCGGAATCGTAGCTACTTGATGTTTTAGCATTTGCTCAATGGCATGTTCCGTTGATGAATCATCCAGTGTGGAAATAAATGGTGTTCTGATTAGTTCAGCAAGCGCTGGAAGCTCTCTCCTTCCTAGTCGTTTTTCTCCGATAAATTCTTTAACAAAATCATTTGCTGGATTTTCTAATATCTCTTGAGGTGTTCCTTTTTGAACAATATGACCATCTTTCATTAAAATAATTTGGTCAGCTATCTTCAACGCTTCGTCCATATCATGTGTCACAAAAATAATCGTTTTATTAATTTCCCTCTGCAGACGAATCAGTTCATCTTGCAGTTGTTCTCTGCTGATTGGATCAAGCGCACTAAAAGGCTCGTCCATTAAAATGGTAGAGGGTTCGGCTGCTAAAGCGCGGATAACGCCAATTCGTTGTTTTTGACCGCCACTCAGTTCAGAAGGATAGCGATTCATATAAGTTTCTGGGTCGAGGTTCACCATATGCAATAATTCCTTCACACGCGCACGTATTTTTTGTCTATCCCATCTTAGTAGCTTAGGAACGGTGGCGACATTATTGTAAATGGTCATATGTGGAAATAAACCAATGTTTTGAATAACAAACCCGATCTTACGGCGAAGTTCGATAGGGTTCATTTGTTTGATATTTTCACCATCAAATAAAATTTGTCCATCTGTATAATCAACTAAACGATTGATCAGTTTCATCGTCGTTGTTTTCCCGCAGCCACTTGGACCGATCAATACATTTATTTTCCCATCTTCAAAAGCTATATTTATATTTTTTAATGCTTGAAAACCATCTTCATACACTTTGTCGATATTTTTTAATTCGATCAAGTGATTTCCTCCTTATTATCGAATTGAATGTAAGTGTGATCTAGCACTTTTAATTCTTGCTTACTGTTGGCTTATCAAATGAAACGAAATCACTCCCTGCTGTTTTATACACCGCGCTATTTATCCCGATGGAATTTTTAGATAATGCGAAAATTCGATCATCCAAATTTGAAGAATCGTTGATCGTTGACCACTCGACCTCCACTCAACCTACTAACTAAACGAATGCCGCTTTCTACCATGAATGCGGAATAAATAATTTTACGATTCGTTTTGTGAACATGTTCATAAAAAGAACTTGTTCACATTAAGTACGATAATAAAATCCCTTACGACTGTCAAGGTGACTTCCCGCTATATTTCGACAAAATTCACCTCAAACACGAATCCTAGCAAGGCTTACCAAAAAATTTCGATATTTTCTTTTAAGGGGAGATTTGCACTGTTCGAATCGCTTGCTTTATTGCGCGAGTTGCTCACCTTGTTGCGCGAGTTCCTTGCCTTGTTGCGCGAGTTCCCTGCCTTGTTGCGCGAGTTCCCTGCCTTGTTGCGCGAGTTGCTCACCTTGTTGCGCGAGTTCTCTGCCTTGTTGCGCGAGTTCTCTGCCTTGTTGCTCGAGTTCTCTGCCTTGTTGCGCGAGTTCTCTGCCTTGTTGCGCGAATTTCCTGCCTTGTCGCGCGAGTTCCCTGCCTTGTTGCTCGAGTTCTCTGCCTTGTTGCTCGAGTTCTCTGCCTTGTTGCTCGAGTTGCTTGCCTTGTTGCGCGAGTTCCCTGCCTTGTCGCGCGAGTTCCCTGCCTTGTTGCTCGAGTTCTCTGCCTTGTCGCTCGAGTTGCTAGCGCACCAGTCAAGTCCTGAATTATGTGTAAAATAAGATACAAGGTTTTCAACCATTTATGTGTTGGTATGGAGTTTATTATATTGGGAGGGGTACCCCTC
>NZ_JAGIKX010000032.1:0-28966 GCF_017874635.1 Virgibacillus alimentarius
GTGACAAGCTTTATTTTAAACTCTTCACTATATTTAGCCATAAAAACACCCCCCGAAAGTTAGATTTAGCACTCTAACTTTCGGGGGTCAATACCTTTGTTGTGAGCTATATTTTATAGCACGATATTTTCTTGTTCGCCTTTTTCTCATTGCACAATATTGTTTAGTGTAATTTCGGCTCTTCTGACCATCGCTTCGGCTGTTAAGTGAATTATTTTAGTTATGTCCTAGCTCTTTCTCAGTCTTAGAACTCAAAATACTCTGTTTATTTATGCTTCTTCCTGCAGTTTTCTCCATAATACCTTTCCGCTTGCAGTTGTCGGGAAACTTTCTCTGAATTCTACGATTCTCGGATATTTATAAGCTGCCATTTGATTTTTTGACCACTCAATGATTTCTTTTTCAGTGACTTTATCTTTGTAATCATCATTCAAGATAACCAGGGCTTTCACCGTTTCACCGCGCTTGGGGTCTTGCGCTCTTACGACACATGCTTGCTGTATTGCAGGATGCTTAAATAGAATGGATTCAACTTCTGTTGGCCATACCTTATAACCTGATGCATTAATCATTCTTTTTAATCGGTCTACAATGAAGAAGTATCCTTCCTCATCCATTTTCACAATATCACCCGTCCTGAAAAACTTTTTGCCATCTATCGTAATATGACTGTCTTCTGTTTCTTCCGGACGGTTATAATACCCTTTGAAAAGCTGTAGACCGTTAACAATCAATTCGCCTTCTTCATTCGTACCAAGTTCTTTATCTGTGGAAGGATCAATAACACGTGCATCCACATCAAACGCAGGAACACCAAAACATTGCAGTTTTGGCCGCTGCGGTGGATTGAAGTGCGTATGGGACATTGTTTCTGACAACCCATACCCTTCCACATACTCCAATCCTGTCAACTCTGTTAACTGCCTGCCAACTGCCTCTGGAACCGGTGCACCCCCACCTCCGACAACTTCCAGCGAAGATATATCATGGCGACTCAATTCCGGGTTGGAAAGAAAATCGATTAACATCGTGCTTATATTAATCCAATCTGTGCAGTGAAACTTCTCTATTGCTCTCACTGCGTAATTTCTGTCCCACCTTGTTAATAAAACCATCTTACTGCCGGCCAGAATAGGTGCCAATGCACTGTGAAGGACTCCTGTTACATGAAATAACGGCAATGTCGTAAGCGGCACAGAGTCCGGAGTTAAACTCATCCAAAAGAATGCGCTGTATACATTCGCCTGGATTGTCTTATTTGTATGAATACAGCCTTTTGGAATACCGGTTGTACCTGATGTATAAGGAATCATTGCCATATCGCTGCTTTTTCCTGAGTATGGAGAAATCTTTGTATCCGCTTTCATTACATCAGACCATAATACCGCATTCGGATAGTCTTTAGCTGGCATCTGTGCTTCTTCCGGAATATCTCCTAGAGCTTCATCAGGGGTTGTATAGGCTGAATAAGCTGCAATAATTGGCTGCTCCAACACTTTATTTTCTACTAAAGGCACTGCCGTTTTTTCATACAATTCTTGCCCGATAAGAGCATGCTTAATATTTCCGTCCTCCACAAAAAACTCCAATTCATTTGTAATACTCATCGGATTGATAGGCACCACCACTGCGCGAATACGTAAGATTGCAAACATACTGATGATAAACTGAGGAGAGTTTTGCATAAATAACAGTACGTTTTCTCCTTTTTGTATGTTGAGTTTCGATTCCAGATAGCCTGCCAGCTTTTCCACTTCGTCCAGAAGTTCTGAATAAGTCATTGATGCGCCATAATATTCAATGGCAACTTTATTTGGATACTTTTGTACTGTCATAAGCAAATTATCAAATAAAGTCGTTTCGGGTACAGACAACGTCTTAGGTACTCGTGGCAGCCAATGATCAAAATGAGCTGTGTTTTTCATTACTATTTCCTCCTGCTCTTTTACATTTCTTTGAATGTTTCAACATTCCTTAAACAATAATTCGTTGTCCTCTTAGCTTTGGTACAAGATCCACTGTGTTCTTTTTGCATGTGAACTCAATATCTTTTTCAAACCCTGCTTTCACCAACATCTGCCCTACTTTCGATTGATTTAAAATCGATTCTGCCTGATTGGAGAAGGCATTGTAAAATAAAGCCGCACTATTTGCACTGTCAGTAAGTTCAAGCTGATCCTTATCAGTTATCTTCGTCAACTCTTCAATGAAATAACCCGCACCGTAGAAGTCTTCCAGACAAAACTGATTGGAAGAACCGGAACAAATAATCAAAATCGTTTCTCCGTTGTAATGATTAACAATATCTTCAGCAACAGCAGCACCATTCAACAGCGATGCAGCATAAGTTGTTTTGGCTTTTGCCGCACCACGGATAGCTATTGTACCGTTCGTCGTGGATAAGATGAGCTTTCTACCGGACACATGTTGGCACAATGAGGTTGGGACAGGGTTGAGGAATCCGTCTATGACAAGCCCCCCATCCTCCCCTGCCAAACAAACTTCTTCATCGTCATATTTCTTTTTTTCACTTTTGGCTTCTGATTCGTTTAAAACGGGAACTACACATTCAGCACCTTCGGCTAATGCGGCTGTGATAGAAGTAGTTGCCATCAAGATATCCAGCACGACAGCAATTTTTGTGTCATCTATTTTTTCATGATTGATTTCTTCCTTCTTCATTAAAAGGTTTATTTTCATCTGTAACAAGCACCCATTTCATTCTTCATGGCGATCATTTCATTGTCTGCCATGCATGTTCAATTAAGTTCTTGACAAATTGGTCAAAGTGAGCGAAGCGCTTATCCTTTGTCTGCCCTTGTTTATATCGGTAATAGATTTGTTGACATATAACTGCAAGTTTAAAATAAGCGAAAGTTAAATAAAAATCGATGTTATCTAAATCACGACCACTTTTCGTGGAATAATCATGTAGAAATTCATCTCTTGTATAAAACCCTTCTTTGACAGTAACAGGAGGCTTACCAAGACCGGTCTTTAACATCTCAGGGTCGACATCCTGAATCCAATAACTCATAGCTGCGCCAATATCTGCCAGCGGATCCCCAATTGTCGTCATTTCCCAATCGAATAATCCTGTCATTTCTTTAAAGTCTTTCGAAAATAACGCATTATTCAACTTATAATCATAATGAATGACGGTTGGCTCAGGAGAAACAGGCACATTGTTTTTAAGATATGTCTTTAGTTCCTCGACCACATCGACTTCATCTGTTTTTGCACGTTCATAACGTTTGATCCATCCCATCACCTGGCGTTCCATAAAGCCGTCTGGTTTAGCTAAATTTACAAGTTTTGTTTTTTTGTAATCTACATTGTGCAGTTCAACGAGTTTATCGACCATCAAACTGGATATTTGTTTCCCCATTTCTTTGTCATAAGTTATATCTGATGGAAAATCCGTATCAAGAAAGATTCCTTTTCTTCGTTCCATAATAAAAAACGGGCTCCCTACAATGGATTCATCATCTGAAAAGATATATGGCTTTGGTGCTGTCGAATAAACAGGATGCAAATGCTTTAAAATCGTATATTCCCGCTCCATATCATGTGCTTTTGGTGCCACAGGGCCCAACGGCGGTCTGCGGAGCACAGCTTCCCAATCTTCAATTTTCAATAAATATGTTAAATTGGAATGACCTGCACCGAATTGTTCGATGACAAGTTCTCCTTCAGGAATCTCCTTCAAATTTTCATTTAAAAATGCTTTCAGCTTATCAGGAGCAAGCTCTTCTCCCTCTCTGACAGGAATGGTATCTTGATAATTTTTGCTCATGTGTACATTCACTCCAGTTCTGAATTTATTTCGATAAGTGAATCATCTGCCCTAGACGAACGATTTTATCGTGACATACCTTCCAGTCAGTATGTAAAAGACAGAGATCTTCGCCTATCGGCAATTTCAATGGAATGCTTCAGATAAATCTTTTTGCTGATGCTTTAACCGTTCTTCTTATCCTGAAACAATTCCATTCAAGATCATTTTGGAAAATATTTCTGCCAACTCTTCCGGGCTGACATCACCGTTGGGGTTAAACCAATTATAGCTGTAATTCGTTACACCCAAAATACCGAAAGCGATCATATCTGCCGGCAGGTCTGATTGAAACTCTTTAGTTTTGATCCCTTCTTGCACGACCTCTTCAATTCGAAGCCTGAAATTATTCCGCTTCTCTTTCACCTTGCTAATATTCATATTGTTCAAATGACGAATCTCTCGGAAAAACACACGTCCACTGGAACCTCTCTCTTTAATATCTTTAATCAGCATCAAAATTACTTCTTCCAACTTTTCTTTATTAGTTAAGGATGTGTTGTCAAAAATCATTTGCTGCCGTGATAACAAGTTATCGATATATTGTAAATGAATATCCATAAGCAATTGCTCTTTGGATGAAAAGTAATAGTAGAACGTTCCCTTTGTCACATCCAAAACATCCACAATATCCTGGATGGATGTCTGGCTGAATCCTTTTTTTTCAAATAGCTGTATGCTGTGTTTTGTGATTTCTTCTTTGATCATATTGTTCTCCGCCCGTTCTGTATTGATTTTTTTCTAGCTATAACGTATCACAAACACAAGCATCAAACCAATTCTTTACATCTAGATGGCATGTGCACCGCCGTCAACGGTCAAAATATCTCCTGTTACATAATCAGAAGCTTTCGACGCCAGGAATAAAGCAGCACCTTGTAAATCAGAATCATTCCCAAGCCTGCCAAGCGGTGTGCTCTGCATAATGTAATCCTTCCCCTGTTCAATCAATACTTTGGACATCTTCGTAGGGAAAAATCCTGGTGCGATTACGTTCACATTAATGTTATGCTGTCCCCATTTTGCTGCTAAATCCTGTGTGAAAGTCATGACCGCACCTTTACTTGTATTATAGCCAATCGTTTGCATGAAAGGATGCGTCCCGCCGAATCCAGCAATCGAAGAAATATTGATGATTTTTCCTGATTTTTGTTCAATCATCACTTTGCCGACTTCCTGACTCATGTAAAATGTTCCGTTGATATTCACATTCATGACCTTTTCCCAGGTATCATGCGGCATATCTTCAACTGGGGCTCCCCATGTAGCACCACTGTTATTGACGAGAATATCAATGCTTCCTAAATGCTCCTTCGTTTGCTTAACGACATGCTTGATATCCTCTGGATTTGTCACATCACATTTGAACGCAAGTGAGTCGACACCTTTTTCCTTCAGCTTTTTACTCATTTCTTCACATGCTTCCAGTTTCCTCGAACATACAACAATATTTGCTCCTGCTTCCGCATATGCCTCGGCAATTTGCGCGCCAAGTCCACGCCCTCCACCGGTGATAATCGCTGTTTTTCCATCCAATTTAAATAAGTCCAATACACTCATGATGATTCCTCCTATTTTTATATTCATCGATTATTTTCTGTATTTCTTCAGTTCCAATCTGGCAATCTGACGGTTGTGCACCTCATCAGGACCATCTGCAATACGAAGCGTTCTTGCATTGGCCCAAAAGCTTGCAAGAGGGAAATCATCGCTCACACCTGCACCACCAAACGCTTGAATCGCACGGTCAATCACATGAGTAGCAACGTTCGGGGCAATGACCTTTATCATCGCAATTTCTGTTTTTGCTTCTTTATTGCCGACTGTGTCCATCATATGTGCAGCCTTTAAGGTCAATAGACGTGCCTGCTCTATTTCTGTTCTTGACTCTGCTATCCAATTTTGTACGACGCCATGCTCTGCAATAGGACTGCCGAAAGCTGTTCTTTCCCGCACACGTTTACACATATATTCAAGCGCCCGTTCCGCAGCTCCAATCAACCGCATACAGTGGTGAATTCTTCCAGGTCCAAGCCGTCCCTGTGCAATTGCAAATCCTTTTCCTTCGCCCCATATCATATTGGAAGCCGGCACCCTGACATCCGTGAAAGTGACTTCAGCATGGCCGTGAGGAGCACTGTCATAACCAAATACAGGAAGCATTCTCTCTACTTTGACACCAGGAGCATCCATTGGAACCAATATCATGGACTGTTGTTCATGACGAGCAGCATTTGGATCGCTTTTTCCCATGAAAATGGCCAGCTTTGTCCGAGGGTCACCTGCACCAGAGGTCCACCATTTCCGACCGTTCAGCACATATTCGTTGCCATCTTTTTTGATGCTTGACTGAATATTCGTTGCATCACTTGAGGCAACATCAGGCTCTGTCATTGCAAAGCATGATCGAATATCTCCTTTCAATAAAGGTTCAAGCCACTGCTTCTTCTGTTCTTCAGATCCATAGCGTGCCAGCACTTCCATATTACCTGTGTCAGGTGCATTACAATTGAAAGTCTCAGGTGCAATAGGTGAACGCCCCATGATCTCACACAACGGAGCATACTCCAAGTTCGTCAATCCTGCTCCATATCTATCATCCGGCAGAAATAAATTCCATAATCCTTCTTTTTTGGCTTTCTCTTTCAACTCTTCAATGATAGGTGGAACATCTTCCCATCTATTGTTTTGTTTCTCTAACTGTTGCTCATAGACTTTCTCATTTGGATAAACGTTCTCTTCCATGAAGGCTTCTAATTTACGACTCATTTCTTTCACTTTATCTGACTCTGAAAATATCATTTTTTATCCTCCTAAATGATGATTCCTACCAGTTGGTATGTTCGCAAATCACTTCTAATTTGTATTTCTGAAATTTGGCTTGCGTTTCTCTTTGAACGCCTGCACCCCTTCTTTGTGATCTTCTGTGGAAACCAATGTTGCCTGTGTGATTCGTTCTTGCTCGAGTATTGTTTCCAGGTTCGAGGTAAGTGATTGATCAACCAATTTCTTTATAAAGCCAAATGTTGTTGAAGGGCCATTTGCAATGCGGACAGCAAGCGCTGTACATTCTCTTTCAAAAGCATGTACTGGATAAACATGGTTGATTATTCCCAGAGTATGAGCTCTATCAGCAGATATCGGTTCGGCACTGAATAATAATTCTTTCGCAAGATATGGTCCTATCAATTTTGGTAAGAAATAAGAGCCACCCCCATCTGAAACCAATCCAACTTGAGAAAAGCTCATCGCAAATTTGCTTTCTTCCGCAGCCAGGATGATGTCACAAGCTAATGCAAGGTTAAATCCTGCTCCTGCAGCAAATCCGTGAACACAAGCAATGATTGGCTTCTCCAAATTTTTAATTGATAATATTAACTCATTCAACTCACCAATATGCTCGTAGGTTTCCAATGCACCGACTGTTCCCATTGTCTTAACATCCCCCCCTGCAGTAAATGATCTGCCAGCACCTGATAGTGTAACAACACGGATACTTTCATCGCTGCCTGCTTTTTTAATAGCTTCTTTCAAGCCAATGATCATCTCTGGACTGAAGGCATTAAGACTGTTCGGACGATTCAATGTAAGCTGCATGATCCCATCTTCCACGTTGATTAATAAATGATCAGTTGATTCTTTTCCCATTTCTATCGCTCCCTTATCACATTTCAATTTCATTTAAATGTTTAATGTTCCACCGTCAATGACAATGGTTTCGCCGGTGATGAACGATGCTTCATCAGATCCAAGAAAAAGTACTGTATTAGCCACTTCTTCTGGCTGTCCTACTCTTCTGAGAACATTTGCAGTTGATAAGATAGGCCATTTCTCCATCTCTCTCCAGCCATCTACCATTTTCGTGTCAATAACTCCTGGTGCTACTGCATTCACCCGAATGTTCTGTCTGCCAAATTCTGTTGCAGCGGTCTTTGTTAACGTGATAACACTTCCTTTTGTTGCCGAGTATGCGGAAACTAACTTTTGCCCCTTGATTCCAGCGATACTTGCTGTATTGATAATAGAACTGCCAGGTTTCATATGTGGAATGGCATACTTCATGCCCAGGAATGTACCAGTCAGGTTGATATCAATCACTTTCTGCCATTCTTCCATGGTGACATCCGGAATTTTTTTCTCGTCACTATTGACCCCTGCGTTGTTGTATAAGGTATCAATCTTTCCATAATGGGATAGCGCCTGTTCCACCAAATGCTCCACATCTTTTTCCTGTGTCATGTCTGCTTTGATGAAAACTGCATGACCATTGTTCTTCTTTAATAATTCAACTGTCTCCACACCGTCTTTTTCGTTAATATCAGCAACGACAACCTGTGCACCCTCTTCGGAGAACCTGAGTGCTGTCGCCCTGCCAATTTCACCGCCACCTCCTGTAATGATGGCTGTTTTTCCATTTAAGCGCATAAAACCACCTATTTCTTTTTGTTAAATTCTATTTAGAAACCAGTTGGCCAGTTTGCTAGATTGCGATTGCTTTTTGATTTATTCCCAACATGAATATATTCAAATGTTTGGGATAGAAATTTCCTCGTATCTCTTGGATCAATGACGTCATCAATCAAGTATTTACCTGCTGCTTTATATGGCGAACTGTCAAAGCTCCAAGTATCCAATAGTTCCGAAATCTTTTCTTCAGGATTTTCCGCTTCTTTCAGCTCTTGTCCATAAACAACATTTATGCCAACTTCAGGACCTGTAAAATTAATTTCTGCTGTCGGCCATGCTACTACAAAATCTGCTCCCATCGTCGGTCCACACATATTTCCATATGCGGCGCCAATACTTTTACGTACTACGATAGATATTTTCGGCACAGTTGATTGTGCAAGTGCCTGATTCCAAACCATGATGTTAGTTGGGATTTTTGCTTTTTCAGCTTCACTTGAAACTCTAAATCCAGGTGTATCATGTAAAAAGACTAACGGGATATTGTAGGAATCACATAGCACAATAAACTCTGTCGCTTTTTCACATTCTTTTGGACCTGCTGCACCTGCATACATGATTGGATTATTGGCAATAATGCCGACAACTCTTCCATCTATTCTTGCCAGGCAAGTTATTAAAGCTCTTCCATACAGTGATTTAAGTTCGAAATAATCACCATCATCCACAATTTCTTTGATTACTTTCTTCATATCGTAAGCACGCTTTTGTCTTGTTGGTACAATATCTGCAATCTCTTCCAGAATTCGATGTGGATTATCAGTTGTCTTTTTATGATTTGGCTCATCTTTGCCCTGTAATGGAAAATAATCAAGAAAATCTTTAACAGCCTTCAATGCACTTTCTTCATCTTCGACAAAAGAATCTACTTGTCCGGTATGCTCTGCATGGACCTTCCAGCCACCCAACTCCTCATTGGAAACTTTCTCTCCTGTTGCAACACTCAACATGCGTGGTCCGGCGACAGCCATTGCTGTTCCTTTTACTTGTGTGACAAAGTCAGACGATACTGCCGACCATGTCGGTCCGCCAAAACTGTCTCCCAATATTGCAGTAATCATCGGCACTTTCCTCTGATGTAACAAGAGCTCCTGGGGGAAAAGCATTTGACTGATCCCATCTGCCCCCATCCCATCAGGCATGCGCAAACCACCGCCCTCCATCAAGTTAATCATTGGGATACCGCGCTTTACTGCAAAGCGATGAGCCGCCTTCATTTTTCTGAAATAAACCATTCCTTCCGTACCTGCAAAAACAGTTTTATCTGCTGCTTGAATAACAACAGGGCGGTCGTTCACTTTCGCCAATCCAGTAATGACTCCATCTCCAGCACTTTTGGATTCAGCACCTGCCTGATCGGAATGTGCTAATTTTCCCAATTCCAAAAATGTGTCTGGATCAACAAGTTTAGCAATTCGCTGTCTTGCAGTGTAAAAACCAAGCTTATTATGCCGGTCTATTTTTTCCTGCCCGCCATTTAGATCAGCCTTTTCCCTTCGTTCAATCAACTCTTCTATTTGACTGTCCATATTATTATTTTGATCCATATTTTTCCCCTTTATAATAATCATGAATGAAGTCTATAAACCTCATTCTTCTTTCAACAATCTTCTCAACACTTTGCCTGAGGAAGTAACAGGCAGTTGATCTAAAAACTCTATTTTACGTGGATATTTATAAGCTGCCATCTTTTCCTTGGCCCACTGTATTAAATCATTTTCCGTAACTTTATTTTTATAGTCAGGATCCAGCACAATAAATGCCTTTATCTGTTCTCCTTTCCCTTCTGCTGGAACACCTATCACAGCAGATTGATAAATAGCGGGATGTTCACTTAAAAGCGCTTCAACATCTTCCGGAAAAACACTGAAACCTGAAGATTTAATCATTTCTTTTACGCGACCTTCAAAATAAAAGTAACCTTGCTCATCAATCACACCGATATCTCCTGTAAATACCCAGCCATCCTTTAATGTTCTGTTGGTTGCTTCAGGCCGATTGAGATATCCTTTGAACACTCCAGGGCTTTTAATTGCGACTTCTCCTTGTTCTCCGGGCGATAGATCTTCTCCTGTGTCCAAATCTACTATACGAATCTCTGTCTCGAACGTTGCTATTCCACAAGTTCCATGTTTAACTCCATCTATTGGCATCATCGTATCCAATGTATGTGTCTCACTTAAACCATAAGAAGCTTCAAATAACAAACACCCATCCGTCAATTTTTCCCAAGCACCGGCCATTTTTTGATCTACAGCCATCCCAAAACTTGTTGCCATATTTATTTCTAAGCTTGATAAATCTCTATCTTCAATATCTGGATGATGCAAGATCGCGGCATTCATTGGTGCGATAGTATATATTTTATTCACTTTATGCCTTTCAATCGCTTGAATAGCTGTCTCAGGTTCAAAACGCGTCAACAATACACACTCGTGACCGCTATAAACAGGTATATTCAATCCCATCAACATGCCTGCAATATGACACAGAGGAGCAGATGCCAACGTGACATCTTGGCTTTCCATCTTGTAGCCTTGTGCTCCAGCTGCTGTCTTAAACAATGCATTTCCAAACGTCAACATGGCCGCTTTCGGTCTTCCGGTTGTGCCGGAAGTAAAAACCATTAAACTTACATCATTCCATAGATCAACATTTTCAGTTGCATGAACTGGACCGCACTGGCTAATTCCATCAGTCATATCCAACGTGTCAGGAAAGCGTTGCTTTATCATTTTCAATTCTTCAGGAAGGGGTAATATAGAGTTCTCAGGTAGAAAATCAGCATAATTTGTTGTGATTACTAAGCTCAAGGATGATAACTCTTCTCTGATATCTTTTAGCTGTTCATATAGTTCCTGTCCTGTTATAATTACTTCGATTTCTGCTTCATTTACGAAATATTCCAGTTCTGATTCTTTATACATAGGATTTAGCGGGATGACAACTGCACCAAGCATTTGAATTGCGTAATGACCAATCACATACTGCGGGCAATTCTGCATGAACACGGCAACTCTGCTTCCTTTCACCACTCCTTGATTCTTCAGAAATTGTGCAAACCGTTTCGTTTGATCGTTTAATTCTTTCCAAGTTATTTCATTGCCGTAAAACACAAAACTTGGTTGATCTGGTTTATCTACAGCATTTTGCATGACATACTCATGTAAAGGCTTTTCACCTAAACGATAATTCAGCTCTTCTGATATTTCTTTCGGCCAGCTTTTCTTTAAGACAGATTTCATTTTTCCACCTTCTTTTATATTTAGTTGCTGGTTATAATAAACATTCCAACTTTCTCTGAGCAGCCGCTTAGAAATAAAACATTGCTTCAATCTGCTTATCTTGTATGCCTTTTGCTTTCAGTTCAGGGATAATATTTTTAAAGAGATGTGTGGGGCGCCAATTTTTGACCAGGGAAGCCACTGCTTCGTTCATTTCCGGTGGTCTTCCAAGCCAATGGTTAATGGAGTCATGTGATAACATAATTTGATTTTCATAGCCTTGCTTGACGAGTTCATTCAAAGTATTAATCCGTTCTTCATCCATTGGAGTACCGACAAGTTGTTGGATTCCAAACCGGTCAAACCCTATTTTCACACCTGTTTCGAGTGTTCGTTTGTGATATGCCGGGTCCGTGTTGCCGCACATATGCCCTATGACGATTTTTGAAGGGTCTACACCTAAATCAATCAGCATTTCCGCCTGCTCCGGTCCCATCGTTCCTTCTTGTGTATGTGTCACAAGTAAAATACCTGTTTCACGGTGGACACGTGCTGCCGCTTCAAAAAACATCTGTTCATAAGAAGTGATTTCATCTTTGCTTGAGGCTAATTTGGTAATTCCTGGACGGATTCCAGTCTTGGCAATCCCGTCGTTCACCTCAGTGATGAACATTTCATAAATATCTTTTTCAGCCGTTCCAAGCATCTGGCGAAACTTAAAATATGGCGGAGCACCTTCGCCTTCATAATAGTACCCGGTTGCACAGACAATCTGCAGACCAGTAATTTCCGATACCTTTTTCAATACTTCCGGATTTCTTCCGCACTCATTTGGGGTGGGGTCTACCACCGTTTTTACCCCGTATTTCATCACATTCCTTGCCGCTGCCACAGCATTTTCAACTGCTTCTTCCTGTTTGAAAGGCCCCAGCGTCACATCACCTTCAAAGCCGGGATAACCGAACAAAAAATGCTCATGAATAAGTGTTTTACCCATTTCGTCTATTGGAATAGTACCAGTAACCGTTTCGATAGAGTCTGTCATTTAATGACCTCCCAAGGATAAGGTAAAAGCGCTCTGCTTTTTGTTCAGCTGTTACGGCTTAAGAACAATTTTACCCATTGTTTTTCTGTCACGGAAAAACTGGTGTACTTTCTGCGCTTCATCAAGTGCATACGTGCCGCCAATGGTCAATTTTAAATCTCCCTTATCCAGATATGCCAAGAGATCTTCCATTCCTTTCTTATATAAATCCGGTCTTTTCATGATCTGTGGAAGGAAAAAGCCGATGACTGCTTGGTTTTTGCCCATCAACGATGTTGGATGAAATTTCACTTGTTCGCCGCTTGCAACACCAAAAACAACTAATCTGCCAAACTCAGCCAGGCTTTTTCTTGTTTTGTGAAAAACACTTCCCCCTACCATCTCGAGTGCCAAATCTACTCCTTTGCCTTCTGTGATGGTATCGAGTTCGTTTTCCCAGTTATCCTGGGTGTAATCAATTAAATAATCAGCACCCATGTCTTTTGCAAGGTTCCGCTTCTCCTCTGTACTGGCAGTTGCAATTACCTTTCCTGCACCAAATAACTTTGCCAGTTGTACAGCGAGCAAGCCTACCCCGCCTGATGCTGAGTGGACAAGAACTGTTTCTCCTTTATCCAAACGTCCCATTGTCTTCAATATATGGTAAGCACTCTGTCCTTGCACAGGCAGGACGACAGCATCGTCAAAAGAAACCTTATCAGGTAATGGAACGAGCATTCTCTCATTTACCGCTGCATATTCCGCATACCCTCCCGATTCTATTGATGCAAGTACACGCTGCCCTTCTTTGAGATGATGTACTTCACTTCCAATTTTTTCTACCGTTCCAGCTACTTCAGAACCTGGGATGAATGGAAGTTCAGTTGGAACCACATATTCTCCTTCTCTTCGTGCAGTATCTGCAAAGTTAACACCAATTGCTTCTACTTTTATGAGCACTTCATATTTTTTGACTTCTGGTATATCTTTATCGATAAGCTTCAAAACTTCAGGTCCACCATATTCATTGAATTGTATTGCTTTCATTCTATTTATTTCTCCTCTGTTATATATTTGTTTGCCAGTTTTACAGAATTACCGCCATTTATATTAAGCTTCCAGATGTTGGTTCAACTTCTCCCTGAACGATTCCTTGAGAGGTGTCGACTTTTGTTTAGCTACATCAAAGTACACAATTGTTACTTCTCCCTTTGCAATCAACTCACCACTTTCTTTTTCAATGATGTCACTCCCAAGGTTGAAACTGCTGTTTCCCACTCTTGTCACTTTCGTGTTTACGATTAGTGTCTGATTAAAGTACCCTTGTCTGATAAAGTCACATTTAGCGGAAGCGAGCATGATGGAGAAGCCTTCATCTTCTACTTGCAGCCCTAATTCTTTTAAAAAACTTAATCTTCCTTCTTCCATATACGTAAAGTAGTTAGCATGATTCACATGCCCTAACAGATCGGTTTCACTGACACGTACATCTACTTCCATTTTCTTGGCTCCTTTATAAATATGAATGGTTTCCGTGTAGAAAAAAGATTAACCTGCATACTCTCCCTTTTCGTACATTGTCTCAGCAATATTTCGATTGCGGTGAATAGATTGAGAGAAAGAATGCGACGTCAAAGAGGCATAAATTTGCTGACGGATTGCTTGTTCGTCCTCCAACAGCTCCTGTTCCAACTGCCTCACAATGAGAAATGTCTGATTCACTGCTTCTTCCAGGACTGTATCCCGTAATTGTTTTTTCAATGCTTTATTTTGAGTACTCTTTTCTGTACGCAGGACAACTGATTCTGAAGCGTATAAATGAATGGCCAAATCTGACAGTTTCATAAGGACTTCCTGTTGTGATTCAAGATCATTGCCGTATTTTCTTCGGGCAAATTCAGCCATGACAAGATAAAGTGCTCTCAAATCTTCGACTAACTCCTCTGTCGTGTTTGTAGATTCTTTTACTAACTGGCCAAAAGCACTTTTGACCGCTTCTTCATACGGAAGCAAACCCTTCATGGATTTCTTTAAGAACTCTCCAGTCAATAGAAGACGATTCACTTCGTTTGTCCCTTCGAAAATCCGGTTAATCCGGGAATCACGGTAAATCTGTTCAATTGGATATTCACTGATAAACCCGACACCGCCATGCAGCTGTACACCCTCATCTGCCAGATAGTCCAGCGTTTCAGAACCGTACACTTTACATATGGCACATTCCATCGCATATTCAGACATACCTGTTCTGACCAGACAGGCATCCTCTTTCTGATCCAATCCTGCAAGCGATTCCTCCAATAAATAAGAAGTTCGATATTGAATGGATTCTGCCGCATAGAGACGAGCAGCCATCTTGGCTATCTTTTCTTTGGTTGCACCAAAATCTGCTAATGTCTGATGAAATTGCTTTCGTTCCCTGACATGTCTGATGGTTTGCTTAAACGCGTATTTAGCTCCGCCTGTACATGCAGAACCCAGATTAAATCTACCTAAATTCAACACCGTAAAGGCAACAATATGCCCTTTTCCTATTTCGCCGATGACATTGTCAACAGGAACCTCACAATCTTCAAAAATAACAGAACGAGTCGAAGACCCTCTGATTCCCATCTTTTTCTCTTCAGGCCCAAGAGATAACCCTGGAAAGTCCTTTTCAACGACAAACGCTGTGAAGTGTTCACCGTCCACTTTGGCATAAACGATAAATGTATCTGAAAACTGTGCATTTGTGATATAGATTTTCGTTCCATTTAATAAATAATGTGTTTTTGCGCCATTTAATACAGCCGTTGTTCTTGCTGCCATCGCATCAGATCCTGCTTCAGGTTCTGTTAAGCAATAAGCACCGATATATTCACCGCTTGCAAGCTTTGGCAGATACTTTTCCTTTTGTGCTTGCGTTCCGTAATACGTAATCGGAAATGTCGCGATACATGTATGATTGGAATGTGCAACACTGTATCCTCCTGCATTACCAAGGGCTTCTCCAACAATTCCTTTACTGATTTTATCCAAGCCCAGACCGCCGTATTTCTTGGGGATGCTGTGGGCAAGCAACCCAAGATCGCCAGCCTTCTTCAGCAATTCCACTACGACATCGAATTCTTGCTGTTCTTCTATTTCTTTATTCCGGGGATGAACTTCTTTCGTGATAAATTGTTGAGCCGTACGCTGGATCATTTTGTGCTCTTCCGTTAAATCCTCCGGAAAAAAGGTGTCCTCTAAGTCTGTTTGCTTTATTAAAAATGAACCACCGGCGACCCCGGTCTTCATGTTATCCATATCGATTTCCTCTCTTTCCAAAATCAAAATCAGTAGATATATTATTTATGAGTGAAATGTGCTTTCCTCTTTTCGATAAAAGCTGCCACTCCTTCTTTCGCATCTTCTGTCTGGAATACTTCTTCAAACAGTGTTGCTTCTCTTTCGATGCCTTCTGATAAACTCCTCTCCAACCCTTCGTCAACTGCTTTTTTAACCCGTGACAGTGATTGCAACGATTTTCCGGCAATTTTGCCTGCTAATTCCATTGCTGTATTTAATCCTTCACTGTGGAAACAACTTTATTGACGAGGCCGATTTTCTCCGCTTCGCTTGATGAGACAGGCTCTCCTGTAAACATCATTTCTTTCGCCTTGGCACTTCCGACAAGACGTGGCAATCGTTGTGTTCCTCCCCCGCCTGGAAAAATGCCGAGATTAACTTCAGGAAGCCCTATTTGTGTATGCTCCTCCGCTATACGAATATCGAATGCAAGCGCAAGTTCACAGCCTCCTCCAAGTGTCAAACCGTCCAACACAATGATGGTTGGTTTTGTCATGTCTTCCAGGCTGCCCAAGACATCATGCATTGCCATCACATCTTCACGCATATTGGGATTGTCTATCATGTTCGGAAATTCTTTGATGTCCGCTCCAGCAATAAACACCTTGTCTCCCGGCGTCGTCAACACAACACAGACAATATCATCATCTTTTTCCAACGCTGTCACTGTCTCTTTTAATTTCTTCTGCACTTGCTGACTCAATACGTTCATTGGTGGATTATCAATGATTACAATTGCAATGCCGTCAGCTGATTTATATGAAACGAGTGCTGTCATCTTACTCAGCCCCTTTCGTATAGTCATACCAGCCCTTGCCTGTCTTCCGTCCAAGATGACCGGTCTTCATCAATTCTTCCAGTGATTTTGTCGGTTTATCTTTTGGATTTCCTGTTTCTTCATAAAGCTGCATATTGGCATAGTAACCAACATCTATTCCGGAAAGATCCATTAATTCGAATGGGCCAAGCGGATGACTTAATGCTTTCTTTGTTATAATGTCGATATCTTTGTAATCGGCATAGCCGTTCTCATAAAGAAACAATGCTTCATTGGACAGCGCAAATAATAAACGGTTCGCAATGAATCCATAAATTTCTTTATCCAGCAATACACCTGTACGGCCGATTTGTTCACAGAAGTCCATTGCTGTTTGTGCTGTTTCTTCAGATGTTTGCTCACTTTTAACGACTTCCACGCAGTCCATGACAAGCGGCGGGAAGAAAAAGTGCATGTTCAACACCTTGTCAGGCCTTGATGTGACATCCGCAATTTTGGAATTGACAATTGTCGAGCTGTTTGTTGCCAATATGGTGTGGGCAGGTGCCGCAGCGTCTAATTCTTTAAATACGTTTCGTTTTACATCGAGTTTTTCCACCACTGCTTCAATAACTAAATCAGCATCTTTGACAGCTGTGTTCAGATCCGTTGTAAAATGAAGTTTCGCGAACGCTTCGTCCTTTTCTTTTTCGCTTACTTTTCCTTGTTTCATCCATTTATTCATTCGTTTTGTTAATGTTTCCTTCGCTTTATGCAGCGACTTCTCTTCAATATCCTGGAGGTAAGTCTCAAATCCTCCAAGTGCACACAGCATTGATATCTGATGTCCCATAGATCCCGCGCCAATAACGGCTGTTTGTTTTATATTTTTGACCATTTCCATCATCCTAACCGGTTGGTATGTTTATAAAGAAATGAAGGCAAATTGCCCCGTATATCACAAACAAATCAGTCTATAAATTTTCTTCTCTAACTTTTCTCCGTAATATTTTTCCTACGTTTGTTTTCGGAAGATCTTCTCTGAATTCAATGACATGTGGCGCTTTATAGGCTGCCATATTATCCCTGCAATAAGTGATCAGTTCTTCTTCTGTAAAAGTCTTTCCTTCTTTCAATACGGCAACTGCTTTTACCGTCTCTCCCCGGTAAGAATCAGGAATTCCAACTACCACCGCTTCCTGAATTGCTGGATGCTGATAAATAATTTCTTCCACATCACGTGGATATATGTTATAGCCGCTCGCAATAATCAGATCTTTTTTTCGGTCGACGATATACACATAGCCCTCTTCATCAATGGAGGCAATATCACCTGTATAAAGCCACCCATTTCGAAGGGTTTGAGCCGTTTCTTCCGGCATGTTCCAATATCCTTTCATCACTTGCGGTCCCCTGATGATCAATTCCCCTGTTTCACCTGTTGGCAGTTCTTTCGTTCCTTCTTCCAGATCCACTACTTTGTATTCTGTAGATGGAATACCAATCCCAACACTGCCAGGTTTTCGAGTTGAAAATGGCGGATTACAATGTGTGATGGGGGAGCTTTCAGAAAGCCCATATCCTTCCACGATTGTTGCACCGGTCTTTTTCTCGAAATTCCTCAATAACTCCACAGGCATTGGGGCACTGCCGGAATTACAGAGACGAATACTGTCCAGGCCGTACTTTTCTGCTTTTGGATGGGTTGTGATGGCGATATACATTGTCGGCACTCCCGGGAATGCAGAGGGCTTTAAATCTTTGATTGTCTGCAGTACCTCATCGATGTCAAATTTAGGCAGCATAATACTCATAGCTCCTGTATATATAGAGAGATTCATGCAAGCAGTCTCATTCCAAAGACATGAAACAGTGGGATGACAGTAAGATAACGATCCTTTCCAAGTGTGATTTTATCCTGCAAATATTCATATGTCTGAATGACATTTGCCAGAATATTGGAATGGGTCAGCATGGCTCCTTTGGAACGTCCTGTCGTTCCACCGGTGTATTGTAAAACAGCCACATCTTCGAATGGATCGACCTCCACAGGTTCAGGTGACTTTTTCGCTTTCTTTATAAACTGGATAAAGCCAACAGCCTCATCAGTATCTGTCTCGTTTCCTTCCAAATTCACTTTGATGATTTTTTTGATGGATGTATTCTTCATCACTTGGTTTAAAACAGGAAGCAATGGTTCATAAATAACGAGAGTATCTACAGCCGAGTCAGTCAATATATGCTGCAACCCTTTGCCAACAAGCATCGGATTAATTTGCACAACGATTCCTCCAGCCTGCAATACACCATAATAACTAATGACGTATTGTGGGCAATTTGGAAGCATCAACCCGACACGCCCACCCTTTTTCAATCCTTCTGATTGCAATGCAGATGCAAAGGCAGCTACTTGTTGTCCTAGTTCCTGATAAGTGAATTCCTTCCCGTAAAATGAAATAGCTTTGTGATTTGCGTAAGTTGCAATATTGTCCTGAAACATAGCTGATACCGATTTATCAGGTATTTCCACCTCTTGTTTAATATTTTCAGCGTATTGCTTCAACCACACTTTATTAATTATATTTCCCTCCCCATAAATTATATTGAAGTCGCTTACATTTATACCTGTTACTTTTTGTTTAATACTGCACTAGATAACGGATATAAAGAATTTATTTTTATCGTTAGGATCTTATTAAAAAGAGTAATGTACAAAAACCTACTGGTCAGTATGTTCAGAATTATTAAATATCATTATATGATATTACTCAAATAATTGCAAGCTACCTTTAAAGGGACAGTTATATTTTTATATGATGTTGGAACTGTCCCTCCTGTTTTTTGATTTTTATTTACTCAAAAAGCTATCACGTAAAGTAATCAATCTTCGCTTCCGGAAAAAAGTGATGGATATAACCGCCGATGGTTTCTTTGATATCTTTTTGTTCTTCATCTTGATACACATACTTATAAATATCGTCACGGCCCCATTTGGTTTTTCGCTTCGATTCATCGAGTTCCAGCTTTATCATTGAATAGTTTTCCTGAATCACTCTTTTTGCAGGCTTCGTAAAACGGTGCTGAATCATTTCGAAGGTTAAATCTTTCCTTGCAAATGCAGGCAAGGATGCTTCCAATTTTTCAAACATTTCATAATAGTCCTCTTTCCATCCATCATGAATGTAGACCGGGGCAACGATAAAACCGAGTGGGTACCCTGCCTCGACGACTTTTACAGATGCTTCAATCCGTTCATGAAGCCTACCTGTGTCCGGCTCAAAGCACTTAATTATATAATCATCGTTAATACTGAAACGAAAACGGGTCTTTCCTTGATAATCTGCACCCAACAGATGATCTACATGTGGAAACTTTGTCACGAATCTCAATTTACCGTGTTCAGAGTTACCAAAAAACTCAATCGCCTACTTTAAATGATCAACACCAACAATATCGAATGTACAAGACGCTTCGAATCGTGTACTTGGCGGTGCGCGCTCAGCCATATAGTCCTGCGCCGCTTCAAATATCTCATCTAGGTGAAAAGAGGAAGTATAAGAATCCCAGAAAAAATTTATTGAATGAGTATCTTTCGAAAGTACCAATTACAGATATCACTCACTATATGTATCAAAATTTGCTTATTGATTTGGATAAACGTGGTTACGCAAGAACAACTATTAGTGGAGTTAATACTTGTGCGAATATGATTTTCAAGTATGCTAAACGAAATAAATTAATAAAGGAAAATCCTCGTGAAGATGTCATTATCCCTAAAAAAAAGTATCGATAAAAGACTTAGAAGAAAACAAAAACAGCATTAAGTATTCTTATTTTGAAAGCGAGGAATTAGATAAATTCTTAAATGCTGTTTTGACTGTTGGTTTGGATTTAGATAAAGAGTGGTTTTTCACATTAGCCTTTTCTGGGATGCGTCCTGGTGAACTAGTTGCTCTGAAAAAATCCGATTTAGATTTTAACAAAAACACAATAAGAATTAGTAAAACTCTTTACAGTGAAAAAAATAATATGAAAGAATATATGCCTGATACAACCAAAACAAACAGATCAAGAATCATTGATATGGATGAATCTATTATGAAAATGTTAAAACAATTAGTGAGATCAAATGACCGTCATAAAATGAAATATCGAACTGGGATTGAAGACTTTCATGATGAGGATTTTATTTTCCAACGGAGTAATGGGTATGTATTTCGCAAGTGAAAAGTGAACCACTTCGCAATTAAATGTTGAACCACCCGGGAGTGTAATATTAACTGTGTAAGTAAGAATGCGTACGGTTCTTACTCACACAGTTTTTTATTTGGTAGAATAAAATAATAGATTAAAGGAGTGATTTTCGTGGTAAAGCCAAAAAGAAATCCTAACTCCGAAGAATTAGCCAAAAAGATTATTGAAGAGTATCAGCCAGAATCAGTTGAAGATATGCAAAATGCACTGAAAGAGATATTTGGATCGATGTTTGAATCCATGCTCAAGGGTGAAATGAATACGCATTTGGGGTATCAGTCCAACGATAAAAAAGAAAAAACAACCGGAAACAGAAGGATGTAACCGTCAAGTATAATTGAACACTTTTTGCTCATTAATTTTGAACACTTTTCGCTTGAAATACTGATTCTCTATATTTAATACGATGGCTTTCGCCATTCAGATGAATGACTTCTGAGCGATGCAATAATCGGTCTAATATGGCTGTCGTAATGCCTTGGTTTCCGAGTAATTCACCCCAATCCTCAGGTCCTTTGTTGGAAGTTAATAAGATAGAACTTCGTTCGTACAGGTGATTAATCAGATGAAAGAATAGATTAGCCTCGTGCTGATCCATTGCCATATACATCAAATCATCAATAATAACCAAATCAGCTTTTCTAAGACGATTCAATTGTATTTGGGCCTTTCTTAAGTATTCTTCAGTTTTTAGAAAGGGAATTAATTCCCCCATGGGTACAAACGACACACGAAGCCCATTTTGTATAGCTTCTAAGCCTAGGCCAATGGCAAGATGGGTTTTCCCTACACCGGGAGGACCTAAGAATACTAGGTTAAAAGTTTGCTCTAGCCACGTAAGCTCTTGAAGCTGTTTAAGCTGTTTAGAACTCAATGAGCGTTGTTCATGAAGATCAAATTCATCTAAACTTTTCTGGTAAGGAAACTTTGCCCATTTAAGATGTTTTTCTATCATTTTCTTTTCTCTATTGTTTTCTTCATGACTTAATAGTTCATGAAGAAACTCTTGATAAGTCCAAGAATGAGCCTCGGATTAACCCCCAAATTTTGGACACATTTTCTCTTAAACTAGCTTTTTCTTAGAATTACTTACTTTTTCATCAGGCTTATGATAGTTCAGAAAGCTATGCACTTAATGGCGACTTGTTATTTGGTATTGGGGAAGTTGTTGGTGCCGGTGAACGTCATAAAGACGTAAATCACGTCAAACATGCAATGGAAAAACTAAATGTGAAGGAGGAACAATATAAGTGGTATTTGCATATGAAAAATCATCATCCTATCAAAACATCAGGTTTCGGTATGGGAGTAGAAAGATTTATTTTATGGCTAATTAAACACAGTGATATAAGGGATTGTCAGGTCATCCCTAGATTTAATGGAATCCAAATGACTCCTTAACGTAAGACCACAATAGTTTATTCAAATAAAAGGGAGGTGAGTACATTTTGCGTATATTACTTGTTGAACAAGGTGATCCTAAAATACGCAGGTATGTTGTTGATAAGTTAATCTGCAACAATTACCGTTTAACTCTCATAAATGAACTTAATGCTGTATGGGATAAGCAAAAGTTTGATAAAGTTATTTTAACCAGGTTATCTAACTGGCCCTATATAATGGAAAATGTGATTAAAGAACATGAAACTGAAAAATTTGAGGGTGTATTATGTTTTAATGAAGGAAGTATTCCTTTGGCAAATAAAATAGCAAAGTTATTAAATTTACCCTTAATTTCCAAGTATAGTGGGGATTCTTTTCGTTTTAAGGACCGAATGCGCGTAGCGTTTGAGTCCTATGGGGTTATAAGTCCGGATTATAAAATTTTAAATTCTAGAAAAGAAATGTATGCACTAAAAGATTGGGAGTATCCATTAGTTCTTAAACCCTCGGCGTTAATGGGGAGTTTAGGGGTAGTTAAAGTTAATTCATATGAGGAGCTACCTAAAAAAATTAATTATCCACTATGTGCGGATTTTGAGCTAAATTTCGATGGAGAAATCTATCTCTTAGTGAAATGTACAGTCTTCCAAGTACAGTATTAGCTGAAGAATATATTGATGGGAAAGAATATAGTGTTGAAGGATTTGTTTTTCAAGAAGAATTCTATCCAATAGGTATTACCAAAAAATTTATAGAAAAGGGACCTTTTTTTAATGAAAAAGGTCATATTTTTCCAGATACTTCGATTTCGAAAGAGATACGTGACGTTATTTACCAGGAACTTATTAAAGCACATAAGGCTTTAGGTCTTCAAAATTGCTTTACTCATAGTGAAATAAGGTTAAACAATAATATTCCCTATGTTATTGAATTGGGGGCAAGACTTGGAGGTGACTATATTCCCCGATTAGTAGATGAAGTTTTAAAGGTAGATACCTCAGATATAGCTATAAGATGTGCAACCGATAGATTTGCAAAACAAGATCGAGACAACCAAAAAATAGATTATTCCAATTACAATGGAAACTATGCTTCCATATATTTTATAAGCTGTCCAAAAGAAATGTCAGGAAAAAAGTTTTATGAAATACAAGTTGAAGAAACTGACTTTGACATTGTTGAACTTAGCTCATACATAGAAAAGGGAGAGAGAATTTATACCAAAGATAATAATCGAATAGGTCATATTATCCTTAAAACAGAATCTTTCGAAGAGACTTACCAACTAATGAATGACATGCATAAGTATATAAATATAATAACACAGGACTGATGTACAACAAACTCCCTTTAAGTACAGTAACATATATTACTAGTTTCCTTATATATGGTGGAGGAAGGTACACTGACTTGAATTTTCCTGGCATTTCTCTCCAGTTTTATAGAGTCATACAACTCATTTATAAAAGCTATAAAAAAAGAAAGGTAGTTCTTATGAGTCAAAATATTAATTATCCTAAGCCTTTAAAACAAGGAGACAAGATTGCTATAACTGCTCCATCATCTGGTGTTAAGAAAGATTTTCATCCATTAGTCAGCCTAGCTAAAAAAAATCTTGAACAATTGGGTTTTTTTGTGGAAATAGGTAATACAGTATGGAATGGTGAAAACATTACTAGTTGTAAAAAAGAAATACGTGCACAGGAACTGACGAAATTTTTATTAGATGATAATATAAATGCTATAATCCCACCATGGGGAGGGGAATTATTAATGGAAGTACTCCCTTTATTGGATTGGAAAAAAATTAGAAGAAGTGAACCTAAGTGGATTCTTGGATACTCCGATATTAGCACTCTTAACTTTGCATATACATTATTAACGGGAAATGCAACTGCTCATGGTACAAATTTTATTGATTTGTCATCTGAAAGTTGGGACCCTGTAACAGCTTCTTGGATAAAGGTGTTAAATACCTCATATAGAGAAACAGTAGTGCAAAAATCATCTAGAAAATACCAAAGCTCTTGGGATAATGCGTTTCAAAATAAAGATGGATTTTTTTTAGATAAGCCCACTGAGTGGAAAGTATTTAAAGGAGAAAAGGCTACAATGTCAGGGCATCTTCTTGGTGGCTGTCAAAATACTCTAACTAATTTGATAGGAACTCCGTTTGCTCCTGTGGAAAAATTTATTTATAATTATCTAACTGAGGGTGTTATATGGTATTTTGAATCAATTGGATGGGATGCAGCAGAAATATATCGATCCCTTTGGCAAATGAAACAAAATAACTGGTTTAAAAATACAAATGGTATTTTGTTAGGGAGACCGTCTAATTATAGTTCTATAAAAGAATTTGATATGGAAGGTATTATTGAAGAAGTATTTGGTGATTTAAATATTCCTGTAATTTATGATGTGGATATCGGACATAAGCCACCCCAGCTTACTCTAGTTAACGGAGTTTGGGGAGAAGTAAGCTCAATTAAAGGAAAAGGAATGGTTACAATGACATTTCAATAATTATATTTTTTATTAAATATTTTCCTTAAAATTTGAAAAAGTTCCTGCCAACTTATCCCTTGTTATTATCATGAGAAATTAGATAAATACCCCTTTCATTGAGGGTATCATAGTATATGAATATAGTATTAATACAAAACCTACAAAAGTTTAAAAAATAAGACACAATGTTCATTATCTAAGTCATTGTGTCTATTAAGTTCGCATAAAGCAAACGAAGACATTACTAAACTGATTTTTACTTAAGCGGGGCCAACGCTTATCCCCATTATATTCTAGTATAAAATCTAGTAAAATAATTTACTTTTTATAGTACCCTCTTTTTTTATTCTGTCCGTTAAAGCTGCTCTAAGTTTTATCTGTGTTTTTTTCCATGAAACCTCTGTAAATGTTTTGAATTTATCACCACCACTTGCCAAGAATTCAGTAGTTCCTACCGTATAAGACTCATCAAGCTTTAATGGTTTACCATCTAGTAAACGGACATCTTTATCTTTTATTGTGTATTCTTTTTCAGTAAATGAACTTAATTTTACCCGAAGTCCAGATATCTGTAACATACCTTTCTCAAGCGTTACGCTTTGACTAAGTATTTCGAGGATCTGTCTCCCGGTTAATTTTGAACATACGAGGAAACTGTTAAATGGACAAATTCGATAAATGTCGCCAACCGTTATATCTCCTGAATAAATATCGCCAAAAATTCCATAGGGATTATAAAATCCAATTTGAGCTGAGGTATTTTTACATATTGTATTACTAATCCAACTTCCTAACTCAAATTGTTGATCTGGCTTAACAAATAGGTCTTTATCTGTTCTCCCAATGACCTTTGAGAACTTTTTATTTAACCCTTTATCGTATTGTTGAACCATGTTTTGTATCTTCTGATCAGGATTTAAATTATTAAATCTTCTATTTAAGTCAATTAATTTCACTTCTTTATTTATAATTTGATTAGCTTTTCGATTAAAGCAAATCCTAATATGCCCTATCATAGAACCGCGGGGAGATGTAAGAACAATAGGTATATCGTTTCTTAGCGTAGCATAGGGTATAAAGCTATGACCACCGATCGCAACATCGATGTCTTCAGTTGAGTCAACTAGATCAATCAACTCCCCTGCTGGTTTTCCCCCATTAAAATATACTGGCAAATGCCCCAAAAGAATGATAATATCTGCACCATCTTCTTTTACCTTAGGTATTAATTCTTTTACTACTTTAATAGGTTGCCTAAAAACGTATTCTTTCACATTTGAAGATGCTGTCGTGTATGGTGTTTCAACAGTAGATAAACCTATGATCCCTATGGAAACTCCCTTTTTCTTTACAATAACATAAGGTTTTGCCCACTCGACTTTCTCACCATGATTATAAAAAAGGTTCGCACTTAAAACATTAAAATTTGCTGTATTTAATGTTTTAAGCAATCTGTCTGTTCCCCAATCAAATTCGTGATTCCCAATTGCCATTGCATCATACTCATTCTCATTCATCATTTCAACTACAGGTTTCCCATAATAAAAATTAGATAGAGGTGTTCCCATAAAAGCATCCCCAGCATCAAGAACAACTGAACCAGTAGAATTTCTTGCTTTTAATTGTTTCATGCACATTGTAAATTTAGCTGCACCTATACAATTATCTTCTTTTAATGCTCCCAAAAAATCTGTGTTACAAAAGATATCTAATTGTACAGTCTGTAAGTATCTATTTGTAGACATTGAAATCATCCTTTTAGTTTGGATATTCTTAACATAACTACTTTTCGTTTAAGGGTTGATTCCTAGTAAGGGGCTATCATCTAAAGGGAGTGATCCACCATCCATGAAAGCCTTATTACACTTTTTATAATTGTAACAAAAAACACTATATAATTGGAAGATTCTTTCTAATTCTGTAATTATTTTTTAAATGTATAAACATATGGTTATTTGTAAGCGTAGAATAGAATAGCTGTATTCGATATCTCATCTTCAACTCTTGCACCCGTTAGTTGAAGTACATTTCTTCACAATATGAATTAATCTTAACACAGAATTTTCTAAGGATATTGCAAGGTTCGGTTATCATTGTTGAAAAACACTTGTATAACCCAGGAAATTAGCAAGTGTTTTATAATTTATCCTAACAAGAAGTGATTTATATAGAACTTGTACACTAAGGTAACTTTATTTTTAATAGTCTTTACTACATTCTTCCATATCCTATTTCATGAATATCATTAAAGTAGAACGCCCCAAACTTTCTCCAAAGAGAGTCCTGAATAACTTAATAAATTTTATGTTTTTTTCACCACCTGATTCATCTAGCAAGAGTTATAATTCCAATAACTTTTTCATACTTAACATTTTCTGTGGTAACTTACTTTCCAAATAACCTTCGTTGCTATCATTAACAACCGTTAGAGATTTTATATGGCCGTAATTACCGGTTAGTTCACGTTGAACATGTAATTGGTTTTCATGGGTGATGATAACGACCTCTCCCGTACGTGACAATATGATTGAATCCCCGCTTTTATGGCGCCATTAATTACTCACTTTTTCCACTAGAAATGCTAGTAAATATTTCACTACCTGATCATCTAGTTGAATTTTTCCTTCAGCAACGAGCCGTAACACAGCAAATGCCGTTAATGATTTGGAACCAGAAGCGATTCTCATGAGTGACTTTCTGTTACGGCTTCCCCCTTGGAATCATGACCATACCCTTTTTCATACACTATATTCCCATCCTTTACGACTACAATAGTTGCGCCAGACAGTCCGTTTCGTTCCAAATAACTCGTAACAAATTCATCGACCTCTGCTGTATCGAACGCTTTTGCAGCATGAGCTGATAAAGGCCGGCTCCATATACTCAATAAAATAATTGTCATTAGAAAAACAATACGTTGTTTCCTACACATATGCTATACTCCATTCTTGCCTCTAAGTTTATTTATTGACTATTCGCCATTCCCAAACAATAGACAATTGTCCATCATTTAGTTGCCCGATAATCTTCCCGTTCATTTTTTCCATAAAGCTCTTCACAATCGACAAACCTAATCCTGTACTATTGCCTAATCGAGATTGATCTGCCATATAAAATCGATCAAACATCCGATTAACATCTTTTCAGTTAATGAATGCGTATCATTTCTTACAGTTAGTCTGGCCTTTGAATCCTTTTCCTCAAGACTTATGATTATATTTCCATCTGAGTGGGTAATCGCATTGAAAATTAAATTTTCTATGACCCTTGTTACGGCTGAATCATCTGAGATGATAATGACATCATGCTCTGGCATATGAATAATGGGCTCCATACTTTTCGTTAAAACGATCATAAAAATTTATTAAAACATCGATTGTTACATATATGACTTGATATTAAGACGGTAAGCCCTCTTTCACGGTTTAATTTTTTTATTAACTCTCTTAATTCAACAATTCCCATTGGATCCAGGCCATTTGTAGGCTCATCAAGAATTAAGAATTCTGGATCACTAATTAATGCGATTCCAAGTCCAAGTCTTTGCTTCATTCCCAGTGAAAAATTTTTCACTTTTTTCTTTTCCGTATCCTTAAGCCCTACAAGTTCTATTGTGTTTTTGATACAGTCCTTACCGGGAATACCTTTTTGTAATCGATGAACTTCCAAATTTTCATATGCACTCATATTTGAAAAAAATGCTGGATTCTCGATAATCGCTCCCATTCTTTTTTGTACCTCAGTTATCATATTTGGATTATCATTACCAAACAGATCTATTGATCCTCCTGTTGGAAAGGCAAGCCCCGTTACTAAACGTAGCATTGTTGATTTACCAGCACCATTTTGACCAATTAATCCATATATTTCGCCTTTTTTTACTGTAATATTGATATTCTCAATAGCGAAATCATTTCTATATTTTTTTGAAAGTTTATTGGTTCTTAAAATATATTTACTCATCTGGTTTACCTCCTTATTCGCTCTACATTTAGTATAAGATGTAAATCATAAAAAACTAAATAGGTTCCTTAAGAAAACCTTAAGATTACAAAAAGACCCATTCCACTTCATGATTCTTTAGCATTGGTGTCACATAAGCCCCTAAATGAACTTAGACACTAAGAGTTAATTATAATATACTATTTAGTGTCAAGGAGGCTAACATCATGAAACGAACAAAATAT
>NZ_JAGIKX010000033.1:0-27147 GCF_017874635.1 Virgibacillus alimentarius
TAAAAACAAAAGAAAAAACGGTTGCGTTTATCATTTATTGATAAACACAACCGATTTTGTTTATTTGGGGCTAGTTATGTCCCAGCCTCTTTTTTTGTGGGTTTTTTTAGACCAGGTCCGTCAAAGTTTAAAAACATATAAATGATACTAGATTTGGTATGTTTTATAAATATGCATAAATGCAATAAAAATTCTGGTTGAAAATATGTTGACTAAACACAATAAATGCGTTATGTTGTACATGTGCAACAAAATTATAAAATAGAAAAAGGAGGCAGAATGTTGTCTGAGTTTGTACTTCCAGATTTGCCGTATGACTTAGAAGCGCTTGAGCCGTATGTTGATGCACGTACATTAGAATTACATCATGGTGCACATCATGCAACATATGTTAAAAATCTCAATAAAGCTTTAGAAGGTTATACAGAATTTCAAGATCAATCACTAGAATACTTATTAACGAATTTGAATGAATTGCCAAGTGATATTCAAACGGCAGTTCGAAATAATGGTGGCGGCCATTATAGTCACAGTTTATTTTGGGAAGTGATGGCACCAAATGGTGGCGGGGATCCGACTGCGGATATAAAAAGTGCAATTGAGAAGAACTTTAAGACTTTTGATAATTTTCAAGATGAGCTATCAAAAGCTGCTATATCCCGATTTGGCAGTGGGTATGGATGGTTAGTGATGGATAATGATACGAAGGAATTATCCGTAATGAGCACACCGAACCAGGATACACCTCTTGCTTTTAATAAAGAGCCACTGCTTGTGATCGACGTTTGGGAACATGCGTATTATTTGAAGTACCAAAATCGCAGACCTGAATTTGTCACAAATTGGTGGAATACAATAAATTGGGATAAGGTGAATGCATTGTATAATGATGCATTAAAGTAAGGAAGTTGAAGAACATAAGTAAGGTATTTCAGGTAATTTAAATTAAAGCCATGTTAGGTCTTCCGGGGTGGTAGCCGGAAGACCCTTTTCGCGTACGATCCCTTTGATTTTAAAATCATTTAAAATTTCAGATTTCGGTTATAATTTCTTAACAAAATTAATACGATATTTATGTTACGATGGAAGTGAATTTGTTGAGGAGAGGAGTTAAAAAGATGGAGGTATGGTACGTTAGTTACGGGTCTAATATTTGCGAAGACCGATTTCTATGTTATATTAATGGATCTACTCCCCGCGGTGCCGATAAAAAGGAACGTGGGTGCACGGATAAAACACCACCGAGAAGAAATGCGATGGTGGAGCTCCCTTACCCATTATATTTTGCGAAAGAGCAGAGTAAATGGGGAAAAGGAGGGGTTGCTTTTATGGGACATGACTTTATGGAGACAGCACGAACAATAGGAAGGAAGTATCTTATCACGAGAGAACAGTTCTCTGAAGTCGTTGCCCAGGAGAATAAGAAGCCTGGACTGGAAATTGACTTTAAGACAATCAAGAAAAAAGGTGCCGTTACAATCACAGATGGATGGTATGGTACGATATTTTATCTTGGTGATGAAGATGGCTTTCCGATGTTTACATTTACCGCTAATTTTCCAGTAGATGCAGCAATCTTTACGAAGCCTTCTGCAGCTTATTTAGCTACGGTTGCTGAAGGGTTAGGTGAAATTGGATTGAAAAAGAATGAGATTATTGACTATTTTCTTGAAAAACGGGGAGTCAAAGAGCATTTTACAGCTGATTCTTTAGCGGAGTACATCTTTCATAAGCGGGAAAACATTTTTTAGTTTAATTATCTTTGATTCCCATTTATCTATGGTACACTTAATGTACAATCAAAAAAGAATACTGCATTGTGCAGGAGAGGTTCGCAATTCCATCCCTCTATAAAAAACTAAGGAGACAGAAACAGCACAACTTCCTTGGTGTTGTTTTTTTATTTTTTGATGGAAATAATGGTGGCGGCCTTTTCTTTTTTCATTGTTAAAAAGGAGAGGAGAATGAAAATGGACAATAAAAAAGCAGTGGTTGTTTTCAGTGGTGGCCAAGATAGTACAACTTGCCTGTTCTGGGCACTGGAAAAGTTTGATCATGTGGAAGCGGTGACGTTCCGGTACGGGCAGCGGCATATTGCTGAACTTGACTGTGCCAGGGAGATTTGCAAGGAACTTGATGTTCCTCAGCATGAACTGGATATGTCTTTACTTAATCAGCTGGCACCAAACGCCCTTACAAGGAATGATTTAGACATTACAGAAGATGAGGGTGAACTGCCATCGACGTTTGTCCCAGGGAGAAACCTGTTGTTTCTTTCATTTGCTGGGGTACTAGCAAAGCAAATCAACGCTAAACATTTAATTACTGGTGTCAGCGAGACGGATTTTAGCGGATATCCGGATTGTCGGGATGCGTTTATGAAATCATTGAATGTCACATTAAATTTATCCATGGATGATTCGTTTGTTATTCATACCCCATTAATGTGGCTGGACAAAGCTGAGGTTTGGGAGCTTAGTGATCAATTATATGCTTTTGAGTATATCAAAGAAAATACATTAACTTGTTATAACGGACTAAAAGGCAGCGGATGTGGAGAATGTCCATCATGCAAATTAAGGCAAAAAGGTTTGAAGCAATATGAGGAAAAACGAGCAGGAGTGAGTGCTAAATGATGCAACAGATCTATCCAGTCACTGCACATTCGTATGCATATGAATTAAATAAGGATTTTCATTTTTCCGCGGCTCACTATGTTCCCCATGAAGATGCAGGCATCTGTCAATATATGCATGGACACACGTATTACGCCAATATTACCATTGCTGGGGATGAACTGGATCATACTGGTTTTCTTGTTAATTTTAGAACAATCAAGGAATTGATCCAGAAACGATTTGATCATGGCGTAATGAATAAGGATTCAGCCTTTTCAGATATCCATGCAACAGCATTTCCGACTACCGAAGTGATTGCACGTGTTACGTATGAAATTGTTCAGGATTATTTAAATACACTTTTGAATCAACCTGTGTGCCTACAAGTTTTCCTTAGGGAGACACCTACAAGTTATTGTGTTTACCGTCCTAAGGAGGCAAAAAAATAATGAAGATACCAGTACTTGAAATATTCGGTCCAACCATTCAAGGCGAAGGAATGGTTATTGGAAGAAAAACAATGTTCGTCCGGACGGCAGGCTGTGATTATGGGTGTTCCTGGTGTGATTCGAAATTTACTTGGGACGGTTCAGAAAAAGATTTGATACAAATGATGGAACCAGAAGAAATTTTTGATGCTTTAAAAGCTAAGGGCGGAAACAAATTCAATCATGTTACAATTTCTGGCGGGAACCCGGCCTTGTTGCGTCAACTGGGTGAATTAGTTGATATCCTGCACGATACGCAAATACAAGTAGCTCTAGAAACCCAAGGAAGTAAGTGGCAGGATTGGTTTACGCAAATTGATGATTTGACAATTTCACCGAAACCGCCAAGTTCAGGAATGAAAACAGACTTTGAAAAACTGGACTTTATTATTGATGCATTAAATAAAAAACAGCAAGGGATGTATAGCTTGAAAATTGTCATCTTTGATCATGCGGATTTTAACTATGCGAAAGATGTCCATCAACGCTATCCTGATGCAGCACTTTTCCTTCAGGTTGGAAATGAACACATTGAGCAAACAAATGATGAACAACTGATCACTCATTTACTGAAAAAATATGAACAGCTGGTTGATCTTGTAATGGAAGATGAAGTATTCAAAGATGTTCGTGTGTTGCCACAGTTACATACGTATTTATGGGGGAATAAGCGAGGCGTTTGAAAAAAAGACAAGCGATACACACAAGGAAAAGAATTGGATACCAATGTCCGATTCTTTTTTTGTTATAAATTAAAATTATAGATGTCATTATTTTTGATACTTAAAAAAGTCATCTTCATGAATCCGGGCAAACGGATACTTCCTTATTATTCATACGGAGTTTTACATCTTGATCATGAATTGAAAGCGGGATTGATCTTTTTTAGTGATAAAAACAAATGAACTTGTCTATTCTTTCATAGTTATTTCACCACCTTTTATTTCGGAGGCGTCTGTAAATGTGCCAGATGGAAAAATGAATGTCCAAGGCATGCTTGTTTCCTTTTGCACTTGTGAAGGAAGTGAGAAATTGGATGATGCGATGACTGTTCTATTTTTTTCGTAAATGAATTGTTGGTGATGAAAAAGAACTGGTCTATCAGTCGAGTTATGAATGATTACCGTGACTAGCAGTTCTCCTTTATGATTGATTGCTTCCCATAAAGGTGTGAAGTGAATACTGCAGCTGGAAAAGCGTGTATGATGAAAGGATTGTTCGATTTGCTCTTTATCTTTTACAGATAATGTCTTCTCCCATGCTGGGTGAAAAGTTAGTTTTTGCATAAGGATCCCTGCCATTTTAGATATTTTTGATCATGATGGAAAGTAAATTGCCATTAATGTTAGGATACATGAAACGAAAGAATAACGCGATTATTTTATTTGAATTTGGACAACCTATACGTGAAGAAATAGGACAGGAGGACGTAGACATGTCAGAGCAAAATAAAAATCGTAACAAAGATAAAGGACGGCAAAATAATAAGAATAAAAACAATAAGATTGGCAGAAATGATGCAGAGTTTGCAGAAGATAGTGAGTTTCTTAATTTAGAAAATAAGAAAAACAAAAGAAAAAGAGGATAAAATTAAAAGATAATCTCTTCTTGCTAATAGGCATGTAAGGGATTATTTTTTATCCGATATTGACATCATCGTCAAATTGACTATATTGATAATACAAGATTTTTATGAGGACGTGAAAAATGATGTTTGCTAAATGGAAAAGTATAATCATTTTGATTTTTAGTACCTTTCTTTTATTCGGCTGTACGGTAGAGGGCATTCTAGAAAACGGTGACGGTAGTAATGAATTAGAGAACACTACTTCTGACTCATCGATTACATCTATTTCCGACTTATTTGATACAAAATACTTCAAAGACGGAGCGCTTGAACATATATTTGAAGGGGAAGTTAATCAAAGGAACCAGGCGGTTGGTTTTCATTATGATGGATTTCCTACAAAGAAAGGAAATATTGTTCAGGGTACGGAAACGAAACCAAATGCATCCGGTGTTTATGAGGCGGAAATTGAGGTGAATGGAGTTTCGAAAACATCAAATGGTGGAAAATCTACTTTTTTCCCGAAAGAATGGAATGCTCAGCAAGTCGTCGATGCGATTAATGAAGCATATGAGGCTAAAACATGGATAAACGGGAATACATATGCAGGGCTAACATCGGAGGGGATGGAAATCAGCATGTACCTGGATCAGAAAGAGAAAATCATATCTGCATTTCCGGTTTATGAAGGAGGATAGTTTATGTATCAATTTCGGGAAATTACATTGAAAAATGGCTCACAAGAAAAGAAAATATTAACGATCGAATTTGATCAACCTGAAATGAAAATTGTCGGTGAGTTTCTCATGGCTGACGCTCGTCTTGTTGATGATAGTGTCCTAGAAGCTATTGAGCGTGTGTTAACAGGTGTAACAGAATGCGTGGAGTCTGGCGGAAATAGATGTGGACTTATTATTAAGGCTGATACAACGGTAATTTACGATTTGTTTGAAGATGATGCTGATGTCGAGACATATCCACCCTACGAGATGGAGACAAAAAAGCTACGAGCGTTAATTAGGGTGTGGATTGAAAAATTGGATGAATGGAAGAGGTCAAATAGATGAGCGTTTAAAAAGATGAATTGGTATACTGAACAGAAGGAGTGACAAATATGATTTCTCATTTTTTAGAATTCCACCCAATCTTGCAAGCATTGATTGCAACATTGTTTACATGGGGGATGACAGCCTTAGGTGCTGCTTTGGTGTTTACAACAAAAGGGTTTAACCAGCGATTTATGGATAGTATGTTAGGCTTTGCTGGTGGCGTCATGATCGCTGCGAGTTTCTGGTCTTTGCTTTCACCGGCTCTTGATATGGCAGAAGGGAGAAGTGTCCCTGGATGGATTCCCGTCTCGATTGGTTTTATGCTTGGGGGTATTTTCCTGTGGATTGCTGATAAAGTACTCCCGCATCTCCATCCAACTTCTTCGATGGATCAGGCAGAAGGAATTCACGCAGATCAAAAGAAGCGCAGTACCTTACTCGTTTTAGCCATTACATTACATAATATTCCCGAAGGTCTTGCGGTTGGGGTTGCCTTCGGGGCGGTTGCCGTTGATTTACCAACTGCATCACTTTCGGGTGCCATTGCGCTTGCGATTGGTATAGGCATTCAGAATTTTCCCGAGGGTCTTGCTGTTTCAATGCCACTTCGGCGCGGAGGGATGTCGCGTGAAAAAAGCTTTATGTATGGACAGGCTTCCGGTATGGTTGAACCTTTCGCGGGGGTTATAGGAGCATTAGCTGTAACTTTTATTCAACCTCTGTTACCTTATGCATTGAGCTTTGCAGCAGGTGCAATGATTTTTGTTGTAGTTGAAGAAGTTATTCCGGGTTCACAAGAAGAAGGGAATAAGGACCTTGCGTCGATAAGCGTGATGATCGGTTTTACGGTTATGATGATTCTTGATGTAGCACTTGGATAGTTACCTGTTACGTACGATTCTCCTATACAGGAATGTTATAGTTTTGAATAATTTGTTGAAAATTTAGTGATATTCTTTTCAAATAAAGGATTGAAACTGACGTAACGTCATCTTGTATACTGATATTACATTTCCGTTTTGGACTAGAAAATATCATTCGATGTCCATAAGAAAAAATACGCAGGGGAGACATTGCATATGGCCGATGTGATTATTCCGTATCAGTGGGAGATATTTATTAGTCTTGAAATTTTTTCATGGCTTTCACTCATCTTATTTTTAGTGATACGTTATGCTTTTAGGCGACAAGCTTTGGGTATGTTGTTTTTATTTATATTTATTGCCGGGACAATGCTGGAGGGTGTCTTGGCATTTGTGGTATATAAAAAAACAGGAGAGATTGAAACATTCCAGATTATTATAACAATCTTCATATTATATGCCTGCACGTTTGGTATTTCCGACTTTAAAAAACTGGACCGATTTATGAAGCAAAAAATTGGAAAGTGGAAAGGAGTGGAATTACTTACAGAAAAAGATCGTCGCATTATGAGGCGTGAAAATGATCCACGTTTTATCGCTCGTAAATATAGGCTAGGCTGGTATGTTCATACATTTGTATTTGTTGTGGTTCATTCCTTTTTTTGGGTATATTTCGGAGATCATTCCCGTTCACTAGTAGAAGTTTTATCAGACTGGTCTTGGATGGAGGAAATGGATGGCGTACCGGAAAATGGTCCGTATCAGAAAGAGGTAATTTATCCAATTAGCGTAATATGGGGAATTGTCTTCGCAGCTGATACAATCAATGCTTGGTACTATACCATTTTTCCTGAAAAGGATAAGAAAAATCCGAGTGCATAGTAGTGGAGGTGGATGATTTGATTTCGATAAAGGAAGTGACAAAACAGACTGGCATAACAGTAAGAACATTACGTTATTATGACCAAATTGGCCTATTGCACCCGGCAGGTAAAACAGAGGGCGGACATAGACTGTACGGTAAAAAGGAACTTGCCAAACTCCAGGAGATCCAATTTTTAAAGACATTAGGATTCAGTCTGCAGGAAATTAAAAATATGCTCTTTGATCATCAGTGGGATTGGGTTAGCTGTCTGCAAAATCAATTAACCTATATTCAAAAAGAAAAGGATAAACTGGAAGAAATTGAGTCAACCATTAAAGGCTTAATGAACAATCTGACAATGGATGGAGATATTAACTTAATCGATATGCAAAAACTAATAGAGTTATATAAGCGTAATATGGATCAGCGAATGGAATTTAGAAATCAATTATTTAATGAAGATGAAAAAGAATTATTAGATCTTCTGCCAAATGTTAATAGCGGGGATCCGGATACACTTGAATGGGTTTCTTTGTTAGGGCAATTAAAACAGCATATGTCAAAAGGGGCTCAAGCACCTGAAGTACAACGTATCATTAGGCGCATACATGAAAAACAAAAAGAAACTTTTGGGGATAACGATGCTTTTCTTAAGAAGCTGTGGGAAGTTAGGAAATCACCTGAAAAATCACAAAAGGTAGGCTTCTATCCTATTGAGTCAGATGTTTTAGAATTCATGGAAATTGCCTCAGAAATATTTTTAAATAGAAAACAGCATGATTGATCAAGTGAAAAAAGAATTGGACCCGAGCCAATTCTTTTTTGGTTGTTTTAAATCGACATAAAAGATACTGCAGTGACCCACAATAAGGAGTTGAATAAGAATGACGAGTCAAGTAGAACAATTAGCCGAAAGTAAAGTTAAGAACTATCGTATACAAGGACTTGATTATGCGAATTGCGCGAAAATATTCGAGGAAAATGTAAAAGAATTGCCTGGAATTCAAGAAGCTAAAGTAAACTTCGGAGCTTCAAAAATTGCTAGTAGGAGAGGCGACAATAGTGGACCTGGAAAAAGCAGAAGCATTTGAATTTAAAGATCCGAAATGAACATGAACAAAAAAAGAACGGGGACCTTTTTGGAAACAAAAAGAAAATATAAAGGTCTTTGCTTTGGCCATCATCTACAAAAAATTACAAAATTTGCAAGACACATAGACTCATTCATGTTAAAATAAGGGTGTCAATGAATGGCGGTTGAATGGTGGTTGAATGAAAGGAGAGGTGTTCGTGGAGGAATGGTTTTCGGTAAGTCAGTTAAGTAAACGGACTGAAATTCCAGAAACTACTACTAGAAGATATTTAAACAACTTTGAAGAACATTTCCGCTGGGAACAAAGAGGCAGAGGAAAAAAGTATCATCCTGAAACGATTGAAATTCTGCAGCGAATCGCATATCTTTATGGAAAAGATTATGAAACAACGGAAATTAAAAGTATTTTGTCCAATGAATATGCATTTACAGTAGATGACAATCAAGAAGATACAATGAGTCGGCCTAGAAACCTCGATTCTCCTATGAATTTTGAGGAATTTAGACAGCAGCAAAATGAGTTTAATAAGCAACTATTAAAGCAACTCCAAGAACAGTTGGATTATATAAGGAATATACTAGAAAATCAAAATGTAAAAAGTGAAGAAATAAAGCAGCTTGACCAACCAAAAGAGAAACGGATCGATCGTTTCAACCAAATTATGATTGAACGTAAGGTTAATAGAATTCTGGAAAAAGAAGCGATGGCTCTTTGGCAGAGGCAGCCAATGGAGCAACGAAAGAAACGCGTTGGTTTATTCCGGAAAGCAGAAGACATAGACAAACGTGATCAATTTATAAAAGAATATGTTGATGAACGTTTTGAAACATATTTAAAACGGGAATTTGAGCTTGAACACGATTAAAAAGCGAACAGTGCCAGGCACTGTTCGCTAATTTTTCACAAATGATTGTTTTTCCTATTAAATTATATTATCATTAGAATGTTTAATCATATAAAAGTTTACTTGTGAAAATTATCACTTGTTAGAATAACTGAAAGCAAAGGAGCAGGACATTGGATATTGGAATAGATAAAATTGGCTTCTATGCACCTCATTTATATGTAGATATGAACAAATTAGCTGTCTCAAGAGAGGTAGAGCCAGAAAAATTTACAATTGGGATTGGACAAGAGAAAATGGCAGTTGCACCAATTACTCAAGATACGGTGACATTAGCAGCCAATGCAGCGCTTGATATTTTGACTGAGGCAGATAAGGAAAAGATCGATTTTGTCATTTTTGGCACAGAGACAGGGGTTGATCACTCAAAGTCTGCCGGTGTCTACATCCATCATTTGCTTGGAATGAACCCTTGGGCACGAACAGTAGAAGTGAAACAGGCATGTTACGGTGCAACGGCAGCCATCCAAATGGCAAAAGGACATATTGCATTAAATCCGAGCAGCAAAGTATTGGTGCTGGGAGCTGATATTGCCAGATACGGATTAAAAACTTCAGGTGAAGCGACACAAGGTGCTGGAGCTATCGCCATGGTCATTAGCGCAGAACCAAAGATTATGAAACTTGAAGAACATAGTGCTTATTTAACCGCTGATGTTATGGACTTTTGGCGGCCAGTTTATTCGGAAATGGCACTTGTAGACGGAAAGCTCTCGAATGAACAATACATTTCATTTTTTTCAAAAATATGGGGGAAATATAAAGAAAAAAGTGGTCTAGCGCTTCAGGATTTTGAGGCAATTTGTTATCATTTACCATATACAAAAATGGGTTATAAGGCATTAAAAACGGTATTGGATGAAACGGCAGAAGAAACGCAAGAGCGATTACTTTCAAACTATAAAATCAGTACGCAGTATAGCAGAAATATCGGAAATATTTACACTGGTTCGTTATATCTGGCGCTACTTTCTCTCTTAGAACAAAAAGAAGATTTAGCTGCCGGCTCAAGAATTGGTTTATTCAGCTACGGGTCAGGTGCTGTAGGAGAATTCTTTACCGGTATATTGCAGCCGAATTACCGAAATTATTTAAATACGAGACAACATACGGAATTATTTTCAGCAAGAACGGAAGTATCCGTTTCTGAATATGAACAAATTTTCGCTGAAACGTTGCCTAAAGATGGCACGTCCATTGAGCTTGATACCGATCAAGATCCCGCTAAAATTTGTTTGGCTGGTATGAAAGACCATATGCGGCAATATATTCATAAAACGAAATAGAAGAGATTTATTCCCTTAGATTTTTCTGCTTTCTAAGGGTTTTTCTTTAAGAGGGTAAAATGGATACGATAACAATTTTTGGGGGTTTCATTCATGTCCTACACAGACGATAGTTTAGCATTACATACGGACCTATACCAAATTAATATGGCGGAAACATATTGGGAAGACAATGTTCATAAGCGAAGAGCTGTATTTGATTTGTATTTTAGAAAGCTGCCATTTGACAATGGAATTGGTGTTTTTGCAGGGCTTGAGAAAATTATTGATTTTATTCATCACTTCCGCTTCAGCAAATCGGATTTAATTTATTTAAAGGAAGAACTTGGTTATGCTGATGATTTTATTGACTATCTGAAGACGGTACGTTTTACTGGTAATATTAAATCCGTACGTGAAGGGGAAATTGTTTTTGGAAATGAGCCAATTCTCCGTGTGGAAGCACCTCTTGCTGAAGCACAATTAATAGAAACGGCATTGCTTAATATCGTTAATTATCAGACGTTGATTGCAACAAAGGCTTGCAGAATTAGGCAAACCGTTGGAGAACAGCAATTGATGGAGTTTGGAACAAGACGAGCACATGAAATGGATGCTGCTATTTGGGGAACCAGGGCAGCATTTATAGGAGGTTTTGATTCAACGAGTAATGTAAGGGCAGGTAAATTATTCGGTATACCTGTCTCAGGAACGCATGCTCATTCGATGATTCAAGCTTATAGGGATGAATATACAGCATTTAAAAAATATGCCCAAAGACATAAAAATTGTGTGTTTCTGGTAGATACGTACGACACTTTGAAATCGGGCGTACCAAATGCGATTAAAGTAGCTAAGGAATTAGGAAATCAAATCAACTTCACAGGTGTTCGTCTAGATAGCGGTGATATGGCTTATTTGTCAAAAGAAGCCCGTAAAATGCTTGATGATGCAGGATTTCATGAGACAAAGATAGTTGCTTCGAACGATTTGGATGAAGAGACCATTTTAAGTTTGCAGGCACAAGGGGCAAAAATTGATGCTTGGGGAGTGGGGACCAAATTGATCACCGCATTTGATCAGCCCGCGCTTGGAGCTGTTTATAAACTCGTCTCTATAGAAAATGAGCATGGGGAAATGGTGGATACGATTAAAATATCAGGTAATCCAGAGAAAGTCACCACTCCAAGTATGAAGAAATTGTATCGTATTGTGAACACGATAAATAACAGGGCTGAGGGAGATTATATTACGTTAGAAAATGAATATCCAAATGAGGAAGAAAAATTAAAAATGTTCCATCCGATTCATACGTATATTAGTAAGTTCGTCACAAACTTCAACGCCATCAATTTGCATCATGATATATTTATGGATGGTAAATTAGTATATGAAACTCCTGATCTATATGAAATGCAAGCATATACGAAAGACCAATTGGATTTGTTTTGGGATGAATATAAACGGACCATTCATCCGGAAGAATATGCCGTCGATTTAAGTCAGAAAACTTGGGATAATAAAATGGAAAATATTAAAGAAGTTAGAAAAATGGTAAGTGGGATGCAGAGATGAATAACTAATCGAATAGAAAACTTCAGAGGAGCAGGTTCAAGTAGCTAATTCAGTCACCGAAGGGAAAAGATAAATCGAAATACGTATATCGAAAAGTTATCCATAAATCCGATGAAAGACTGAACAAGGAAGAAACCTCATAGGGAAGTCATTCCATTAATGGTGGAAGAATCATCGTGCAATAAAGAAAAAATGAAACAAAATTACCAGATACATATGTCTGTTCAATCAAGGTGGGTTGTAGAACTGTAGCCAGTTTTTAAACAACCTACCTTTTTTGATGAAAATTGATGGTTGACAAAATATGCTCAAACATATAAGATAAGAATCAGGTTGTTTAAATACCCCTACAAGTATATGTATAACCGAAGGAGAGGAGTTAATAAAATGCCTGACAAAAAGAAAACAACCATTGTACTTTTCAGTGGTGATTATGATAAAGCAATGGCAGCATATATTATCGCGAATGGGGCTGCTGCATATGACCATGAAGTAACAATATTCCATACCTTTTGGGGATTAAATGCATTGCGGAAAGAAAATCAAGTACCTGTGAAAAAAGGTTTGATGGAGAAGATGTTTGGGAAAATGATGCCTAGAGGTACAGATAAAATGGGACTTTCTAAAATGAACTTTTTAGGTATGGGACCAAAGATGATTAAAAAGATTATGAAAAAACATAATGCTATGCCTCTTCCTCAATTAGTAGAAATGGCACGTGAGCAAGATATAAAGCTTATTGCTTGCACAATGACAATGGATTTATTGGGGCTTCAAAAAGAGGAATTGCTTGATGGTATTGAGTATGCCGGGGTTGGTGCATATATTGGCGATGCAGAAGATGGGAATGTAGATTTATTTATATAAATTTTTTTGACATATTTAATACCCCATACCGTAAATAATTTTTAGAGGAGGTGAGCCTGTGGAAATTTCATCCGATAAAATTTTAGACGCAAAAGGTGTTTCGTGCCCAGTACCGATTGTACGTACAAAGAAGGCAATCGAAGATATGGAAGCTAATCAAGTGATTGAGGTTCAAGCGACAGATGAAGGCTCAAAGGCTGATATAAAAGCGTGGGCTGATAGCACAGGCCATGATTATCTTGGCACTAAGGAAGATGGGGAGGTGTTCATACATTATATAAGAAAAGCAGAGATGGATAATATAAAGGATGAAGTAGCATACAGTGAGATTGTGAACCTAGAACAATTGAAAAGTAAACTAGCAATAAAAGAACCAATTACAATTTTAGACGTCAGAGAGCAAGAGGAATTTGCGTTTGGGCATATACCCGGGGCTATTAATATCCCCCTTGGGGAAATAGAAGATCGATTTGATGAAATCGATAAAACAAAAGAATTGCATGTGATATGCCGTACAGGTAATCGAAGTGATCAAGCTGCCCAAAGGTTAGCGAAAAAAGGGTATAAAAATGTAAAAAACGTTATACCGGGTATGACGAAGTGGGATGGACCTACAGAAATGATTCATGAGGGAGGAAAAACAGATGACAAAAACAATAACAACGAATGAATTGGCGAAAAAAATAATGAATCAGGAAGATACTTTTATTTTAGATGTGCGAAATAATGATGCTTTTAGCGATTGGAAAATTGAAGGAAAAAAAGTGGAGAGCTTAAACGAACCTTATTTCAATCTAATGGATGGGGTGGATTCAATCACTGATAAACTGCCAAAAGATAGAAATGTGAATGTTATTTGTGCTAAAGGGAAATCTTCTGAAATGGTGACAGATATGCTTGAGGAAGCAGGATATACAAATGCATATAGTTTAGAAGGTGGTATGAAAGGATGGAGCGAACATTTAGAGCCAGTTAAGCTTGGAGATCTAAAAGATGGGGGTGCTATTTATCAATTTGTGCGTCTAGGAAAAGGATGCCTATCGTATTTTATTGAATCAAATGGAGAAGCTGCCATCGTCGACGCAGCCCGTATGACTGAGAGTTATGAAAACTTCGCTAAGGAGCGCGGTGTAAAAATCAAACATGTACTTGATACGCATTTGCATGCAGATCATATATCTGGCGGGCGTAAACTAGCTAAAAACGCGGGTGGAACCTATTACCTTCCTTCAAAAGATGCTGAAGAAGTAACCTTTAACTACACATCCCTTGAAGAAGGAAAGACAATTCATGTTGGAAATACGTCTGTTACTGTGCAGCCAATTTATTCACCAGGCCATACAATCGGAAGTACTTCACTTGTTGTTGATGAGACATATTTATTAACAGGCGACACATTGTTTGTTCAATCAATCGGACGTCCTGACCTTGCCGGAAAAGCAGAAGACTGGGTAGAAGATCTTCGTAGCACATTATACAGCCGCTATACAAACTTGTCAGATGATTTAATCGTGTTACCAGCACACTTTTCATTTGTAGAGGAATTAGCAGAAGATGGAAGTGTGTCTGCCCGCTTAGGTGACCTTTATCAAAAAAATACTGGCTTGCAGGTGGAAGATGAAGATAAGTTCAGAAAAATGGTAACTGAAAATTTACCACCGCAGCCAAATGCATATGAAGAAATTCGTAAAACAAATATGGGTAAAATGAATCCGGAAAATGAGCAACAACGTGATATGGAAGTGGGTCCTAACCGTTGTGCAATTGGATAATTAGGAAGATAATCTATCTTGTATAAAGAAAATAATTCGATTAATGGAGGAATACAAATGGAAATAGCTAAAGTTTTAGATGCAACAGGATTGGCATGTCCAATGCCAATAGTCAGAGCCAAAAAAACAATGGAGACGATTGGTACAGGTGAGATTTTAGAAATTCACACAACAGATGAAGGATCAAAAAGCGATCTGACTGCATGGGCAAAGTCCGGTGGTCATGAGTTACTAGAACAAACGAAGGAAGATCAAGTATTCAAGTTTTGGATTAAAAAAGCATAGTAGGAGGCCCATTGTGATGGGTCCCCTCTTTAGAGGGGGAATGTAATTGGATTATAGTATTCTTTTTATGATAACGATCTTTTTAATTGGATTCATCGGATCCTTTATTTCCGGAATGGTAGGGATTGGTGGATCGATTGTCAAATATCCAATGTTATTATATATTCCGCCTTTACTTGGATTAGGTGCATTTACTGCTCATGAAGTAGCTGGAATTAGTGCGGTTCAAGTTTTATTTGCTACTGTTGGTGGAGTTTGGGCATACCGAAAAGGTGGATATTTAAATAAACAACTGATTATTTATATGGGGATAAGTATCCTAATAGGAAGTTTTATAGGTGGTTATGGTTCTCAGTTGATGAATGAGAGCAGCATTAACCTTGTTTACGGGATACTTGCAACGATCGCTGCTATCATGATGTTTGTACCGAAGAAGGGAAATGATGATCTGCCGCATGATCAAGTGACTTTTAATAAATGGCTTGCGGCAGGTTTAGCGCTTCTTGTTGGAATTGGTGCAGGAATTGTTGGTGCTGCAGGAGCATTTATATTAGTACCGATCATGCTGTTAGTGCTAAAAATTCCTACCAGAATGACAATCGCTTCCTCTCTAGCGATCACTTTTATTTCTTCGATCGGGTCAACCACAGGAAAATTGGTCACGGGACAAGTGCTATTTTTGCCGGCAGTTATCATGATCGTCGCAAGTCTCATTGCCTCTCCACTAGGAGCTAATGTCGGAAAAAAGGTGAACACAAAAGTATTGCAATGGATATTAGCACTGCTCATTTTAGCAACAGCAATCAAAATCTGGCTAGATATCCTATGAATATGAATCGACAATATTCGAGTGGTGCCAGGCACCATAAAAAAAAGCAAGCGCTTTGCTTGCTTTTTTTTATGCGGTGCTGCTGTTGTCTTTTGCTGTTGCGAGTTGGCCGCCGTTTTTGAGGTATTTTTCGATTCCTTCAGAAGCACGATAAGCTAGTGCTCCTATTGTTGGGGTTGGGTGAATCCCTCCGAATTGAGGAAAGGCAGAGCCACCCACTACAAAGAGATTGTCTACATCCCACATTTGCAAGTAGTTATTCACTGCAGATGTTTCAGGGTTGTCTCCCATAATCACGCCCCCGGTGTAATGTCCTCCGAAATAGACATGATTAAATTTCTTAGGTATTTCATCTTCATCAATGATATCGGCGCCCATTTCTTTCAAGACTTCTTTACATTTTTTAATACCAAATTTCGAGATATTAAAATCTTGATCAGTGAATTTATTTGTAATTCGAATAAGCGGATCATTAAAATCATCTTTATATGTTGGATCTAAATCCAAATAATTATGCCAATAAGACATGACTGCATTGGTATACCATAAATTTAAGTTTCGATTTGCATAGAAAATAGAATTTTCCTTGAATTCCGGTCCCCATTTTGGAGTGCCTTTTGGAACTTTGTTACTTGCGATTGCACCATCACCATATTGTCTGATTTCAATTTGTCCGCCGTGAATAAAATCCAAATCAGTATGATCAAATTTATCAGCTTGAAAATCACTGAACGTGGCTCCAAGTGCCCCTGCGCCCATATAAAGGTTGAATTTCTTATCTTTAAAAAATCCTCTCGCACCAAGATGAGAATTATTATATTGGCCATTAAAGTTTCTACCAATAACGCCTTTTCTTGTTTTTGGATTATATGGCTCACCGATCTCAGATAACATTAATAAACGATTGTTCGTAAATGTAAATGCAGCCAGAACAACAACGTCAGCAGGCTGTTCATACTCTTGACCTGTCACCGTATCAACATATAGGACCCCATTTGCTTTGCCACCATCATGGAGCACCCGTCGTACGTAGGATTGGGTTCTTAACTCAAAATTACCTGTTTCTTTTGCTGCTGGAATGACTGTAACAATGGGATCTGCTTTAGCTCCAAAATCACACCCATATTGGGTGCAAAAAGCACAATACTGACATTGATTGATTACCTGTCCATCCGGGTTTTCATAATTTTCCGTGATATTACCGGATGGAATTTGGAAAGGATGATAACCCAAATTTTTGGCTGCATCTTTAAATAAACGTAAATTTGGCGTTTCTTTCATCGGTGGATTTGGGTAGTCACTTGAACGTTTTGGACCAAGTGGGTCTTCTTCACCAGAGATTCCAGCCATTTTATCAAACTTATCATAATACTTCTCCAACTCGTCGTAGGTGATTCCCCAGTCTTGTATCGTCATGTCCTCAGGTATTTTTTTCTTCCCATATCGCTCGACTGTCTTACTATAGATTTCAAAATCGTAGGGATCAAATCGATAGGATGCTCCTGCCCAGTGAACACCGCCACCGCCTAGATCCGTTCCTGCCATCATTTCACCCTGGGTTCTAACGGGCAGTGCTGTTTCGTTTATTTCATTACGGGAGGTAATTGTTTCATGTGATAAATTTTGCATCATTTCAAAGCGGTTGGTATAGCGAAGTTCGTCTTTCACTCCAGTGTAATCTGCTGTTTTTCTATTTTCTCCCCGCTCTAGTGTAACCACTTTATAACCTGCTTTAGAAAGCTCGGCGGATACAATGCCGCCAGACCAGCCAGAACCAACAACAACGACATCAACTTTATCCAACTTTTTTGCCATCATCTATCCCTCCAGTTAACCTTGGTAGTCCCTTAGACTCTTTGGTTCCATCTTAATAAAATCATCACTTTCTATGTCATTAATATAAGCTGCACGTGGTCCAGGGTATTCTTTCATGACCCAACCTTGCATATTTTTGTTGCCTCCATATACTGGATCTGCATATACACCTTCTAATGTAGTTTGCAGGAGTAAATTGAAAAAGGTTGTAGCTTCAACACCTTTCATTTGAACTTCCCCTTTTTCAAAAGCTTCAAGTATTTCATCTTGCTGATCTCCTTCGGCATCTATGAATTTCTTCTTGAAGCGATCTTGACTCTCTTTATCTAATTTCCGGAGTCCTTGAATAAACATCTCCCCTCTGTTCAATCTTGTTTGATATCTCGGTGTTGGTGTCGGGTTCTGTGTATCTGAATGTGGTCCTTGCTTATCTTGATCTCTATCTTGATGTTCATAGTCCTGGACCTGTTTGCCCTGTTTAAAAGGATCTCTCATATAAGCCTTCGCATTCGAACCCCATTGTCCGGCTAATTGTTTATCAATAAAATAAGGTGCTCCTAGTTCTACAGCACCAGGACCGTTATCGTCCTCAGGGAAAATGCGTTCCGTGGCTGCTTTAAGTACTTCAAAATCCTCTTTACGACTGAAAAACATGCGTGCATCTTGTAATTCTGGGGTTGTTTTGTTCCCTTTTGTTTGTGTATCTTTATCTGGGGTGGTATTCCATTGGTTTGTTACAACACCACCAAGCAATGATCCCCCAACAACCCCACCAGCAACTAATCCTGTGTTTTTAATAAATCGGCGACGGCTAACACCATCTTTATCGTTTGTATTTACATCCTTTTCATTGTCCTTGTCATATTTATCGGACATTTACATCCCTCCTTGAGAACTTAGATTTGTAAATAAGTATAAAAACAAACAAGCAGTCTTGCTTTGGATAGTTTTATTCTTTCCGATTTTAACCAAAATATGAATATTTCTTTCTAAAAGATCGATTGATATAAAAAAGATGGTGCACATTATAATGCGCACCATCTTCTAACGTTTATTCAATTGTTTCTGGATCGGGAAATTTTTTTCCTTTTGTGTCTACTTCTATTTTTTTCATCTTTTGATCTTTTTTCGGTTTATCGTTAGCATCGCGTTTTACGGATGCGATCTCATCAACTGTATCCATTCCCTCTATTACTTGCCCGAATGCGGCATAGTCACCATTAAGACTAGGAGAGTCGCTTACAACGATAAAAAACTGAGATCCCGCTGAGTCCGGGTCTGATGAACGAGCCATAGAAATCACGCCGCGCTTATGTTTTAAATCATTTGAAACACCATTTGAATCAAATTCTCCTTTAATCGTATATCCTGGGCCGCCTTTACCATTTCCTTCTGGATCGCCGCCTTGTATCATGAAATCAGGGATAACACGGTGAAAAATGAGACCGTCATAAAAACTGTTTTCAGCCAAAGAAATAAAATTATTAACGGTATTTGGAGCAATGTCGGGATATAATTCAATCTTTATTTCATCCCCGTCTTCCATTGTAATCGTAACGAATGGACTTTCTTGTTCAAATTTTGTTTGATCACTAGTTGAATCCGTTGATTCTGATTGATTTTCAGTTTTTTCTGGTGTTTCCTGTTTTGTCTCCTCATCCTCTGGCTGTGAACCGCACCCCGCCAACATGATAAATACTAGAAGCATACCGATGATATACAGAACATTCTTCTTTGTCGTTAATCGATTCACGCGAAAACCTCCACATGGGGACAGTCCCCCCCTCTTGAAAATTTATATAGATTTAAACAGCAATTTCTTCAAAATTGGTGCAAAATGTTCCGGAAGCTCTGAGACATTTGGTATCATAACGCGCTCTTTTCCGTAAATATTTTTCATGGTTGTATCATCTTGTTCATCAATTTCACCGTCAGCCAGAAACATGCCGACGACGTCAATTCCTTTATTTCGAGCTTCTGTAACGGCAATATTTGTATCCACAATCCCATTTTGGTCATAATTTGCAGCAGCTGGTTCTCCGTCTGAAAATACGAGTAAAAATTTATGTTTCTCTCTTCTTTTTGCGAGATCTTCCGTCATGATACGAATGCTGAAACCATCGCGGTTATCTTCCTCTGGCTCCAGCTGCATGATTTTCGCTCCGCTTGTTTGAGAAGGAAAGTCTGCATGCGTATGAATCAAATGAAAATAGTTTGGCTGATAATTTTTCTTTACTTCATTGGCATCTTCCCAAAAGCCTACGATGGAGTGAGGAATTTTCAATTGTTTTAAAACTTCGTGAAAAAGGACAATACCACGCTTTGTTTCTTCCATTTTATTATGCATGGAAGCGGAACAGTCTACAAGTAAGGTGAAAACAGCATCGATCTCATTTGATTCCTCACTTTTTTTATAAAATACTCTCGGGTTTTCGTCAATCACAAGTGGCATTAACTTTTTGGAAAGACGGCCAATTACTAAATCCTTCCTTGGTGCATTCATTTTATGTTCTAGTGTTTTCTTAATGGTTGTTGCAAGTTTGCGTTTTGCTGCCTCAATATCCGAAGCATATGCATGGTAAACTTCTTTATCTGCTTTTGAAGGGGGATGTGCTTCTTTTCGTATAGCAATGGCGTCTTTATTTTCTTCTCCGTAAGGGCTGTCTCCCTTTGAAGCATCCTTGTTTGTCTCGCGCTCAAGCGATTCGAGTTCCGAGTAGTCATTTTTGTCACTTTTCCCTGATGCACCTTGAACGGTACCCATTGCTTGATCAGCATCATCGGTTTCTCTTGTTCCACCACCCATGAGATTTGTTTTCGTTCCAACTTCCATTTCAAACTGAAGAAAATTTTGTTTTCTATCGCTATTTTGATTTTCTCTGTGCCAGGTTGAAAAACGCTGGTCCATATATTCATTATTATCCTCATCGATCTCCTCTTTATCCTCGTTTGCCAGTTTATCTGTTCGGGTTAATTCATCAAAAAGTGTATTTTCTTCTAATGTTTCCAAATATGCGATTGGGAAAACAAAATAGTCATTAATCATATCTTCTTCTTCATACAGTTCGGTCTGAAGGACGATGTGCTCGACGATATGTATTATATCTTTGGTATTTTTTGCCTCAAAGACGGAATAAATAGATGGCTTTAGTTTTTCTAGCAGGTTTAATCGCCCTTCATTTGCTTTTGGAAAATACGGATCTGGCTGATTGGCGTACAGTGTAAGTGAGATCAGACAAAATAATTCACTTAGTGTATAGCTTCGTGTGACGTTTGTTGCTAATTGTGTTCCAAAATAATGTCGCATAAAATGATTGCGGATGGAGAAATCCTTTTCCGTGCCAGGGCGAACTTTTTTTATCAGATCTTCAAGACGCAAATCTTCGAGCAACGTAAACAATTGGGAAGAAAACTTCGGAAGCATGGAATGATTCCGTTTATCCGCATACATTTTTAAGTCTGGTACGGATGAATAATACATTGTTCCGATGGTGCGTAGAAATACGTCTGTCTTATAGCCGGATTCCCTGATCTGGTGCTTCTCAACATCCCACAGCCGGCTTCCGGTCACTTTACCATTCACGATGTCCATATAGGAGCCGTAGGAATATTCGAATAGTAAATCAGGCTGACCGGATAAGACAGTGGTTAAATCTTGTAATTGCCTGTAAAGATTCGTGTCGATTTTGGTATCCACCCACCGGTTATACTTCATCCCTGATTCTCCTTTCTAGAACAACGTTTCAGCTAAGTTTTCCACAAATTCTTTTTCTCGGTCCTCTTCCAGCTTATCAATAATAGAACGCAAAATAGCGCGTTTTGGGGGAATGACAACACTTAAATCACAAGCATCAAGCAAAGCACGAATCGAAGCTGCGTCTTCAGCTAGTTTTCCTTGATCTACTGCATGAATTAAGTCTGCTGATAATGTGGTAAACAGATCAATCATCGTTTTATCTGTTAATCTTGTATTGCTCTTGATCAATTCTTTTAGTTGGTCACCTTGAAGATAAGGAACGTCAATCACGATAAAGCGATTCTTTAGTGCTTCGTTTAGAGGTACAGTACCAATATATCCTTCATTGATTGCCGCTATCACATTAAATCCTTTTTTCGCAGTAATGACTTCATTTGTAAATGGATTCGTAACTGTTCTCCGGTAGTCGAGCGTTCCATTAATAAGTGGCAGTGTTTCTGGCTTGGCCATATTTATTTCATCGATATATAGAAAACTTCCGTCTTTCATCGCACTCGTTACAGGACCGGGAACAAATTTTATCACTTGTTTTTCATCTTCATAAGCTAAGGTTTTAAAACCCATTAGGCTTTCAGCATCTAAATCCACAGAACAGTTAATACTGAACATTGGCTGATGGAATAAATGGGATAGTGTTTCTGCCAACTTTGTCTTTCCTGCACCTGTTGGTCCCTTTAATAATATATTTTTCCCCATGCTTAGAGCGGTAATAGCATCAATAAATAGCTCGTTGGTTGGCGGGACATATCCGTCCTCTCGGATGAGGTTATTGTGTGTACTATCCTGTGTTCTTTGGTTTTTATTTAAAATTTCAACGATATTTTCTGGTAAATTGTAGTTCATAGTTATGGCTAGCTCCTTTCTAGAAATATTGTAAATGTTATATAGATAGATGGCAACGATTGGGTGTTTTTCAAACAGAGAAGATGTCTGTTAATATAGGAATATACGAAAGTGATCGTGTAGATGTAGATAGATATCCTCAAAATATTAACGTCTTTTCACAATAATTTTCTACATTAAAAACCATACTATCTTTTGAGGTGATTCCGATGTACAAATTATTATCCCATAACGATCTGGATGGGGTAGGATGTGGTATTTTAGCAAAGCTTGCCTTTGGCAATCAGGTGAAGGTGCGTTACAACTCTGTTTCCGGTCTAGACCGGGAAGTGGAGTGGTTTTTCGAACATGAAGAGGAAACATTCCTATTTATTACCGATCTGTCTGTGAATGAAGAGAATACAAAAAGGATGGAAGCTTTTTCTCAAGCTGGTGGAAATGTACAGCTGATTGATCATCATAAAACCTCGCTTTCATTTAATGATTATGAATGGGGATCTGTTGTCGTCGAGGATGAAAACGGAAATTTAACTTCAGCAACTTCTTTATTTTATGATTATCTTGTAAAACATAAGCATCTTGATCCATCCGATGCGAAGGATGATTTTGTAGAGCTCGTTAGGCAGTATGATACGTGGGAGTGGGAGAAAAATGATAATCAGCAAGCACGAAGACTCAACACACTCTTTTTCCTCATTTCCATTGATGAATTTGAAGAAAAAATGATCAACCGGTTAAGGGAAGATGAACCGTTCTCCTTTGATGCATTTGAAGAGAAGCTTTTGGATATGGAAGATCGCAAAATAGAACGCTATATTCGCCGGAAAAGACGCCAATTAGTTCAAAAGCTAATCGGTGATCATTATGCAGGCGTAGTATATGCAGAATCCTATCACTCGGAACTTGGAAATGAACTTGGCAAAGAATGTCCGCACTTGGATTATATTGCTATTTTAAATATCGGAGGAAAACGGGTAGGATTCAGAACCATTCATGACCATGTTGATGTATCAGAGGTAGCCAGCTATTTTGGTGGAGGCGGTCATGCGAAAGCTGCCGGCTGCTCCATGACGGATGAAGCATATAAGCGTTTTGTGAAAGAAACGTTTCCACTTAGACCATTGCATGAAGATGCTAAACGAAATCGGTATAATTTGAAACAGTCCACATTTGGATCTCTTTATAAAAATCGTACAGGGGATATATTTCTCCTTTTTCCACTAAATGAGCGTGACTGGGGGATTGAACATAATAAAGAGAAAATAGATAAGACCTTTATAAGTTTTGATGAGGGCGAAAAGTTTTTAAAGCGAAATGATGCAGCGTGGCTAGTAAGAGATGAAGAATTTATAGAATATTTAATGGAAGAAGTCAAAAAGAAAAAGAAATAAACCTAAAAATCACACGATGTGCTCCATAAAGCATATCGTGTGGTTTTTGTTTTAACTTGTTTTATCCTAGAAATAATAGGTGTGAGCAGGACTTTATACGATGAATCATGAAATAAGTAACGATATAGACAAATGAATCACTTGCACAATATACATGTGGGGGGTATAGTATAATTAGAAGAGGAAAGGAGTGATTCATTTGGGGGAATACTTACATGATCACCCGGTAACTCCCAGAACCGAAGATGAAAAACAAAAAGTTATCAATCGTCTGAAGCGGATTGAAGGACAAGTGCGCGGAATTCAAAAAATGGTCGAGGAAGACCGATATTGTGTAGATATATTAGTACAAATTAGTGCGATTAATGCGGCATTAAAAAAAGTCGGATTTTCCCTGATGGAGCGTCATACAAAACACTGTGTAAGTGAAGCAATAAAGACCGGAGAAGGAAATGAAGCGATTGAAGAATTAATCGAAGTCATTAAGCAGTTTTCGAAATAAGGGGGGAGGTAAGTGAGTAAGGCGAGGCAAATGCGTAAAAAGAAGCATATTACGCTAGGGGTAACTGGTATGACCTGTGCAGCCTGTTCCGCAAGAGTGGAAAAGGTTTTAAATAAAATGGAGGGTGTGGAAGCCCAGGTTAATCTAACGACAGAAAAAGCGAATGTAGATTATGATCCTGAGACGACATCTGTACAGGATATCAGTCAACGAATCGAAAAAATAGGGTACGGGGTCCAAACGGAGAAAGCTGAATTTGATGTGATTGGAATGACGTGTGCCGCCTGTTCGTCCCGAATTGAAAAAGTGCTAAATAAGCAGGAAGGAATTAAACAAGCAACTGTGAATCTGACGAATGAATCAGCTCAAATCGAATACAATCCGGAGATGGTGCAGGAATCCGATCTGATCGGTAAAATCCAAAAGCTTGGCTATGATGCTCAACCAAAAGCGAGCAAAGAAGAGAAGCTGACACATAAAGAGAAAGAGATAAAACAAATGCAGCGAAAGCTTCTTATCTCAGCTCTATTATCACTGCCTCTTTTGGTTACAATGCTGGATCATTTACTTGGTATTCATCTTCCATCTCTCTTTATGAATCCGTGGTTCCAATTTGCGCTAGCAACACCAATCCAATTTATCATTGGATGGCAGTTCTACAAAGGTGCATATAAAAGTTTGCGAAGTGGCGGAGCAAATATGGATGTGCTCGTTACGCTCGGGACCAGCGCTGCATACTTTTATAGTGTATATGAAGCATATAAAACGATAGGGAATCCAGTTTATGTACCTCACTTATATTTTGAGACGAGTGCCATTTTAATTACGCTCATTTTATTTGGAAAGTATTTAGAAACGAGCGCAAAGAGCAGAACAACGGTTGCTATATCCAAATTGCTTAATCTTCAAGTAAAACAAGCGCGGGTAATTCGTGATGGAGAAGAAGTAATGATTCCTATTGAGGACGTGATCGTGGGAGACCTTATAATGGTAAAACCGGGAGAAAAGATCCCTGTAGATGGTATTGTAGTGAAAGGAAGAACAGCTGTTGACGAATCCATGATTACGGGTGAATCGATTCCGATTGAAAAAGATATAGAAGCAAATGTCATTGGTTCAACCTTAAACAAAAATGGAACGATTGAAATGAAAGCGACAAGGGTTGGAAAGGACACAGCTCTCGCATCGATTGTAAAAGCTGTTGAAGATGCCCAAGGTTCCAAAGCGCCGATTCAGCGATTAGCAGATGTGATTTCCGGTTATTTTGTTCCCATTGTTGTCGGTATTGCTTTTGTGACCTATATTATTTGGCTTGTGTTTGTAACACCTGGAAATATAGAAACTTCTCTCATTGCAGCAATAGCCGTGCTTGTGATCGCATGTCCATGTGCATTAGGCTTAGCTACCCCAACTTCCATTATGGTTGGGACGGGAAAAGCCGCAGAAAATGGGATTTTATTTAAAGGTGGAGAACATTTAGAACGTACACACCAATTGGATGCAATCATCTTTGATAAAACTGGGACGATTACGAATGGGAAACCTGAAGTGACCGATTATACTGGAGATGATCAAACCTTACAATTATTAGCGAGTGCGGAAAATAGGTCTGAGCATGCATTAGCGGAAGCTATCGTCACATTTGCAAAGGAAAAAGGAATAGCGATCGTTGATGTGGATGCATTTACTGCAATACCCGGTCGGGGCATTAAAGCGGTCATAAAAGGAAAGCAGGTATTAGTCGGTACAAGAAACCTAATGAAAGAAAATAAGATTGATGTAACAATGACTGAGAAAAAATTAGTTGATTACGAAACAGAAGGAAAAACAGCAATGCTGATCGCAGTCAACGGGAAATTCCGCGGGATTATTGCTGTAGCAGATACGAAAAAAGAGACAGCTCATCAAGCGATCCAACAATTAAAAGATGATGGTCTTGAAGTCATTATGCTGACAGGAGATAATGACCGAACTGCACGAACAATCGCCAAACAGGTAGGTATTGATCATGTTATTGCGCAAGTTTTGCCGGAAGAAAAGGCGGATAAAGTGAAAGAGATCCAGCAACAAGGAAAAAAAGTAGCGATGGTTGGTGATGGCATTAATGATGCACCTGCACTGGCAACCGCAGATATTGGTATTGCAATTGGAACAGGTACGGAAGTTGCGATTGAAGCGGCTGATGTTACCATCCTTGGAGGAGAACTTTTACTGATACCAAAAGCGATCAAATTAAGTCATGCTACGATTAAAAACATTCGACAAAATTTATTCTGGGCATTCGCATATAATAGTGCAGGGATCCCAATCGCAGCTCTTGGCTTACTCGCACCATGGATAGCAGGAGCAGCCATGGCATTTAGTTCCGTCAGTGTTGTATCCAACTCTCTTCGATTGAAACGAGTTAAAGTATAAAAAAGATAGAAAGGGGAAAATAAAAATGCAAACTACATTGAATGTAAAAGGGATGACATGTGGTCATTGTGAATCTGCAGTAAAAGGAGCCTTAGAGGAAATCAAAGGAGTATCAAAAGTAAAAGTACATTTGGACAGTGGCAAGGTAGATGTTAAATATAAGGAAGGAAAAGTATCATTGGAAGATATGCGGGAAGCGATTGAAGACCAAGGATATGATGTTGAATCTTAATAGAAAGAATGAATTTAGAAGGGACAAGCTTATCGGTCCCTTCTATTGTTTTTTAAAGGGAGTGTAATATTAACTGTGTAAGTAAGAATGCGTACGGTTCTTACTCACACAGTTTTTTATTTGGTAGAATATAAATAATAGATTAAAGGAG
>NZ_JAGIKX010000034.1:0-26972 GCF_017874635.1 Virgibacillus alimentarius
GGGACAAAAGAAGAAGGGGCACCATGAAAAAGTAAGTAATTCTAAGAAAAAGCTAGTTTAAGAGAAAATGTGTCCAAAATTCGGGGGTTAATCCGATATCTATAGCTTTAAAATCTCCTGTACGATTTAAATACTCTAAGAAACTAGTTACAGCATTAAGTATCGCATTAACAGATGTTTCTTCTCTTTTAGCCTTCTTTGGTTTTAAATCTATTACCTTTACATCCCCCGTCGGATTTCTTAACCATCCCACAAAGTTTGACATTTCCTCAAATTTTAAGTCTTCTAATTCAATTCCTCTCTGGCTCATAAATTCATAGAATAGCTTAAGATGGTAACAATATGTTTTAATCGTATTCGGCGCTTTTCCCGTATTATCCAAGTATTTTATGTATCTCTTAACCAGTTCTACCACTTCAAACTTTTTGTCTAGTAGTATGTATAATGGATATGGTTTTTCCTCCACAACTACTTTTTGAACTTTCATTTCTCATCCTCCCTTAAATACTTTAACTTCTATAAATAATACCTATATATATTCATTAGTTAAAGCATTAAAATTAAAAAATCCTAAACTTTGAGTACTTAGAGTACTCTAGTTTAGGATACTATGTTTATAATTACTCAGGTTGGGTGGTTTGGTGTAGGTGTGGCAATGTTTGCGGTACCTGTTCAGAAAATGACAGGGATGAATGTGTACGTATTGATTGTTATCGCAGGCATTTTAATGACTGTGACAGCTTTCTTTGGTATGAAGGCATTAATGATCCTTAGCATGATTGCAGTTCCCGCAATTACTGTACTTGGTAGTCTATCAATGTATAAGGCGACAGAAACGGTGGGCGGTATTCAGGGGTTAATGGAATATCAACCGGCAGAGGCAATCGGACTGGCGACAGCACTAACGATTTGTATGGGTTCGTTTATTAGTGCAGGAACATTGACCCCGGATTTTACGAGATTTGCCAAAACGCCGAAGATGGCAGTTAGTACGACCTTAATAGCCTTTTTTATTGGAAATTCACTCATGTTTTTATTCGGTGCAGTTGGGGCCATAGCAGTAGGTGAATCCGATATTTCAGAAGTAATGTATATGCAAGGCTTAATCTTACCGGCTATCTTGGTGCTCGGTTTAAATATATGGACAACAAATGATAATGCTTTATATGCCTCAGGATTAGGTTTTTCAAACATAACCAAAATAGCAAAAGGGAAAATGGTCATTTTTAATGGTATTCTTGGAACATGTGCTGCAATGTGGCTATATAACAATTTTGTGGACTGGCTAACGATCTTAGGTGCGACTTTACCATCAATCGGAGCAATTGTTTTAGCAGATTACTTCATTGTTAAGCGAGGGAAATACAAAAATTTTGAAGAAATGAAGTTTAAAGCAATTAATTGGATCGCAATTGCTGCATGGGCAGGTGGTGTTGCTGCAGCAAATATTGTACCAGGAGTCCCTCCTATCAATGGACTTTTGGGATCTGCTATTATCTATATAGTAGGGATGAAAATTTCTGATTGGCTGAAGGTAAAGACCGTAAGCAAAGCAGACGTAAAGGTGGGGTAATCAATGATTATTAAGAATGCTAGATTAAGAGACAGAGAGAACCTTTGGAATATTTCCGTAAAGCACGGCGAAATAAGCCAAATCACGCAACAAACAGTAGGCGTGGAAGATGAGGAAATAATCGATGTACAAGGGTCCCTTGTCATACCGCCGTTTATCGAACCGCATATCCATTTGGATACAACGCTGACTGCAGGTGAGCCTGCGTGGAACAAAAGCGGTACATTATTTGAGGGTATTCAACGATGGTCTGAGCGGAAGGAATTACTTACCGCTGAGGATGTAAAAATGCGGGCCAAAAAGGCTATGAAATGGCAAGCCGCTCAGGGAATTCAGCATATACGGACACATGTGGATGTTACAGATCCTAAATTGACTGCATTAAAGGCATTGTTGGAAGTAAAAGAAGAAGTGGCCCCTTGGGTAAACTTGCAACTTGTTGCATTCCCGCAAGAAGGAATCCTTTCTTACCCAAACGGAAAAGAGTTGTTGGAGGAAGCATTAAAAATGGGGGCTGACGTTGTTGGTGGTATTCCTCATTTTGAATTCACAAGAGAATACGGTGTAGCGTCGATGAAAATCGCATTTGATTTAGCGGAAAAATATGATCGTTTAGTTGATATTCATTGTGACGAAATGGATGATGAACAATCCCGCTTCGTAGAAGTTGTTGCAAATGAAGCGTATCAGCGCGGAATAGGAAAATGGGTGACAGCGAGCCATACAACAGCAATGGGGTCTTATAATGATGCTTACACATCTAAATTATTTCGTTTATTGAAAATGTCCGATATTAATTTTATATCTAATCCGCTCGTAAATATTCACTTACAAGGAAGGTTTGATACGTATCCTAAACGAAGGGGATTAACCCGTGTGAAAGAGATGCGAGAAGCGGGATTAAATGTTTGCTTTGGTCATGATGATATTTTTGATCCATGGTATCCACTAGGAACCGGGAATATGCTTCAAGTGCTGCATATGGGTATTCATGCGTCCCAATTAATGGGTTATGAACAAATTATGGATGCCATGGATCTTATTACAGATAATAGTGCACGGACACTGGATATAGAAGCGGATTATGGAATCGAAGTTGGTAAACCTGCTAACTTCATTGTACTGGACGCGCAAAATGCATATGAGGCAGTTCGAAAGCAAGCTTGTGTTAGGTATTCCATTCATAATGGAGAGATTATTGCCGAAACAAAACCCCGCGAGACAATAATAAGACTTGAGGATTCTGAAGAAATGATTGATTTTAACAAATAATGTATATGGGACCTTTTGAAAAGGTTGTTCATTTTTTATAGAATCAATTTCACGAGGTATGATAAAATACTCTTAGGATCGTTTGCATACTACTTTCAATAAGAGAGGAACTTTTGAATGAAGCATATAATTTCTGGTAAAACAAAAGATGTTTATGAACTTGAAAATGGTAACTACCTGCTTCAATTTAAGGATGATGTAACCGGCGAAGATGGGGTCTTTGATCCAGGTGCAAATACAGTTGGACTTACGATAGAAGGGGCCGGAAAGGCGGGATTAAGCCTTACTAAATTCTTCTTTGAAAAATTAAAGAAAAAAAATATACCTACCCATTATATTGATGCAAACATTGATGAAGCGACTATGACAGTGACTCCAGCTACTGTATTTGGCGAAGGCCTGGAAATCATTTGCCGCTTTCGAGCTGTAGGAAGCTTTTTAAGAAGATATGGCAAATATGTGGATGAAGGGCAACCGTTAGATGCATTTGTTGAAGTTACATTAAAGGATGATGAGCGCAAGGATCCTCCAATTAGTAAGGATGCACTTCATATGCTTGGAATTGCTACTCGTGAAGAATACGATCGTTTAAAAAGGCTCACAATCGATATTTCACAGATTGTAAAAGAGGAACTTGCAGCGAAAGGGATTGAACTTTATGACATTAAGCTTGAGTTTGGCAGAGATGCAAATAACCAGATTGTGCTGATTGATGAAATTTCTGGCGGTAATATGAGGGCTTACAAAGATGGAATCTATATGGAACCACTTGAGCTGACAAAAATAATGCTTGAAAGCTAGTGTATGAATTCAAAGGTGCTTGACAATTTATTGTTAGGCACTTTTTTAATTTTGGTAGCTTTATAAGATTATTCAAGATATGACATTTGTCATTTTTTCTAATGACAGATATGACTTATATTATCTAATGATAATCCATAGGATAGGAGATATGGTTAATCGTTTTGTATCAACGCGGACCAATGATCCTAGGAGGAAAAAAATGAGTAAGCAAAAGCAAATACAATTACGAAAAAACGTAGCGCCGTTTGCAAAGTCGAACACGAAATCAGCTGTTTTGCAACTTATTAATACATTGTTGCCATTTTTCTTGCTTTGGTTTCTTGCATACCAGAGTTTATCTGTTTCTATTTGGTTAACGCTTGCATTGTCGGTAATTGCATCAGGGTTTGTGATTCGAATCTTTATCATTTTTCATGACTGTACACACCAATCCTTTTTTAAGAGTAAGAGAGCAAATCGTCTAATTGGTACGATGACCGGTATTATTACCTTATTCGCCTTTGAAAAGTGGAAGAGGAATCATGCAATTCATCATGCGACAAGCAGTAACTTGGATAAACGGGGAACTGGAGACGTTTGGATCATGACGGTTGATGAGTATGTTGCCTCTTCATTGTGGAAAAGATTAGCTTATCGTCTTTATCGTAATCCATTGGTGATGTTTGGTTTAGGTCCATTATATCTTTTCTTTATATCTAATCGTTTTAATCGAAAAGACGCAAATCAGAAGGAACGTATGAATACATATTTGATAAATATCTCCATTATAATCATCTATGGAATGCTGATTTGGGCAGTAGGATGGCAAGCCTTTTTAATAATCCAGACGCCAATTCTTTTTATAGCTGGATCACTGGGAATCTGGTTGTTTTATGTACAGCATCAGTTTGAGGACTCCTATTTTGAAAATGAAGATAACTGGAATTTTGTAAAAGCAGCGGTCGATGGCAGTTCTTATTATAAGTTACCGAAAGTAATACAATGGATGACAGGAAGTATTGGTTACCATCATGTGCATCACTTGAGCCCAAGGGTGCCCAACTATAAATTGGAAGAAGCGCATGAATCGACACCGCCTTTAAAACAAGTAACAACCATCACGCTTAAAACGAGCTTAGAGTCTCTTCGTTTCCGGCTTTATGATGAAGCGAATCAGAAATTTATCTCCTTTAAAGAAGGAAAGGCATTGTTGCACAAGTCTAAACCTAATATTTATATAAATCCAAGATCAAGTCTTCAGAAAAAATAGTAATATACGCTATCCAATTGATATAAATTAGCCCTTCTATGTGTTGGAGGGCTTTTTCCTGTTATAATAAATAAGTGTGTGATCATGATCGTATATGATAAATAAGGGAGGATCAGCAATGCCAAAATCAAGGCCAAATTGGTTTCATATTATCCCCAGAAGTACTGGACTTAGCTCATATGTGTGGGTCATATTTTGTATCCTTCCTTTCTATTTTGTTGTGTTTCGTTCTTCTTCCCTTTTAGAGATTATTTTTGGTATTATCATGATTTTATTATTTTTTACTGCTTATAGAGTTTCCTTTCTTTCCAAAGGATGGACAGTCTACTTGTCAGTTAGTATAGAAATGATCATCAGTATCGTGATGACCCTCGTTTTAGGCTATGTTTACTTTTCATTATTCCTCGCCTTTTATATAGGTAACATTCAAAGAAAGGCTGGGTTTATTACACTATATATTGTCCATCTTGTTACAACGATTATTGCGATTAGTATCCGTTTCTTTATGCATAGTGAAATATTTTTCTCTCAATTGCCTTTTATTATCATTACGATTCTAGGTGTTATTCTGTTGCCCTTAAATATATATAATCGCAACAAACGCGAAAGATTAGAGGATCAATTGAAAAGGGCGAATGAGAAAATATCGCAGTTGGTTGTTTTAGAAGAGCGTCAACGAATTGCTAGGGATCTTCATGATATTCTTGGACAAAAACTCTCCCTTATCGGCTTGAAAAGTGACCTGGCAGGGAAATTAATCGACCTTAAGCCAAATGCTGCAAAATTAGAAATAGATGACATCCATCAAACGGCAAGAACGGCTTTAAAGGAGGTGCGTGAGCTAGTTTCAGACATGAAGGGTGTAAGATTGGAAGATGAATTAGTACGTGTTCGACAAATTTTACAAGCAGCACAAATTGACCTCTATGTGCATGGAGATAATATGTCTGACAATACACCGTTATTAGCTGAGAATGTACTAGCAATGTGTTTAAAAGAAGCAGTGACGAATGTCGTGAAGCATAGTAAAGCATCCATTTGTACAATTTCCATTACACATTCTCCCAACGATATGATGATTAAAGTTCAAGACAATGGAATGGGATTCCCTGAAAAAATAGATCCCGGCAAAGAAAATGGACTCCAAGGAATGCGAGAAAGACTTGAATTTATCAACGGAAGTTTGGAAACTTATACAGACCATGGAGCAATCATAACCTTTAGCGTACCTAACGTCATTCAACAAACGGGAGGTGATTGATGTGATTCGTATTGTAATTGCTGAAGATCAGCGTATGCTTTTAGGAGCATTGGGGTCGTTGCTTAATCTAGAAGAAGATATGGAGGTTGTTGGAAAGGCAAAGAATGGAGAAGAAGCTATAGCATTAGTGAAGCGACTGGACCCGGATATTTGTATTATGGATATAGAAATGCCCTTAAAAAGCGGGTTAGATGCAGCAGAGGAATTGAAGGATCATGTTTGCAAAATAATTATTTTAACGACATTTGCTAGATCCGGATATTTTGAACGCGCACGGAAGGCTAATGTGAGTGGTTATTTATTAAAAGACAGTCCAAGTGAGGAGTTGGCTGCTTCGATTCGTGTAATTATGGGTGGCCGAAAAGTGTATGCACCAGAATTAGTGGATATGGCTTATGAAGAAGAAAATCCTCTGACAGATCGCGAAAAGGAGATCATCAATCTGATTGCAGAAGGGAAAAGCACAAAGGAAATTGCTGCGCAATTGCATATTGCAAATGGGACGGTTCGAAATTATATTTCCGTAATCTTTGATAAGTTGGAAGTAAGTAACCGTATTGAGGCCATTTCTACATTTAGAGAAAAAGGATGGTTTAGATAACGTAAAATGGTATTCATAGTTAAAAGCTCAAGCAAAAGCAATACTCCTGCTTTTACTTGAGCTATTTTTTACTTGCATTTTAAATTGGGCGGTTCTTTTATTGGGACAGTTACCCGGTCTTCGGTGACATGTACTTGGCATGTTCTTCCATTATAAACATACTTAAAAATGCCATTATTGAAGTCGGTTCCAATTTCTTTATAAAAAATCCCTTCATATTGGTTTTTTTTAGACCTTGTAAAAGTAAGTTGATATCCTTCCTCATCTTGCTGCAGGAATCCCCGAATTCCTTTTTCATAGGAAGTGTCCTCTGATGCTCCCTTTATCGTTCGGTCTACAGAAACAATGTGTATATCAATAAAGGATGTCATTTCCCGCTGGAGTGCATTAACAAAGGACCCCTTAGTTATTTCTTCCCATCTGTTTTGTGGTGTTTGACCAATCACAACCTGGGTTATATTGTATTTATGCGCAATTTCTCCGATTACTTTAACAGAGGGACGTTTTTCATTGTCGCGAATGATAAATTCTTCTACATCCCATTCCTCTGACAACTCTTCCCATCGTTCGATGTAGCTTGATTTTTCTGCATCGAATTTATCATATGGCCGCGGGTCTACTGTTAAAACATATAAGGGACAATCAAGCATATCTGCTAGTTTATAGCCACGTCTGATTAGTCGTTCGCCGTTTGGCCCGTAGTATACACAAACCAAAATACTTTCATCCATCCGACCTTTTCTTCTTTTCACGACGACACCACCTCTACTGTTATTATTCATTCATTATGACATTGAAACGGATATCATTTTACCACGTTGGATTTGATTCGTACACTCTTTTTTGAAAAAAGATGGAATACCTCTTATTTCCCTATAGCATAAGCTAAAAAAGGGAATTTTGCTAGTACATCATGGCATTTTGGTTAAGGTTTATTGTTCGTTTGAAGTGCAGGTAGGCTATATATAGTATATACTTAGAATTAGAGAAATTTTATCATTGATCCTTTCTTCATCTATTCCATAGTTTTTATACTATTTCATTTACCATAAAAAGTTACATTCTACTTTAAAGAACCCTGATATTCCAAAGTAGCTGCAAAGCATAGTTGCTCCGTATATTTCTATTCTTATATTACCATCTGGAAAAACACCTGCAGGCTGTAAAGGTAAAGCAGACGATCATTCCTAGGAGGTTAACCTTTGTCAACTGTAAATATGGCGATCTTCATTCCGTTTATAGCTGCCATGCTTATCCCGCTCGTTTATAAAAAACTCCCGCGGTTACATATAGGTTGGATTGTACTCGTTATTCCAACATTTTTGTTTATTCGTCTTGCTTGCTATATTCCAACGATAGCAAGAGGGGAAACATATTTGTATACGGCGCAGTGGATCCCATCATTTGATATATATTTTAGCACTTACCTGGATGGTCTTAGTATGATCTTCGGTCTTTTAATTACGGGTGTTGGCGCTTTAGTAATTCTTTACTCCATCTATTACTTATCCACAAAAGAATCTCTGCAACATTTTTATATCTATCTGATGTTATTTATGGGTGCAATGCTTGGCGTTGTCTTTTCGGATAATATCATGGTTTTATATGTGTTCTGGGAACTAACAAGCATTTCTTCCTTTCTGTTAATCGCCTTTTGGTACCACAGGAAAGGATCCAGATACGGAGCGAGAAAGTCACTACTTATTACCGTAGGTGGCGGTTTTGCGATGCTTGTTGGTTTTATTATGATTTACACAATGACCGGAACCTTTCATGTACGTGAGATAATAGCTGTGATTGGGGAACATAAGGAAAGTCACTTATTTTTACCAGCAATGCTATTACTACTCTTCGGGGCGTTTACGAAGTCAGCACAATTTCCGTTTCATATTTGGCTACCGAACGCAATGGAAGCTCCTACACCAGTAAGTGCTTATTTGCATTCAGCTACAATGGTGAAAGCTGGTATTTATTTAGTCGCTCGATTTACCCCTGTTTTTGGCGGGGAAGCTGTTTGGTTTTGGCTGATAAGCGGTGTTGGTTTATTTACGCTTTTTTGGGGCTCTTTCTGTGCCATTCGTCAAACGGATTTAAAAGCATTGCTTGCGTACTCAACAGTAAGTCAATTAGGAATGATTATGTGTCTGTTTGGAATCGGTTCTGCATCCTTGCATATGGATGCGAATATAGAAGCGGTTTTATATACACAAGCTACATTTGCGGCTTTGTTCCATCTTATTAATCACTCCACGTTTAAAGGTGCATTATTCATGGTTGTCGGGATCGTGGATTATCGAGTAGGTACCAGGGACATTCGCAAGTTAGGAGGGCTAATGGCTTTTATGCCCATTTCCTTCACAGTAGCAGTCATTGGAAGCTTTTCAATGGCAGGTTTGCCCCCGTTTAATGGTTTCTTGAGTAAGGAAATGTTTTTCACGGCTGTTTTGCATGTACGCAAACTGGACATTTTTGCAATGGATACGTTTGGAATTCTGTTCCCGGTTATTGCTTGGATAGCAAGCTGTTTTACATTCATCTATTGTATGATTATCGTATGGCAGACCTTCTTTGGACCTTATCGAAGGGAAAAATTAGAGAGGAAATCGCGCGAGGCTTCACCAGGTATGTTAATTGCCCCAGTGACACTGGCTTTATTTGTTGTAGGCATTTTCTTTTTTCCAAATGTACTTGGGGATTATATACTGAAACCCGCAATGGCCAGCGTGTTTCCTTCGTTTCAAAGCGACAATTATTTACGTCAGCCTATTTCCCCGTGGCATGGTTTTAATACAGAATTGATGATGACCATTGGGATTCTTATTATTGGTACATTATTATATATGTCACGGCGCTACTGGAAAGGTATTTATAACCTTGTTCCAGACAGCTGGACATTGGATAATTTATATAACAACACGCTCACTCAGATGGAGGCAGGTTCTTCCTTCATTACCTCTTTTTATATGACCGGATATCTAAGACATTATCTTTTATACATGTACGTTTTCTTTATTCTTGCTGTAGGAGGAGTTTTAGTTTACACAGGAGCATTTGATTTCCATATGGCAAACGATGCACCGATTAACTCGTATGAGTGGATGATTGCGGGTGTGGTCTTCACTTCGGCTATTGCGATACTATTTGCAAAGTCCAGGCTGACCTCTATTATATTAAATGGTGTGATTGGCTACGCGATTGCTGTCTTTTTTGTATTATTTCGTGCGCCAGATTTAGCCTTAACACAAATTGTTGTAGAAACAGTGACAACCGCTTTATTTCTGCTTTGTTTTTATTTTCTGCCACCATGGAGAAAAGAGAACGCTGAGCCAAGATCGAAACGAGTAAATCTAGTGATCTCTATTGCTGTCGGCCTTGTTTTTATCCTTGTGGCCCTCTCCGTTAAGAGTGGCAAATTGTTTGATACGATAGCTGTTTATTTTGAGAATGCTGATGAACTTGCGGGCGGAAATAACATTGTAAATACAATTTTAGCTGACTTCCGGGCTTTTGATACGATGCTTGAAGTCATTGTTCTTCTCATTGCAGGGATTGGTGTCTTTTCATTAATCCGGCTAAAGGCTGGGAAGGGGGCTGAAAAGATTGAAGATTAACGATGTTATCTTGCAGGCGATAACGAAAATTGTTGTATTTATTATCTTAACGCTAGCTGTCTATTTATTCTTCTCTGGTCATCATACACCTGGAGGGGGATTTGTTGGCGGCCTTGTACTGGCTTCTGCTTTTGTATTACTCTGTCTAGCTTATGATGTTGAAACGGTTCAAAAAGGTATTCCATTTGATTTTAAGTATGTAGCGGCTCTAGGAGCTTTGATTATGCTAATTGTCGGTTTGGGATCTATTGTATTTGATGTTCCTTTTCTCAGTCAGTCATTCACTTCGATGGAGTCCTCCCTCTTTGGGAAAATAGAAATTTCTACTGTGACCCTATTTGAAGCTGGAGTTGCTCTTTCAGTAGTAGGAGTGGTTGTTACGATTATTTTAAGTATTAGTAAGGATGTGTAGGATATGGAAACGTTAATAATCATCCTAGCAGGAATTTTAGTTATGGTTGCTACTTATTTGATCCTTTCCAAAGGCTTAATACGGATTGTTCTAGGAGCTGCTATTCTTACCCATGCAATCCATCTGCTCTTGATGACAATGGGAGGATTAAAAAAAGGAGATGTACCACTGCTTGGTGAGAATGCAGCGTCGTATACAGATGCACTACCTCAAGCACTGATTCTCACTTCCATCGTTATCAACTTTGCTGTAACTGCCTTTTTTCTAGTATTAGCTTATCGTACTTATCAAGAACTAAAGACAGATAACCTCAACGCTATGCGGGGGTTTAAAGATGAATAATAGCATGATACTGCCATTGATTCTCCCTGTTTTTGCTGGGGTCTTCCTTATCTTTTTGCGTTCTTTTATAAACGTTCAAAGATGGGTAAGTTTTCTTGTAATGGTCATCAATAGTGGAATAAGCATTTATCTATTAAATCGAATCCAAACAGAGGGGATTTTACGACTGGATTTAGGGGGATGGGCACCTCCTTATGGAATAACATTTGTAGCAGATTCCTTTGCAATGCTCCTCGTGTTGACAACTAGCATCGTAACGAGTATTTGTTTGCTTTATGCCTTTTATTCGATTGGACGAAAGCGGGAAAAGATGTTCTTCTATCCTTTTGTGAATTTTATGGTTGCGGGCGTAAATGGGTCTTTTTTAACCGGCGATTTATTTAATCTTTTCGTTTGCTTTGAAGTGATGCTCCTTGCTTCATACATATTGCTTACATTAGGCAGTGAAAAATTTCAGCTGAAGGAGGCTCTCAAATATCTTACCATTAATGTCATTTCCTCCTGGTTCTTTTTAGTAGCCATTGCCTATTTATATGGAACGGTCGGTACATTAAATTTTGCACATTTGTCTGTGCGTATTGCTGAGGCAGGGCAAACACCAATTTTAACGGTGATAAGCATATTATTTCTTTTGGTATTTAGTTTGAAAGCTGGGCTGCTGCTTTATCAATGGCTACCGGGGTCGTATAGTGCACCACCTACAGCTGTGGCTGCCTTATTTGGAGCACTATTAACCAAGGTGGGGATATACGCATTATTTCGCTTCTTTACACTTATTTTTTACCACGAACCCGCTATTACGCATACGTTAATCGGAATAATGGCTGCTTTCACATTAATAGGCGGAAGCATTGGGGCCATTGCCTTTAACGATGTCCGTCAAGTTGTATCCTATAATGTGGTTATTTCTGTTGGATTTGTTTTGGTTGGATTGGCCGTTTGTACAACAGTGGCTCTACAAGGATCTATTTATTATTTGATTCATGACATGATCGTAAAAGCACTCCTTTTCTTAATAGCGGGTACCATGATTATGCTCACGGGTACAGCTAGAATTGAAAGTGAACGAATGAGTGGTCTTATTCGAAATTATCCTTTTTTAGGCTGGTTGTTTTTTATTGTGATGTTATCATTGGCAGGAATTCCTCCATTTAGCGGATTTATCGGAAAATTATTAATAGGGCAAGGTACAGTGGATTCAGGTGCATTTATTTTACTGGCGCTGGGCTTTATTTCAAGTTTATTTGTCCTTTATTCAATGCTTCGCATATTTATGAATTGCTTCTGGGGAGAAACGATCTTAAGTGAAGATGAAGAGATCCCGTTAAAAAAAAGATTGATTATTCCATGTGCCCTGCTTGCTGGTATGACTGCAGGATTAGGATTGGGTACAGAGACAATTGCTTCCTATGTGATGGATGCGGCAAACACCCTCATGAATCCAGCTGTTTATAATGAGGCAGTTTTAAATAATTGATTGTAAGTGAATGGAAGGAAGGTATATAAATGCCTGCGCAATTTATATTAAATCTGTTTATTGCTTTTTTATGGATGATTTTTCAAGATGAAGATGAATTAAGAATATCAACGTTTTTTGTTGGTTTTCTTGTAGGTATCGTGATTATATTTTTAATGCACCGTTTTTTTGGAGTCCGTTTTTATTTGTACAGATTCTATTCCATCATTCGTTTGGTTCTCCTTTTTATTTCGGAACTGTTCCAATCTGGTTTTATGGTTATGAAGCATATTTTAAGTCCAAAGATTGATTTAAAACCAGGGATATTCAGATATAAAACGGATTTAAAAGGCGAGTGGGAGGTATCAACACTTGCGTTGCTATTAACGCTAACGCCTGGATCGGTCGTGATGGAGGTTACGCCAGAAGGGAATGTGTTTTATATTCATGCGATGGATATTGAAAAATATAAAGGTGATTTATTGCGTTCATTAGGTAAGTTTGAAAAAGCCATTAAGGAGGTTACGCGCTAATGATCAATCTAATGCTTATTACAGCACTAACGTTATTTGGGGTGGCAATTCTTATTGCTCTTGTTCGAATTATTCTTGGTCCGTCATTGCCTGATCGAGTGATAGCGCTAGACATGATCGGGGTTAACCTTCTGTCTGGAATTGCTATCATATCTGTCTTGTATCAAACAAAGGCTTTTTTAGAAGCAATTCTTATCCTGGGAATTTTAGCTTTTATCAGCACCATTGCCTTTTCAAAGTATCTGGAGAGAGGTGTTATAATTGAGCGGAAACGTAAGCGATGAGTTCATTGGTGCACTATTGATTTTGATTGGCAGTATCATAAGCGTCATTAGTGCGATCGGAATCATTCGTTTTCCTGATGTTTATAGTCGTTCCCATGCCGGAACGAAAAGTGCTACATTAGCTGTATTATTAACACTTACAGGCTGTTTTCTTTATTTTTGGTTTACAGAATCATTTATTAGTGTTCGTTTGCTTTTAGGAATTGTGTTTGTTTTTTTAACTGCACCAGTTTCCGGTCATTTAATTATTCGAGCTGCTTATAGGGCAAAAGTAAAGATGGCTGAAGTGACCGTAGAGGATGAGTTAAAGGAAGTTTTACATGAGGAAGATTACACGAACAGCCCCTAATATAAGTAAGAAAGGATTTCAGATATGGAAAACTTTAAACTAACCCCTTTATTAGATGTGATTGGTGAGCTATTTTCTGATGAAATTTCGATTGCTGTATCGAATACGAAAGAATATATTTATTATCGACCGAGTAAAAGAATTGATTTAAAGATACGTCCTGGCGATGCTGTTAAAGCAGGAACAATTGCACATAAAGCTTTCATTTCCCGTCAAAAAGAATCTGAATTTATTAACCGGGATGTTTTTGGCGTGCCATATCATGGGATGGCAGTTCCCTTTCATAATAACGGGAAAATCGAAGGATGTGTGACTGCGATTTACCCTGCTTTTACGGACGGTAAATCTGTTGTTACTCTGAAAACAGAGGACGGCTGGGTACCTGTCTCTTTTCATAAGGTGATGTATTTAGAAGTAAAGAATCGCAAGACGTATGTATATACGGAAGACCGATATGGAACACATAAAAATACCCTGCAGGAATTTGAATATACATTGCCGCGGGATTTATTCGTCCGCTGTCATCGGTCTTTTGTTGTGAATGTACACCATATAAGTGAAATCTATCCTGATACACACTCTACCTTTTTGCTCGCTATGAAGAATGGAAAATCCATTCCAGTGAGCCAAACCTATGCAAGCTATTTTCGTAAATTACTTGGGTTTTGAAGAAATTTGCTGTTTTACCCAATAGTTTCATGCATTTAATCCATTATTCTCTATTTCCCACAAAATTTCTCTGTTAATAATACTGATAAGTTACAATTGTCTTAACAATAATGACAGAGAGAGGAGATAGAGAAATGGATAATAAAAAAATTGATGAGCGCATTAAACATCCTCAGTTAAGAAAAAGTGTTACTTCTGCTAGAGATGCTGCTTCATGGATAAAGGACGGAATGACTTTGGGACTAAGCGGATTTACTCGTGCGGGTGATGTGAAAGCGGTTCCAATGGCATTAGTAGAGCGTGCAGGAACGGAAAAATTTAAAGTTAATGTATATACTGGTGCTTCGCTTGGCTCTGATATTGATAAATTGTTTGCTGAAGCAGGCATCATTCATAAGCGTCTCCCGTTTCAAGCAGATCGAACGATGAGGAAAAAGATGAATGAAGGTGAATTGTTATTTGTCGATCAACACCTATCACACACAGCCGAGTTCGTCAGGGGAGATGTCATTGAGCCTATTGATTACGCCATTTTGGAAGCGGTTTCTATTACGGAAGATGGTATGTTGATTCCAACTACATCTATTGGTAATTCATCAATATTTGCCGAAAAAGCCGAGTCCATTATTATTGAAATTAATATGGCGCAATCCCCATTGTTAGAGGGGATCCATGATATTTATTGTGCAGGAAAACAGGGGGAGCGTTCCCCAATTCCATTAATAAAAACGGATGATCGCATTGGTACAAAAGGGATACCTATCGATTTGAACAAGGTAAAAGGTATTGTCTTTACAAATCAATCAGACTCACCATCTACGATCGTCTCTCCTGATGAGGAGACGAAACAGATGGCAAATCATCTTCTCGCCTTTTTCCGCAGTGAAATAGAGGCTGGCAGATTAACAGAGCAGCTTGCACCATTGCAATCTGGGATTGGCTCAATAGCTAATGCGGTTCTTCATGGATTGATAGAATCTGAATTTGAAGATTTAGAGGTATATTCGGAGGTACTGCAGGATGCTGTTTTCGATCTCATCGATGCAGGAAAGGTGAATGTTGCTTCATGTTGTTCGATTACGTTGTCAGAAGAGAAAATGAAGCAGATATTTCAATCGTTTGAAAAATATCGAGATAAGTTAATCATGCGGCCACAAGAGATTTCAAATCATCCGGAAATTATTCGTCGGCTCGGATTGATTTCGATTAATACTGCACTGGAATTCGACATATACGGAAATGTCAATTCGACACATGTTTCCGGTACGAAAATGATGAATGGCATTGGAGGATCTGGTGATTTTGCCCGTAATGCACGTTTAGCTGTTTTTGTTACGAAATCGACAGCAAAAAATGGGGATATCTCAAGTATTGTTCCTTTTGCTTCGCATGTTGATCACACGGAACATGATGTAGATGTTGTTGTTACGGAGCAGGGATATGCAGATTTAAGAGGACTCGCACCAAGGGAGCGGGTACCGATGATTATTGAAAACTGTGCCCATCCAATGTACCGTGAGCAGCTATGGGATTATTATAGCCAAGCCCTTGAGCGGGGTGGGCAAACACCACATATACTTGAAAAGGCTTTATCATGGCACACCAATTTTGCAACATATGGAACAATGCTCGAAAAAGTGAAAAGCTAAATGGAAAAGGCGACTTCTGTTGGTGAAGAAGTTGCCTTTCATACTCGTTTCACAGTGATTTGTAAAAAAATAAGGAGCATAACATGAGTAATATTGTTACTACACCAGTGATGAACGGGAGGTAGTATTTTTGCGGAACCAGCTCGGATAAAGGGCGCCTGTCTCTGTCAGTCATTCTGCTGAAAACATGTTGAAAGCTGTAAAAAACGACATCAAAAAAACGACCTTTCATAACATAACCAAGCATGGATGAGAGAATCAGTATGGAACCAATGATAAAAGAAACATTTGTGTAGGACAGGAAATCGATTCGTTTGTAAAAGATGATAGAGAAGAGAAGGACTAGCAACTGGGAAACACCAATCCAAGTCCAAAGCTTTTTATACATGATAACAACTTCCTTTTAGAATTATTCGGGATGAGATATTTGTTTTAATTATTATAACATTAGGAAGGCTAAAAAAATCATGATAATGCAGATTTATTACCTCTCGTTATCTATTTTTTAATAATTATCTGTAAATAGTGGGATAGTTTAATAGAAAATTCATCCCCTCTCTATGAATGATAAATCTGGTAATTTATGGATGTTTTATAGGTCTAAAGGCTATAATTTCATGTATATTTTATGTGAAAAATCTAATGAAAATATTAATAAATCTGCCAATAAATTTAAAAAACATTTTACAATTTTTAATATTATTGTATAATTAATGGTGCAAATCTTTAAAAAATATAAAAGGGTGGTTTGGGAATGAAAAAGTCTAAAAATTTTCTCTTATTAGTAATTGCCTTGGCTGTGGCAATGATTATTTCCGCTTGCGGCTCTGGATCGGAATCCAGTGATGGCGAAGGCTCGGATTCAGGAGATACCGGTTCTTCAGAGAAGCAAATCTTTAATATGGTTGAAACAGCAGAAATACCGACTGGAGATCCTGCATTAGCGACGGACCAGGCAAGCTTCATCGTTTTTGGGCAGACGATAGAAGGGTTATATGTTTTAGATGAAAATGATAAGCCAGTTCCTGCAATTGCAGACGGGGAACCTGAAATTAGTGAAGATGGAAAGGAATATACATTTAAATTGCGTGAAGACGCAAAGTGGGATAATGGTGACCCTGTTACAGCCAATGACTTTGTTTATGCTTGGCAAAGAGCAGTAGATCCTGATACTGGATCAGAATATGCTTACATGTTCTCAGGAGTTATTGAAAATGCAGAAGCAATCATAAGTGGAGATAAGGATCCGGAAGAGCTAAGCGTTGAAGCTGTCGATGACTATACATTAAAGTTAACGCTGGAACAGCCGATTGAGTATTTGAACTCATTATTAGCATTTGGTACGTACCTTCCATTAAATGAGGAGTTTGTTGAAGAAAAAGGGGATAAATTCGGTACGAATAGTGACAACATGCTGGCAAACGGACCATTTAAATTAACAGAGTGGGACGGTTCCGGATTGGAATGGAAATATGTTAAAAATGATGCGTATTACGATAAAGAAAACGTAAGTTTAGATGAAGTGAATGTTCAAGTTGCGAAAAAACCAAGTACAGCAGTTAATTTATTTGAAACAGGTGAAGCTGATCGGACAGCGGCATTAAGTGCAGAATATGCTAAACAGTACAAAAACCATGAAAACGCTTCCAAATTTGAAGAGCTTTCTTCTTGGTATCTTAAATTTAACCAGGAGCGCGACGGGGAAGATACTCCGTTAGCAAATGAGAATATCCGTAAAGCATTAGCGATGGCTTTTGATAAAGAATCATTTACCGAAACAGTTCTATCAAATGGTTCCGTACCTAGTGATGGATACGTGCCAAAGGGATTAGCTAGCAACCCTGAAACCGACGAAGATTTCCGTGATGAAAGTGGCAGCTTAATGTCAAAGGATGTCGAAAAAGCAAAGGAATATTGGGAAAAAGGACTTGAAGAGTTAGGCAAAGATAAAATTACGCTTGATTATTTAAGTGATGACACAGAAAATGCCAAGACAACAAGTGAATATTTCAAAAATCAGTTAGAATCGAATCTTGATGGTCTAACAATTGAATTGACAAATGTTCCATTTAAAGTACGTCTCGATAAAACAAGAAAACAAAATTATGATATTGTCATGCATGGTTGGGGACCGGATTACCTGGACCCGATGACTTTCTTGGATCTGTTTGTTACAGATGGAACAAATAATGAGACAAGTTACTCGAATAAAGAGTATGATCAGCTCATTGAGGACGCTAAAGAGAAATATGCAAACGATCCTGAGAAGCGCTGGGAAACGATGCTTGAAGCTGAAAAACTCTTAGTACAAGAGGACACAGTTGTTGCTCCTATTTACCAACGCGGTAGAATCACGCTTATCAAACCGAAAGTTAAAGGACTCGTAGAACATGCATTTGGGCCAGATTACACACTGAAAAATGTTACTATTGAAAAATAAATAGTTCATCAATAGGGAAAAAGAGGGTATGCATATACCCTCTTTTCCCCTGTTGAGTTATATTTAGAAAATTTTATTTATTAGCAATTAGGAGGAAACAGGATGGCGAAGTATATTGGTAAACGAATAATTTTTATGATTATTACGTTGTTTATTATATCTTCAGCAACATTTTTTTTAATGAAGTTTTTACCTGGTACCCCGTTTCAAAATGAAGAAAAGTTATCGGAAGATCAACGTGAAATTTTAAATGAGAAATATGGTTTGGATCAGCCGATTCCTGTTCAATATGCAAATTACATGGTAAATATTGCAAAGGGTGATCTGGGTGTATCCTTTCAGTTTGATAATCAGCCTGTAACAAACCTTTTAAAGAATCGCATGGGTCCTTCATTACAGCTTGGTTTTCAGGCAATGTTTATAGGGACAATCATCGGCATTCTACTCGGCGTTCTTGCTGCTATGTTTCAAAATACTTGGATTGATTATGGGAGTACATTTTTAGCTGTACTCGGGAAATCGATTCCTTCCTTTGTATTTGCAGCGGTTATGCAATATTATATCGGAGTTAAGCTAGAATTGTTGCCTGTTGCTTCTTGGGACGGTTTTACCTCTTCTATCATGCCTACCATCGCGCTGGCGATCTTTCCTATTGCAACTGCAGCCCGCTTTATGCGTACAGAACTGATCGAAGTATTGGGGTCAGATTATATTACACTGGCAAAAGCAAAAGGAAACTCAGGTATGGAAGTATCTTTCAAGCATGCTATCCGCAATGCGTTAATTCCGCTTATCACTGTTCTGGGGCCGATGGCTGTAGCTTTAATGACGGGTTCTATGGTTGTAGAGCAAATATTTGCGATACCAGGAATCGGAGAACAGTTTGTTAAATCCATTCAGACAAATGACTTTCCAATTATCATGGGAACAACGATATTTTTCGCATTTTTGCTAATGGTAATCATTTTAATCATTGATATACTTTATGGAATCATTGACCCAAGAATTCGGTTGACTGGAGGGGATAAAAAATGACAAACAGCGCTGAAAAAATACCAAAACATCAATTTGAACCTGCTCCAAAAACGAATTTAGAGAGTGAAAAAATTGAAAGGCCGCAAATTTCAGCTACAAAAGATGCATGGCTTCGAGTTCGCAAAAATAAAGGGGCATTAGTGAGTATCGCTGTTCTGTTATTTGTGATTGTAATGGCTATCATCGGTCCTTATCTATCCCCTCATGATGGTTACGAGCAAAACGTAACAAGAGCGAACCTTCCTCCAAGAGTCCCAGTTTTAGAGGATATGGGTATTTTTGACGGAAGCCATGAAGTTGGCGGCGTAGAAGAGAATAAATATAAAGATCTAAATATAGAGGAATATTATTGGTTCGGGACAGATAGTCTTGGCAGAGATCTGTTCACCCGAGTATGGCTTGGAACAAGAGTATCTTTATATATAGCAATTCTAGCAGCCGTTATTGATATGATTATTGGTGTTACTTATGGATTGATCTCCGGTTTTAAAGGTGGACAGGTTGATAACGTCATGCAGCGAATATTGGAAGTAATCTCTGGTATACCAAATTTAATCGTTGTTATTCTAATGCTCCTTATATTAAAACCAGGAATTCTATCGATTACAATAGCCATGGTTATTACTGGATGGATCGGAATGGCCAGGGTGGTACGTGGACAATCATTAAAATTGAAAGATCAGGAGTATATACTTGCCTCAAGAACACTTGGTTCCAGTAATGGTAGACTCCTGTTTAAGCATTTATTGCCAAATTTATCAGGAGTTATTATTATCAATACGATGTTTACTATTCCAAGCGCTATCTTTTTTGAAGCTTTCCTAAGCTTTATTGGAATTGGTTTGCAAGCCCCGGAGGCATCTCTAGGTACGCTAATTGAGGAAGGATACCAAACATTCCAATTTTTACCTCATTTAATGATCATACCGTGTATTGTTATCTGTATTATCTTAATAACGTTTAATTTAATTGGAGATGGGCTTCGCGATGCATTTGATCCTAAAATGCGCGATTAATAAGTGAGGTGAAAAACAATGAAAAAAATATTAGAAGTTGAAGATCTTCATATTTCATTCCATACATTTGCAGGTGAAGTACAGGCTATTCGTGGTGTCAACTTTGATTTATATGAAGGGGAGACACTCGCTATTGTAGGAGAATCTGGATCAGGTAAATCAGTAACAACCAAATCGATTATGCGTTTGTTGCCTCCCGGTAATTCAGAAATAAAATCGGGAAAAATCCTTTTTAAAGATAAAGATCTTGCTAAAGCAACAGAAAAACAAATGCAAAAAATACGAGGAAAAGATATTTCGATGATATTTCAGGATCCAATGACATCTTTAAATCCAACAATGACAATTGGGAAACAGATAATGGAACCACTTTTAAAACATCAAAAATTAAGTAAATCAAAAGCCAGAGAACGAGCGTTGAAGCTGTTGGATTTAGTAGGAATTCCAAAACCGGAAGTCCGTCTTAAACAATATCCACACCAATTTTCAGGTGGGATGAGGCAGCGTGTGGTTATTGCAATTGCACTTGCTTGTACTCCAAAAGTTTTAATTGCAGATGAACCTACTACAGCACTTGATGTTACGATACAAGGACAAATATTGGACTTGATGAAAAATTTGCAAAAACAAATTGAAACATCGATCATTTTTATTACACATGATTTAGGTGTTGTTGCAAATGTAGCGGACCGGGTGGCAGTCATGTATGGCGGGAAAATTGTGGAGGTTGGAACAGTGGATGAAATATTTTATAATCCAAAGCATCCATATACATGGGGATTAATTAGTTCGATGCCAAGTCTGGATACAGATGATGAAGAACTGTATGTAATCCCTGGGTCGCCCCCGGATTTGTTGAATCCACCTAAAGGTGATGCGTTTGCGCCAAGGAATCCTTATGCAATGAAAATAGATTTAGAGGAAGAACCGCCAATGTTTCAAGTTTCTGATACCCATTATGCTGCTACATGGTTACTCCACCCCGATGCTCCGAAAGTAGAGCCACCTGAAGCAGTTAAGGAGCGAATGGATAAATTCAGGGAGAAAGCCGCTGGTTCGATAAAGGAGGGAAAGTAGCATGGTGGAAGAAGAGAAGCTATTAGAGGTAAAAAACCTCAAGCAGTATTTTAATGTTGGAAAAACGAAAGAAGTCAGAGCTGTTGATGGCTTAACTTTTGATATATATAAAGGAGAAACACTGGGGCTTGTTGGTGAATCTGGCTGCGGAAAATCAACCACAGGAAGGTCCATCATACGCTTATATGAAGCAACGGATGGTGAAGTCTTATATCAAGGTAAAAATGTTCATGGGAAAAAATCCAAAGCCGAAATAAAAGCATTTAATCGAAAAATGCAGATGATTTTCCAAGACCCTTATGCATCATTGAATCCAAGGATGAAGGTGTCTCAAATTATTGCGGAGGGCATTGATATTCATGGACTCGCAAAATCAAAAAAAGATCGTATGGAAAAGGTCTGCTCTCTTTTGGAAACAGTAGGATTAAATCGTGAACATGCAAATCGTTATCCACACGAATTTTCCGGCGGTCAAAGACAAAGGATTGGTATTGCAAGGGCACTTGCAGTCGATCCTGAATTTATCATTGCGGATGAGCCAATATCAGCTTTAGATGTATCTATTCAAGCGCAGGTGGTTAATCTGCTGAAAAAACTGCAAGAAGAAAAGGATTTAACCTATTTATTCATTGCGCATGATTTATCGATGGTTAAATATATAAGCGATAGAATCGGTGTCATGTTTGCTGGTAAGTTAATGGAGCTTGCTCCTTCTGAAGATTTGTACCGCAGTCCGATGCATCCATATACGAAGTCACTGCTTTCTGCCATTCCGCTGCCGGACCCTGACTATGAAAGGTCACGTATCCGAATAGCATATGATCCGAGTCAACATCATTATGATGAAAAGGAAGAAGTGAAGATGCGGGAAGTAGCTCCAGCACATTATGTTTATTGTTCTGAAGAGGAATTTGAAAAATATAAAAAGAACTACAACAGTAAAGAGAAAGTATGAAATAGAAACGGATAGCTGCATGAATAGCTATCCGTTTTAAACATTTCAATATGAAAAACAGGTCCATTTTTTAATCTATTCCATCATTTCAGCGAGTATTTCATAAGAACGTAAACGATCTTTTTGATGGAAAATTTGCGAGTTGATAATTACTTCATCTGCACGTGTTTCCTCTATAAAATCTTGCAACCCTTTTTTGACAGTTTCAGGATCACCCACGATGGTTGACCTTGCGTTTAATGACTTTTCAACAGCAGCTCGTTCTTCAGCAGACCATACCTCATCAATATGATCGATTGGGGGTTTTAATTGCGTTGGTTCTCCTCTGCGCAAACTCAAAAATTGTTGTTGATGCGATGTAGCTAACCAATGTGCTCTTTCGTTCGTATCTGCTGCGATGACATTCACACCAACCATCGCGTATGGCTTATCTAAGGTTTCGGATGATTTGAAATGATCGCGATATAAATTTAATGCTGGAATCGTATTTTTAGGTGCGAAGTGGCTAGCAAAGGAAAAAGGCAACCCTTTTTGTGCTGCCAGTTGAGCACTAAAACCACTAGATCCAAGCAGCCATATAGGTATTTGAAGTCCCTCCCCAGGAACAGCTCTGACATGTGTTATCGGTTTTTCAGAGAAATAATCCTCTAGTTCATTTACCTGCATAGGGAACTCTTCCGGGCTGGAATTTAATGTACGTCTTAAAGCGTAGGCTGTGGCTTGATCTGTTCCAGGAGCTCTCCCTAAGCCAAGATCAATACGTCCAGGGTATAAGGATTCAAGCGTTCCAAATTGTTCAGCGATAACAAGTGTTGCGTGGTTCGGCAGCATGATTCCTCCTGAACCAACACGTATGCGATTTGTAGCGCCTGCGATATGCCCAATTAATACGGAAGTAGCTGAACTCGCTATGCCTGGCATATTATGGTGCTCAGCGAGCCAAAAGCGGTTAAAGCCCCATTTTTCGACATGTTGTGCCAATTCGGCACTATTCTGAAAGGATTGTTTTGGATTGCTACCTTCATTAATTGGTGCAAGATCCAGAACAGATAATGGAACGGATTGGAACGTTTTATGTTTAATAGAAGACACTAGATTCACTCCTTTATTATCATTCTCTATGAAGAAATGATACGGTGTTTTTAGGAGTGCGTCCAGTATTCGGCTTTCGTCTATATATCAATTTGCATTTTGTATGACATGTTTATAATCTCTTCCTACTGTATGAACAGCATGAATAAAATGGATAAATATAAATATAATATTTATAAATATAACCATGCCGAGCAAACCAGTTTGGTAAAGTTTTTCAAAGGAAAAGACAGTATATCCAGCTAAGATAGCGGAAATACAAAGTGAAAGATAACTTCGCTTATTTTTCAAAACATTATAGTTTAAAGTCCCTTTATTATCAATGATGGTTACTAGAGAAATAGTGAATAGATTTATACTCATTCCTACCCAAACAGGATGTGTGTTTAAATAAAATTCCGTTACATGCCATCCACCGAAATGGTACCAAAGTAATCCAGAAATAGAACCGCTAAATAAGGAAATTAGTGCTGCTCTTTTTGTTACAATTGGCCAGAATAATGCAGCTGCAACGGGCGCAAATGTTGCGGAATTTCTAGTTACCCAAGCAAATACATTCCACCATGCAGATTGTTCAGACCGCAAAAAGGCAAATACGATCATTAATAGTGTTAATATGACTAACGACCAGCGTGTATAGTTAATAAGCTGTTTTTCCGTAGCCTTTGGATTAATAGCACTCCCAACATCCTTACCCAAACTTGTTGCACCAGAAAATTGACAAGGTGCTCCCCAGCTTAATGCGGCTGCCCAAAATCCAAGAAAAAATAAACCGACAAGCGGGGCGGGTAATGTGTCCATCAAGTAAAGCGGCACTGCAATAAGTCCGAGGCTCTTTCCTGGTAATACTGCTGCTGCGGCAAGTCCAAACACAACAGCTCCTATAATAAGTGGAATTCCTATTAGAGCAGCGTAAATTAATCCTTTTTGCCCTTCTTTTTCTGTTTTACAAGATAGAGCCATTTGAAAGGCAGCTTGCGCAAGTAGTACGTTGACTAAAAACGTTCCAAACCATGCAATAATTGTTTGCATTCCAATGTTTGTCCATGAAGCAAGCTCCGGCTTTTGAGTAAATAACTCCTGAATTCCATCAATGCCTGGATTAATAAAGAAAGCAATTGTTCCAATAATAAGCATGATAAAAAATACGATGACATTGCTTAGTTGTGTAAAACCAATGGACCACATTCCGCCAAATTGCAGATAGATAAGTAATAGTACAGCCGTTATAGCAACCGATCCGACGAGAGGCATGCCAGTAAAAACACTCATGGCTGATGCAAATGCTAAGGCTGTAGCAACTGACCACATTGGAAATGTAAAAGCTGTAATGGCTCCTGAAAAAGCCCTTATTTTTTCCCCATAGTGGTCACCAATCAATCCTGAAATTGTTATAAGCGCTTTTTTTCGAAATGGTCCAATGAGTACAAAAGCAATAATTAAAATGTGAATGGTTTCCGCAACTCCATACCAGACAGCTGAAATACCAGTTAGATAGCTCAGTTCAATAATAGCTATAAAAGAGGACCCTGAGAAGAGTCCGGTGATACAGACCATGACGAACAGTGTTCCGAAGTTTCTGCCACCTATAAAAAAGCCGGATGCTTTTTTAGCTCTTCTTTTTGCAATTTGCCCAGCAAATAGTAAAAAGCATGTATATGCCAGAGCCAATCCCATAAACCAATAACCTACCGTAGTCATGAAGATCACACGCTCCTTCCTTTTTTATTACAACTATAAACCTATTAGTCCAATAAACACACTGTGTTTAAAATGAATACTAAAATAAAAACCCCCTTCCTAAAGGAAGAGGATTGGCTCTCCCTTATCTGTCAGACAAAGAACGTCTGTTGGATTTGGCACCTTATTAGGTAAACAGGTTGCCGCAGGATCAAAGGACCAAACTCCTCCCCTGGCTCTTGATAAGGAAATATCGTTTTTATGAAATTATTATTCATTGTAAGAATTAATTCCATAATTGTCAAATTAATTTAAATTTTACTAAAAACATACCAGATGATAGAGATAAAAGTGTTCCTTTAAAGCGTGTTTGCATGTATGGGGAATTTCCAGTAAAATGGGGGAGGTAAGAAGTGCTATCTTTGAAAAGAGGGTATCAATATGGATAAAACATCTATCTATGGATTAACATATAATCAACTGAAAGATTGGCTTGTGGAGCACGGCCAAAAGAGATTTCGAGCGCAGCAGGTCTGGAACTGGCTTTACAAAAAGCGTGTGAAAAACTTTGCGGATATGACAAACGTCAATACAGATTGTTTAGAATTGTTAGAAGAACACTTTGTTCTTCACACGCTAGGTGAGGAAATTAAGCAGGAGTCATCCGACGGTACAATTAAATTTCTGTTCAGACTGCAAGATGGAAACTTAATTGAAACAGTTTTAATGCGTTTTAATTATGGTTTATCGGTTTGTGTGACAACACAAGTAGGCTGCAATATTGGATGTTCGTTTTGTGCAAGTGGTTTATTAAAGAAAAGCCGTGATTTAAACAGTGGTGAAATTGTCGAACAGATAATGAATGTACAGGCCCACCTCGATGCGAAAGGAGAAGGTGAGCGTGTCAGTCATATTGTTGTGATGGGAATAGGTGAACCATTTGATAATTTCAATAATCTAATGAATTTTCTATATGTCGTCAACGATGATAAAGGACTAAACATCGGAGCGCGTCATATAACCGTTTCAACAAGTGGTCTTGCTCATAAAATTTATGAATTTGCGGATACTGGTATTCAAGTTAATCTAGCTATCTCGATTCATGCACCAAATGATGAACTCAGGACACAAATTATGAAAATTAACAAAGCATTTCCGATTGAAAAGCTGATGGAATCCGTAGACTATTATTTAGAAAAGACAAATAGACGAATCACGTATGAATACATTATGCTAAAAGGTGTAAATGATCATAAAAAAGAGGCGATGCAGCTTGCGAAATTGTTAAGGAATCATCGTCATTTAGCTTATGTTAACTTAATCCCATATAATTCAGTGGATGAACATGATCAATATCAGCGCAGTGATTCACAGTCGATCCAAACATTCTTTGAAACATTGAAGGAACAGGGTATTCATTGTGGTGTTCGCTGGGAAAACGGTGCAGATATCGATGCAGCTTGTGGGCAATTGAGAAGTAAACAAATAAAGAAAAAGAACATTGTATAAAAAAGTGTAGGTATTGACCCCCGAAAGTTAGAGTGCTAAATCTAACTTTCGGGGGGTGTTTTTATGGCTAAATATAGTGAAGAGTTTAAAATAAAGCTTGTCA
>NZ_JAGIKX010000035.1:0-26362 GCF_017874635.1 Virgibacillus alimentarius
GAAAATCAACCGGAGTTCATGAAAATCAACCGGAGTTCATGAAAATCAACCGGAGTTCATGAAAATCAACCGGAGTTCATGAAAATCAACCGGAGTTCATGAAAATCAACCGGAGTTCATGAAAATTGTACTTATTAGCGTTGTGATGCTGTAAAGAAGTACCAATAAAAAAGTGGCTAAAGGAACGGCAAAGATCGGTAATTTTTTATATAATGGAATTATAATGTTGTTGCCTAAGGGGGGACAAAGATGAAGAAAAAGAAATGGTTGAAAATATCACTTGGAATTATTGCTATTCTATTAATAATCAATACTGTAGCTAGTGTTTATTTTTATAATCTAGCTATAAAACGAAATGTAAAGGACTTTCTAGTAGGCAATGACGATCTCGAAGTAACAGCTGAAGCAATGGATGCTTTTTTAGAAGGAGATTGGCGTAATTGGGTCGACCAGCAGGATTTTGAGGAAATGGAATTAACATCATTTGACGGTCTTCGATTAAAAGGGTATTTTTTAGAGGCGGAAAAGCCAACAAATAAGACTGTTGTACTAGCGCATGGATACCTTGGCAGCGGTTCAGATATGGGAATTTACGGAGAATATTATTATAAAGCGCTTGGTTATAATGTATTTTTCGCAGACTCACGCGGTCACGGCGAGAGTGAAGGAGATTATATAGGATTTGGCTGGCATGATCGACTCGATTTTATAGGTTGGATCGATAAGCTAATTGAAAAACTTGGATCAGATACTGAAATCGTCATGCATGGTGTATCCATGGGGGCAGCGACAGCATTAAACACCAGTGGCGAGCAGCTTCCTGATAATGTTAAAGCAATTGTAGCTGATAGTCCCTATACGAGTGTATACGATATGTTTTCTTATCAAATGAAACGCATGTATCATTTACCTGCTATTCCAATCTTACCGAGTACAAGTATCGTTACAAAAATGAGAGCAGGTTATTCGCTTACGGAGGCTTCTTCTTTAGATCAGGTAAAAAAAGCAGAAGTACCTATTTTATATATTCATGGCGAGGCAGATACATTCGTCCCTACTAAAATGGCTAAAGAATTATATGAAAATACGAAAAGCAATGCAGAAATTATGACCATAAAAGGAGCGGGACATGGTGAAGCATTTGTAATTGAGAGGGAGAAATATGTAGAAAAATTAAGATCTTTTTTAGATAGATATATGGATTAAAGCGTCTCTTTCTAAAGAATTAGAAAAAGCAAGACACCTATCGGTAGTTATTTAATGGGTGCCTTGCTTTTATTTTAATTTATTGTAGAAGAAATAAGTTTAGCATCTTTTTCATATGCTTCTTGTAGTTGTTTGGATATTTTACCAGGTTTGCCATCTCCAATTTGCTTTCCATCCACCTGAATAATCGGCATAATCTCAGATGTTGTACTTGATAAGAATAATTCATCAGCTGCAGGGATGTCTTCTAAATTAAATCCTTCTTCAATAAATGGAATATTTAAATCCGCTGTGAATTTTTTGACTCTCATTCTAACACATCCGTGTAGAATTCTTTTTGTAGCAGGGAAAGTATAAATCTTATTTGACTTAACTAAATAAACATTAGCTGAACTACACTCAGTGATTAGTCCATTTTTATGTAAAATTGCTTCATAGCAGCCTTGTTCTTTAGCTTCTTGTTTGGCAAGAACATTAGGCAATAGGTTTAAACTTTTAATATAGCAATTTTCCCAGCGGATATCGCGTTGTGTTATTGTGCTGACCCCATTTTCAAGTAAATGATGTTTACGAGGAAGGTTCTGAGTATAAGCATACGTATTTACTGGTGTTTCAACTGGAAATTCGTGTTCCCTTGGAGATGAACCTCGAGTAATTTGTAAATATACTTTGCCGTCAACGGTCATTTTATTTTTTTCTATCAATGTTTGTAGCAAGCTAATGAGCTTTTTTTTGGTGAAGGGCAATATTAGTTTAATTGCTTCTGCTGAACGGAATAGACGATCAACGTGTTCCTTCAATAAGTAATATTCTCCGTTATAAATACGGATAACTTCATAAATACCGTCTCCGAATTGTAAACCGCGTTCTTCATAAGGATAATTTAAACTATCACGATGGATAAATTTTGACTGTGACATCATAATTGGATAAATTGCCATACTTTTTCCTCCTCTTCAAAACTATGTTTCTGGAATAATAAGATAACAATCAGGTTATTATATAAGTATATGAAACTGTATTATACTTCATGTTAGTGTCATATTCTATAACGAACAAACAATTACACAAAAAAGGAAAAGAAGGAATATTTTCCACTTTAAAAATATCACAATATTTGTAGGAAAATGTTGAATTTATATTGACTAGGATAAGGAGAGTTGTTATAATAAAAAATGTACTTAAAAAGAGATGGAAAATACATCAAAAGATGTAGGGGCAGTATGCGTAAGTCAAGTTCTTTTCTCTATAAAGAAATGCGGGTGTAGTTTAGTGGTAAAACCTCAGCCTTCCAAGCTGATGATGTGGGTTCGATTCCCATCACCCGCTCCATACATATTACCAACGCAGTGTTTTGTATTTTAAATATACGAGGCATTGCGTTTTTTCCTTTTACTACAAAAGAGAATCTAATATTAAATTTCCACTTTACTTGAAGGAAGTACTTTATTAATAGTACCCTTGAAAAAGAAACTATTAAAATAGAGGGATTTAATAATATGAAAAAATTATTACAACAATGCAGACAACTAGATGGAAAGGGATATAAAGGATACAAAAGTTTGCAAGGCTATTATGCTTTTAGTGATTTCGGGTTACATATTGATTATGTTCAAGGGGATCCGTTTGCGTCTCCATCCAAAATCCGGGTCACCATTCCAAGTCATAAAAGAAATATCAATACCGATTGGATAGATTGCTATCATCGAAAAATAGCAACGGAAGATGCAATAGCAAGAGCTATTGGAAAAGCAGTTCATGATAATGCTATCCGTATTAAAGGATCTGGAAAAAGTGGTATAATTCTCTTTGATACGCCAGATGCGGAAGTACTTGAGAGAAGTGCTGTACAAATTAATGAAAAAGAAATCACGGTATGCATTTCTGTCGGACTCCCTGCAAACGGACGCAGGATTAATGGGAAAGAAGCAGAAAAATTATTCACTCAAGTAATCCCGTCACTTATGAATAAATCAATTTTTTCAATTAAAGATGAAGCGATTATTGAAGCAGTACAAATTGCTGATCAACAGGAAGTTATTAAAGCTGAGATGCAAAAGAATAACTGGATTGCCTTTATTGCTAATGGATCAATACTCCCACGCGAAAGTGGCATTAGCAACCGTCCACTAAAAGATGCTGTCCCCTTTCAAAGCCCACAGGAAAACGAAGTGTCGATTTCGATTCCACACCGTACTGAGCCAATTAAAGGGATGGCGATTCAAAAAGGGATTACCTTGATTGTAGGTGGAGGTTATCACGGGAAGAGTACGATCTTAGAAGCAATCGAACGTGGTGTCTATGTGCACGCCAAAGGAGATGGGCGTGAGTATGTTCTGACAGATCGCGATGCAGTTAAGATTCGTGCAGAAGATGGCAGGAGAATTACGGGAGTTAATATTTCGCCATTTATTGGAAATTTACCGCACAAACAGGATACACATTTCTTCTCCACAGATAATGCAAGTGGCAGTACATCTCAGGCGGCTAACGTAATGGAAGCATTAGAAGCTGGGGCAACCACATTACTAATTGATGAGGATACGAGTGCGACAAACTTCATGATTAGGGATCATCGAATGCAACAGCTTGTAAAAAAAGAAAAGGAGCCAATTTCCCCCTTTATTGATAAGATCAAGCAATTATATGATCAGTTTGATGTTTCAACGATACTTGTAATGGGAGGATCAGGAGACTATTTTTCTGTTGCTGATTCAGTAATTATGATGGATGCCTATGTACCATTTAATGTAACAAGCGAAGCAAAAGAAATCATGGTAAAATATCCATTAGAGCGAGAAGAGCAAAATCAGATGAATTTTGGCGAAATCAACCATCGGCAATTTAGTCCTTTAACACTGCAGACAAATAAAGGAAAACGCTCAAAAACAGATGCGAAAGGTCTGAATAAAATTTTAATGGGAAGAACTGAAATTACCTTTGAACAGACAGAACAATTGGTTGATCAGTCGCAAACACGTATGATCGCGGAAATAATCCAATTTTTAGACAGAACAAATGGACTTGGGCAAAAAACGCTATATGAGTTATTAGATACAATTGAAGGTCAAATGAATAAACAAGGACTAGCATCCTTTACACCCTTTAAAAATCAGCATCCTGGTGACATTGCCAGACCACGTCGTTATGAAGTTGCAGCTGTATTAAATCGTATCCGAACAGCAAAAGTAATGCAGAAGTAAAAAAGCTCGGGAGGTGGTAATGTGAATGTAGATACACTAAAACAAAGCGTGATCGATTATAGTAAAGAAATAGGTATTGATAAAATTGGTTTTGCCTCCGCAGATGTTTTTGGTGAATTAAAAGAACGGCTGAAACAACAACAATCCCTTGGGTATCAGTCGGGATTTGAAAAAGGAACATTAGAAGAAAGAACGGAACCAAATCGCCTCTTGCCTGAAGCAAAATCCATTATATCTATAGCTATTGCCTACCCTTCCCGAATGAAAGACGCACCAAAAAGTACAAAGGAATCTAGAAGAGGCATTTTTTGCCGTGCATCGTGGGGGACCGATTATCACGATGTACTGCGTAAAAAAATATCGAAACTCGCAGCATTTTTAAAACAGCAAACACCTGATTTGCAAAGTAAACTAATGGTAGATACTGGAGAACTTTCTGATCGAGCAGTGGCTGAGCGGGCTGGAATCGGATTTAGCGGAAAAAATACGTCAATTATTACTCCTGAATTTGGCTCTTTTGTATATCTGGGTGAACTAATTACAAACATACCGTTTAAACCTGATTCCCCTATAGAGGAAGGTTGTGGTGAATGTACAAAATGCATGGACGCTTGCCCAACAGGTGCACTAGTGCAAGGCGGTCAATTGAATGCCCAGCGGTGTATTGCATTTTTAACACAAACAAAAGACTTTCTCCCAGATGAATTCCGGGATAAAATTGGTAATCGGGTCTATGGATGTGATACGTGCCAAATGGTTTGTCCGTGGAATAAACAGGTCGACTTCCATCTGCACCCGGAACTGGAACCGGAACCGGAGATTGCAAAACCAAAATTAAAGCCAATGCTTCGGATATCTAATCGTGTATTTAAGGAGACTTTCGGACATATTTCCGGTTCATGGCGCGGGAAAAAACCACTGCAAAGAAATGCGTTAATTGCACTAGGTCACTTTAAAGATAAAACTGCAGTTGATGAACTCATTCCTGTTATGCGTCAAGATCCCCGTCCAGTTATTCGAGGAACCGCTGCATGGTCACTCGGTAAAATAGGAACAGAAAAAGCGTTTGATGCAATACAGGAAGCGATGAATGAAGAAGAAAATGAACAAGTTTTATTTGAAATGGAAAAAGGACTCCAATTCAAAAAGCTTCATGAAAAAGAGGGGTAGTAATGAGCAATTTATACTATGATGAAATTGATTCACCCATTGGAGCCTTATTAGTAGTCTTCCATGGTGATGACATTGTGCGAATTGATTATGGAACAATGGAAATTATGGAACAACGATTGAAAAAATGGACAGAGCGGTATTTTACCGAACCTGTTTTCATTAAATCGCCTGATAAGGCTGCACCTGTTAAAAGAGATTTTGATGATTATTTTAATGGTGAAAGTAAAGCTTTTTCATTCCCTTTTACGTTTCATGGTACTCCTTTTCAAAAACAAGTTTGGCAGGTACTATATGATGGTATTCCATACGGAAAGACGACAACCTACAAAGATATTGCAATTAAGATTCAAAACCCAAAAGCTGTCCGGGCAGTGGGCGGAGCTGTCAATAAAAATCCACTTTCTATTGTTGTTCCATGCCATCGCGTAATCGGATCATCAGGAAAAATGGTTGGGTATAATGGTGGACTCGATAAAAAAGAATATCTACTAACATTTGAAAAAAATAATGCATCTTGAGCAAGCCTTCCCTCCATATATTAGTTATGGAGGGGATTTTTATGGATAAACTAAAAAAAGTATGGCTTGATTTTTTTGAAAATACTAGAAATGAAGAAAGTTGGTGGCAGAGAAAAAAAGCTTTACATCGTAAACGAAATGCTGAAATTGTCCGTATTCAAGGAGAAGGTCGTATGTTTGAAACATTTACTTATGCTAATAATACGATATACAAATACCTGCTATACCTATCCTTTTTAATTAAGCAACATGGACAATTCATTATAGAAGAAAAAGTTACACCGTACCAGTTTCAATTAGTAGATGGAAATATTATCAATCATACGGAGTTATACCCTATCAGCAATTCAGATTATGATATACCAACAATAACACCACAAATGATTAGAAACAGAAAAAATGAACGCTTTTCTTACGATCGGCTTGCGGCTGTCAAGTATGCAGAGCGTTGGTGGAATAGCTACAATCCTGCTTATAAAAAGTTCGCTGTCGATTGCACGAATTATGTTTCTCAATGTTTGTTTGCCGGCGGAGCACCAATGAGGGGGGCCCCAGTTAGAGAGCAAGGATGGTGGTATAAAAATAATAATTGGAGTTATAGCTGGTCCGTTTCTCATTCTATGCGATGGTATTTAAGTGGCTCGACACAAGGACTACAAGGCAAAGAAGTAGAGAAAGCAGAAGATTTAAACCCGGGAGATATCATTTGCTACGATTTTCAAGGGGACGGAAGGTGGGATCATACGACATTTGTTGTTGCAAAAGACCAGGAAGGAATGCCTTTAGTTAATGCACATACGGAAAATAGCCGGAATCGTTACTGGTCCTATGAGGATTCCACTGCATGGACACCAAATATCAAATATAAATTTTTTCGAATTAGTGAATAAATGATATACTAATGTAGTTAAAAAGAAAATACGAGTAAAAGTAAGAGAAAGTGTGCTCGATCTAGGTAAGGAGAATGAAAAGTGAGTTTGCACATTGTACTATATCAACCAGAGATTCCGGCTAACACTGGGAATATAGCCAGAACATGTTTGGCTACTGATACAACATTACATTTAATTCATCCATTAGGATTTTCGACGGAGGATAAAATGTTGCGTCGAGCTGGGCTCGATTATTGGAATAAAGTGAAAATAGAAGAATATGCATCTATTTATGACTTATATACACTGTATCCAAATGGGACGTATTATTATATTGAAAATTTTGGAACGGGGCATTATACGGATTTTGATTATAGCAATGTGGAAGAGGATATCTTTTTTGTTTTCGGAAGAGAAACGGATGGGATTCCCAAAAGTATAATTGAAGGCAAAGAAGGGAAATGCTTACGAATTCATATGTCTGACGAAGTACGTTCATTAAATTTATCTAATACTGCAGCAATTATTATATATGAAGCACTACGTCAACAAAACTTCCCTCATTTAACGTAAGACGATAAAAACCGTCATGCAATACATCGCATAACGGTTTTTATCGTCTCAGTCTTTCATATTACTGATTATTTTTAGGAATTCCCGGTTTAGACTCATAAGCAGAGGTTAAGCAAGATGCAGTAAATACAACGATAACTCCCATTAATAATGCCAATTTCATGAATGTGATCCTCCTTTACCTATGTATCCATGAAGTGAAAAGATACGTAAGTACATACTTAATATTGTAACCCATTATACATAAAATGATTGAAATTGTGAAGCGCGGGATAAGGAAATACAATTGAGTGAATATTCACATTTATAATTATTCGCATAATCGCTATCTTCATGTTGTATCATGGCGGAAAATGGAGTATATTAGTTGATGAAGTTATCCGTCAGGACTATAATAGTCCATGGGTATTAAAAAACCGTTAAAATAACGGAGAATGCTAACTTCTAATGGGGGTATAAGACGTGGCGCAGTTTGAAGAATCTAATCAAGGATTCTGGGGAGAATTTCATGGTCCCAACATGGGTTATGTAGAAGAACAATATGACTTGTACAAAGAGGATCCCGAATCTGTTGATCCTTCTATTAAAGAAATGTTTGACCAATATGGTGCTCCTACTTGGTTGCATCAATCAAATCATGGACAATCAATGCATAGAGAAACTTCTATAAATGATGTCAAAACATTAACCTCAGCGATGAAATTTGTTGAGGCTATTCGTCGTTTCGGTCATTTAGATGCAGATATCTATCCTGTAGGCTTAAAAAAAAGTGAAACAGAATTAGTAGATCCGAAATCTTACGGTCTAACGAAAGAAAGTTTACAAAATATCCCTGCCACATGGCTGTGGGAAAATGCACCAGCTAATGTTGAAAATGGTTACGATGTAATCCAATATTTAAAGAAACGTTATACCGGAAAAATTTCTTTTGAATATGATCATGTTAATAATGATGAAGAGCGAAAATGGCTATTAGAAAGAATTGAATCTGAAAATCTTTACTTGGACGTATCGGATGCAGGGAAAAAGCAATTATTGGAACGTCTTGCCCATGTAGAAGGGTTTGAAAGTTTCTTACAAAAAACCTTTGTCGGTCAGAAGCGCTTTTCCATTGAGGGTCTTGAAGTAATGGTTCCAATTCTTGACCAGATTGTAAAGCATGCGACTTCTGATAAAATTGATAATATTATGATGGGAATGGCTCATCGTGGAAGATTAAGTGTTTTAGCCCATGTACTAGGAAAACCATATGACAAAATTTTCTCTGAGTTTCATCATTCTCCTAATAAGGAATTAATCCCTTCAGAAGGTTCCATGGGAATTAATTATGGATGGACTGGAGATGTTAAATACCATTTCGGTGCTAGTACGAAAGTAAAAGATAGCGAAGAGGCTACAACTCATATTACCTTAGCACATAATCCTTCGCATTTGGAGTTTGTTAATCCGGTCGTGCAAGGATTTACTCGTGCTGCACAAGATGACCGGTCAGAAAAAGGATATCCAAAACAAGATTTAAACAAAGCATTTGGGGTATTAATACATGGAGATGCAGCTTTTATTGGTGAAGGTGTCGTAGCAGAAACGTTAAATTTAAGTGGACTGCCTGGATATCGAACAGGAGGAACCGTACATCTGATTGCCAATAACCTTGTTGGATACACAACAAATCAAAAAGATGGCAGATCTACCAGATACGCGAGTGACCTAGCCAAAGGATTTGAGATTCCAATTATCCATGTGAATGCAGACGATCCATTAGCTTGTATTTCTGCTGCAACGATCGCTTATGAATATCGTAAAAAATTCCATAAAGACTTTCTGATTGATTTAGTTGGATACCGTCGCTATGGACACAATGAGATGGATGAACCAAGGACAACACAACCAAAGTTATATAAAGAAATTGATAAACACCCTACAGTTTCACAAGTATTTGCTGAGAAGTTGCAAGAGGATAAAATAATTGATGAAAATGAATTGCCTAAATTAAAGGATAAGACAGAGAGTACCTTACGTGAAATCTATGATAATATGAAGGAAAATGAGACGGGTGAAGCAGAAGCAAAAAGTATGCCTAAGGCTTTGACTAATGGTTTAAGTCAGTTTGAAACTGCTGTCCCATTAAAAGACTTGAAAGCACTGAATGCTGGAATGTTACAACGTCCAGAAGGCTTTACTGGTTTCAAAAAGCTTGAGAAAATTCTAAAACGAAGAGAAAATGTATTAGAAGAAGGCAATAAAGCAGATTGGGGTGCAGGAGAAGCTTTAACATATGCTTCTATTTTACAAGACGGAATACCAATTCGTTTGACAGGTCAAGACTCTGAACGAGGCACTTTTGCACATCGACATGCTGTTTTACATGATGTTGAAAAAGATGACACATACTGCATTATGCATGGTTTAGACGAAGTAAAGGCATCGTTTGATATTCGCAACAGCCCGCTTTCAGAAGCAGGTGTACTTGGATATGAGTATGGTTACAGTGTTCATTCACCAAACACATTGGTAATTTGGGAAGCGCAATTTGGGGATTTTGCGAATGCAGGCCAAGTAATTTTTGACCAGTTTATTTCTTCAGCCCGTGCTAAATGGGGAGAGAAATCAAATATGGTAATGCTCTTGCCTCATGGTTATGAAGGTCAGGGTCCAGAACATTCAAGCGCAAGACTTGAACGTTTCTTACAAATGGCTGCAGAAAATAACTGGATTGTAGCAAATGTTACATCATCAGCTCAGTTTTTCCACTTAATTCGCAGACAAGCTGCAATGCGTGGACGTGAGGAAGCAAGACCACTCATCCTGATGACTCCAAAAAGCCTACTGCGTAATGCCCGTGTTGCATCAGCTGCAGAAGAATTCACAAATGGAAAATTTGAGCCTTTAAGACAACAACCAAATTTAAAAGTAAGTAAGAAAAATGCAAAGCGCCTATTAATTGGCAGTGGTAAAATAATGGTAGACATTGAAGAGGCAATTGAAAACTCTGAGAATAACTTTGAATGGTTACGTGCTTTACGACTAGAGCAAATCTATCCATTCCCTGAAAAACAGCTAGAAAAAGAATTAAAAGAACTGCCAAATTTAGAAGAAATTGTTTGGGTCCAAGAGGAGCCGAAGAACATGGGGAGCTGGAATTTTGTAGATGATTATTTAAGAGATTTATTAAAAGAAGGACAGTCTATACGTTATGTAGGTCGTCCGGATCGTTCATCACCAGCAGTTGGAGAACCAAATGTTCATAAATACGAACAAAATGCAATCGTACAAGAAGCAATTAACCCGTCTAAAGGAGGACATAGCAGTGAAAGAAATTAGAGTTCCAGAACTTGCTGAATCTATTACAGAAGGTACCATCGCTCAGTGGCTTGTAAAAAAGGGCGATAAAGTCGAAAAAGGTGACCCTGTTGTCGAGTTGGAGACAGATAAAGTAAATGTTGAAGTGAATTCCGATCATGCAGGCGTTTTAACCGAGATCCTTAGTGAAGAGGGCGATGATGTTGAAGTAGGTGACATCATCGGAAAAGTAGACGAAAATGCCGAGGCGGGAGAAGCTCCTTCAGAGGAAAAAGAAAAACCGCAAGAAGAAACGAAACAAAAGGAAGCACCAGCGAAAAAAGAAGAAAAGCAAGAAGAACCTGCAACAGAAACTAGTAATAACACACAGGATGTAGTAGCATCACCTGCAGCAAGAAAACGTGCGCGTGAATTAAATATTGATTTAGGTTCAATTCGTGCAAATGATCCATTAGGCCGTATTCGCCCTGAAGATGTAGAAGCAGCTGCAAAAGGCGAATCGGAGAAAAAAGCTGAGAAATCAGCGAAAAAAGAAGCACCTAAGCAACAAGAAAAAACTGAGTTTGATAAACCAGTAGAACGTGTAAAAATGTCACGTCGTCGTCAAACAATCGCTAATCGTCTTGTTGAAGTACAGCATGAATCAGCAATGTTAACAACGTTTAATGAAGTAGATTTGACTGCTGTTATGAAACTCCGCAGTGAAAGAAAAGAGAAATTTCTTGAAAAGCATGGTGTAAAATTAGGTTTTATGTCATTCTTTACAAAAGCTGCTATTGGAGCCTTGAAAGAATTTCCATACTTAAATGCGGAAATCCAAGGGAAAGAGCTTGTCTTGAAAAAATTCTATGACATTGGTATTGCAGTATCTGCAGAGGAAGGTTTAGTTGTTCCAGTTGTTCGTGATGCAGATAAGTTAGATTTTGCCGGAGTAGAGCGTGAAATCGGAAATCTAGCTGAAAAAGCACGTGAGAATAAATTAGGATTGAATGACCTCCAAGGCGGTACATTTACAATTACAAATGGCGGAACTTTTGGATCTATGTTGTCTACACCAATCTTAAATGCACCTCAAGTTGCTATTTTGGGTATGCACAATATTCAAAAGCGTCCGATGGTTATGCCGGATGATTCCATTGAAGTCCGTCCAATGATGTATTTAGCACTATCTTATGACCATCGTATTGTTGATGGTAAAGATGCAGTAAAATTCCTTGTACGCATCAAGCAATTACTTGAAGATCCATATGATCTGTTATTAGAAGGATAAAATATAAAAAAATCTCTACACTGTTTGCGGTGTAGGGATTTTTTATTTCATATTAAACGTACTGTAGATTTACTCTTCCTATTTTGTATTAAAATTTATTAAAAATATCTTACATCCATTGCAATTACTTATAAAAACGAATATTATAGTATTTGTTACTATAATTATTCGGAAAGATGGGTGCCAATTTTGAATAAAATGTTTAAATTCAAACAAAACAACACAAATATCCGAACTGAGGTGGTTGCAGGGATAACGACTTTTCTTACAATGGTATATATTATAGTAGTGAATCCGACTATACTTTCTTCTGCAGGAGTACCATTTGATCAAGTATTTATGGCTACTATTATTTCAACTGTTGTTGGTACTGTATTTATGGCTTTGTTTGCAAATTACCCAATTGCGATTGCACCTGGTATGGGAATGAATGCTTATTTTGCAAGTGTGGTTGCAACACAAGGTTTATCTTATCAAGTTGTGTTTGGAACTGTATTTTTAGCAGGTGTCCTTTTTATCTTATTAAGTTTTACCACATTAAGAGAAACATTAATTGGTGCAATTCCTGCTTCTTTAAAGTTCGGAATTACGTCAGGATTAGGTTTATTCATTGCCTTTTTAGGTTTAAGGATGTCCGGTATTGTAATCCCAAATGAGGCCAATATGGTCGGATTTGGAGACCTGCATGAACCTACCACGTTATTAACAATAGCAGGTTTATTTATTACACTGCTATTATTGGCATGGAATGTTAAGGGTGCTTTATTTTTAGGAATGATCGCTACTGGAATCATTGGATTTTTTACAGGACAATTAGAATTTACAGGATTGCTATCTGCTCCGCCAGCCCCTGTATTTTTTGATTTAGATATCGGAGGAGTATTTACAAATGGATTATATACTGTTGTATTTGCCTTTTTATTAGTGACGATATTTGATACAACAGGAACAATGGTTGGTGTTGCGGAGCAGGCTGGATTTATGAAAAATGGCCAGTTTCCACGGGCTAAAACTGCTTTGCTTGCAGATGCAACTGCAACAACGGTCGGATCAATGTTTGGAACAAGTCCATCTTCCGCCTATGTTGAATCAACTTCAGGGGTTGCAGCAGGTGGTAGAACAGGGTTAACTTCTATCGTAGTTGCTGGTTTATTTGCACTTTCCATTTTCTTTACACCAATAATCAGTGCAATTGCAAATGTGCCTGCGATTACGGCACCAGTACTTATTATTGTTGGAAGCTTCATGATGGAGGGACTATCTCGCATTGATTGGAGAACATTTGATGAGGCATTTCCTGCTTTTGCTATTATCCTTACGATGCCTTTAACATCAAGTATAGCTACAGGAATTGCAATCGGATTTATAACCTATCCATTGCTAAAGTTAGTGACTGGAAAAGGAAAAGAAGTACACTGGATCCTGTACGTGTTCGGCATTATTTTTGTATTACAGATGATTTATTTCCCAGCTCATTAGATCATGTAAACGACTTAGCAAACATTTTGGCTAAGTCGTTTTTGTTAAAATATAACTGTTCAGGGAATAGCTAAATAAGTATGAGAAAAAATATCGGTACTATGGTATTGCATGACGTCTGACAAGCTGATAAAATCACTTGTGTGCATTGAATAATGTAAGTATTTGCAGAAAATTGTATAAAAAATATAGGGATATAGGGAGGTAGCAGTGTGACAAAATTCTTAGGGGTATTAGCAATTATTGTTGTTTTTGGTATTGCATTTTTAATGTCTAATGATAAAAAGAATATTAATTATAAAGGCATTATTGTGATGTTAACTGCCCAATTTTTATTAACATGGTTTATGTTCTCTACTACAATTGGACAAACAATCATAAACGGAATATCAGCAGGGTTTAATAAACTGATTGAGTTTGGAACAGAAGGAGTCAACTTTGTAGTAGGTGGTGTTGAAGTCGGAGAAGGAGGGGTTTTCTTCTTTGATGTACTACTCTTAATTATTTTTTTCGCGACGCTTTTATCCGTGCTTACGTATTTGAAAATTCTTCCTACCATTATCAAATTTATCGGAAGTATTATTTCAAAAATTACTGGTCTGCCCAAGGTAGAATCATTTAATGGTGTAAATAGTATTTTCTTTGGACAATCTGAAGCATTGATTGCCATAAAAACACAGTTCCACCATTTAAATGACAATCGTCTTTACATTGTAAGTGCTTCAGCAATGGGGTCTGTATCAGCATCAATTGTAGGTGCCTATTTGCAAATGTTGCCACCTAATTACGTTCTAATGGCATTGCCTCTGAACATGTTGAGTGCTTTAATGGTTGCGTCTATTATTGCGCCAATTAAAGTTCCAAAGGAAGAGGATCATGTTGATGTTAAAAATGTTACCAATGACAAAAGTATTTTTGAAGCGATGGGGAATGGAGCTTTGGAGGGTGGTAAAATAGCATTAATTGTTGGAGCTATGTTAATTGCATTCATTGCCTCGCTGGAACTAGTCAATTGGTTCATTCAATTAATTTTTGCAGGAGTAACACTGCAAGAGATTCTAGGTTATATTCTTGCTCCAATTGGATTTTTAATGGGGATCTCACCTGGTGAACTAATTCAAGCTGGTTCTGTTATGGGAACCAAGATTGTAACAAATGAATTTGTAGCAATGCTTGAATTTCAGGGGATGTTAGATGCTATGTCTGAAAAAACAGTAGGAATTGTATCCGTATTTTTAACAAGCTTTGCCAATTTCTCATCAATTGGAATCATTGCTGGGACAGTAAAAGGAATTGATAGTGAAAAAGCAGTAAGTGTTTCTAAATTTGGTATGAAGCTTCTTATTGGAGCTACACTCGCATCCATTCTTTCCGCAACGGTAGTCGGTATATTCTTATAGAGATAAAAAACTCATCAAGCTGTTGATGAGTTTTTTATCTAGTACGATATTTTTTATGCAACGAAAGTAAACGGATAATTAATGCGACAGCTCCACAGGTTAATCCGGTAATCAGACCTACCCAATAGCCAAATGGCTCCAAAGCTGTAAAATTAGCAAGAAGCCATCCGGTCGGAAGCCCGATTCCCCAGTATGAGACGAGTGCAACAATCAATGTTACATTTACATCCTTGTATCCGCGCAAGGCCCCTTGAATTGGTGCACCAAATGCATCAGCAAGCTGATAAAAAATAGCAAAGTAAATAAATTGTTTTGTTAGCGCGATAACATTTGGATTGCTATTATAGAGCGAAGCAACAGAACCACTGAATAGATATAATATTAGGCCGGCAAAGACAGCGATAAAAATACCTCCGCTAATCCCAATGTATCCATATGTACGCGCATCTTTATAGCGTTTAGCACCGATTTCAAATGCAATGGCAATCGTTAGAGCCATCCCCACACTTAAAGGTATCATATAGAGTAGAGTTGCGAAATTCATTGCAGCCTGGTGTGCGGCAATCGTGTTTGTATTGTATACACTCATAAATAATGTTACGGCCGAAAATATACTTGTTTCAAAAAAAATGGCTAAGCCAATTGGAATACCAATTTTGAGTTGTTCAAGCCAAGCTTTTAAAGAAGGTTTTACCCAGTTAGAAAATACATGAAAGCGACGAAATGGATTTATTTTATGTATAACGGCTAAAGCTATTATACAACTAACCCAGTAAGTAACAGACGTTGCTACACCGGATCCAATTCCTCCAAGTGCAGGAACCCCAAATTTCCCGAAAATAAAAATATAATTAAACAGGACATTTAGTGGCAAAGTAATTAAAATAATCATCATGGAAATACGAGTCTGTCCCATGGCATCGATAAAAGAGCGCAATGTATTAAATATAAATAATGGTATAATTCCTGTGATTAGTGTTATTAAATAAAACGCTGCAATATGTCGGACACTATCCTCTAGATCCATGAAGTTTAAAATTGGTTTGAGTGCTAATGCACCAGCTAAAAATATAAAGATTGCGATCGTGATCGCTAAATAAATGCCTTGCTGTACTTTTTTAGGGACTTCTTTGTTTTTATTGGCACCAATTAATTGTCCAATAATTGGTGTAATGGCAAGCATAATACCATTTACTCCTGTAAAAACAGGGACCCAGAGGCTGGAACCTATCGCTACACCAGCTAAATCCTGCGCACTAACACGCCCGGACATAACGGTATCAAAAAAATTCATTAAATACATACTTACTTGCGTAATGAGAATAGGAATTAATATAATGGAAAACAGCTTTAGTTTTTCTTTTAGTGTATTTGTTTCTTGCATAATATCCTTCCTTTTTATCTCGTTTTCTATTACGATAAAAGAGATGATGAAAACCATTATATCAGTATATACGAATGAGAGGAAAGTGTCATAGACAGATGAAAAATAAGCGTATACTCTTTACCGGAGGCGGAACCGCAGGTCATGTTATCGTAAATTTAGCCCTAATCCCGGTTTTCCAAAAAGAAGGATGGGAAATTGACTATATTGGATCTGCCAATGGGATTGAACGTAAATTAATTGAACAACTTAATGGTGTCACATACTATCCAATTTCTACTGGGAAATTACGCCGTTATATGTCCGCGGAGAATTTAAAAGACCCTTTTAAAGTGTTAAAAGGGACGATGCAGGCTTGGCATATCATTGGCAAACGCAAGCCAGCGATCATTTTTTCAAAAGGGGGGTTTGTGTCTGTTCCAGTAGTACTTGCAGCAAGACTGCGCGGGATTCCTGCAGTGATCCACGAGTCCGATTATACACCAGGTTTGGCTAATAAGATCGCTATTCCATTTTCAAAAAAAATATTAGCAACATTTCCTGAGACGATGAATTATCTTCCAGAGAAAAAGGCGGAGTATGTAGGGGCTGTAATCCGTGAAGAGCTTTTTGAAGGAAAAAAAGAAAAGGGACTTAAAATGTGTGGTTTCACAAAGGAAAAACCTGTTCTGCTCATTATGGGAGGAAGCGGTGGTTCTCAAAAAATCAACGAAACAGTGCGAGGAAGTTTGGATAGGTTATTGTCACTCTTTCAAATCGTACATATTTGCGGAGAAGGAAAAATAGACGCTACCTTTGACCGGAAAGGATATATTCAATTTGAATATGTACATGACGAATTAAAAGATATTTTTGCTGCCACAGATTTTGTATTATCTCGTGCAGGTGCAAATGCTATTTTTGAATTTTTGTCACTTCGAATACCAATGCTTCTAATTCCATTATCGATAGAGGCGAGTAGGGGGGATCAAATTGTTAACGCTAAATCGTTTGCGGAGAAAAGATACGCCCGAATTATTGAGGAAGAGTTGTTAACAGAAGAAAAACTCGTGCAAGAACTGACTCAATTGAAAGAATATGCCTCATTAATGATCGATACCATGAAAAATTACAAAAGCGAGAAGGCTCGAGATCGAGTTATCGAAATTATCAAAGAAACAGGTAAATAGATATGAAGAAGACTGTCCATTTTTAGGGCAGTTTTTTTAAAATAGACTAATTCCAGAGTGATGAATAAATGGGAGGACTGAGTAAACAAAAAAAGAGTGTCCACCATTTTTGGGGACACTCTTTTGTGATAGACCTTATTTCATTCCTTTATCTTTATTCTTCAAAAATGGCCACCAGTTTACTTTGCCAAAAAGACGAACCATGACTGGCACGAATAGTGGTAAGATGACAAAGGCATACAGAAATAGACCTATTAATACGACGGTGGCTATTTGTAATAAAGACAAAACGCCAGATGGCAGCATTGCTCCAAATGTACCACCTAAAATAACTGCAGCAGAGATAATGACTGTACCCATATTTTTCATTGCGGACAAAAGCCCTTCTTTTACATCTCCGCCTTTATTTTCATTAAATCGATCCATTAAAAAGATACTGTAGTCTATTCCTAACGCCATGAGCATAACAAAGGAGAAGAACGGAATAGCCCATGTTAGGCCATCATGTTCAAGGATATTTACAAATATAAGCTCAGCGAAGGCCATCGATGTGAAGTAGGTTAATATTAAGGAACCGATTAAGTATAATGGCATAACGAATGATCTTAGTAAAACAACTAAAATAATGAAAATGCCACCAACCATTAAGAATACGGTTCTATTATAATCAGCATCCGAGATATTTTGTAAATCATTATTCGTGCTGCTGATTCCTCCTAATTTAGGATCGCTTTTTGCAAATATTGTATCCTTTTTAACATCATTAATTTTATCCTGAATTTGGTCCATCATTTGAATCGCTTCTGTTGAATAAGGACTATGTGTTAAGACAACCTCAAATTTCGCGATGTTTTTGTTATCTGAAATATACGGTTTTGTTCCTTCCATAAAAGCGTCATCTTTTAAAGCTTCTTTCGGTATAACGACGGCCGGATTATTGGGATCAACGTCAAAATCTCCTAGATAACGTTCGACTTCCGTTAAACCGTCATGAATTTCTCCTAATCCATCCGTTGCGTCATTTAAACCACTTGTTAAATCTCCAATTTGATTTTGCATATCTGCAAAAGCCGTTTTTAGCTCTTTTTGTCCACCGTAGATTTGTGATAATCCTTCTTGCAAGCTAGAGACATTATTTACGACTTTCCCTTGGCCATTTGCTGCTTGGTTTAAACCAGATTGCAGTTCTTTAATACCGCTTATCAGCTCTCCAATTCCGCTGGAAAGCTGTTCTTGGCCCGCGATTGTATCACTAAAACCATTGTTTAATTCTTGTAGTGGAGAAAGAATTTGTTTTTGAAATAAATCTTGTGCACTTTTTGATAAATTTTTAATTTTATTTAACTGATTCTCAGCTTCTTCCAGTCCACCCATTACACCTTCAATTTGACCTTTTGCAGTACCGTATGCTTCCTGGAAGTTTTGGTTTCCTTCTAATTCAGGGTTAGATTCTAGTGCTGTTTTAAACATCTTCTCAATATTTTCTTTCGCTCCTAATAAGGCGGTATTCATATCTTTAATTTGCTGCTCGATGCTAGCTAACTGTTTTTTATTATCATCATCTTCTAATTCAGCTCCGGCACCTTTGACATTTTCTGTAAATTTTTTATAACCTGCCAACAATTTTTTGTTAGTGGCAATTGTATCATCCAGGTTGTTTTTAATCGTCTGCAAGTTTGTTTTTATTTCTTCAGCACCTTTAGAACCGGACTGAATCCCGTTTTGAATTTCTTTCAAGGCATCACTAAGTTCGCCAATTCCATTCTTTGCATCCTGTGTACCTTGCATTAATTCATCGACACCATTTTTAGCATCTTTCATTTCAGATGGTGCATCTTCTAGTTCATCTGCCGCTTTTTGCAAACCATTTTGAATTTCTTTTAATCCATTTGTACTTTCATTAATACCATCAGCTAATATTTCTGTTTGGTTTTGGACAAGAAAATCATCAATTACTTCCCCAGCAGGTCTTGTTGCACTACGAACCTGACCAACGCCATCCATTTTTGCAATTTCCTCAGAAATGGTTTCAATTTCCTGGTATTCCTTTGTAGAATCAATCGTTTTATCAGTTTCCATAACAACAGTGGTTGGCATAGATTGGCCTGGACCAAAACTATCAGCAATCCAATTAAATGCTTTTACAGATCCATAATCATCCCCAATTTCAGCTAAGGAATCATACGATTTATCGCCATGAAAGGTAAGCAGTGCAGGGACCGTTATAACGGCTACGATAAGTAAGGCAATTACAGGGCGAGCCCATGCAAATGTGCCTGCCGTTCCCCAAATACCACTTTCCTTATGAGCAACATTTTTATCAAATGGCCAAAAGAGCTTTTTCCCAAGTAAGACTAAGAAAAATGGGACGAGTGTTGTTAATGCAATTAATACAACTGCGACACCAATAGCGACAGCGACTGCAGATTGATAAAGTGAAAATGTAGACAATCCGATGGTTGAAAATCCGACTAATACTGCTAAACCAGCATAGAAAACCGTTTTTCCGCCTGATTTATAAGTCGTTATAACAGCTTCCTGAATGGAGTCGTGACGATCCATTTCTTCTTTAAATCGACTAATTAGCAAAATACAATAATCCGTTCCTATACCAAACATTACTGCAACCATAAAAATTTGTGTGAAAGTAGATAATGGAAAATTGACGGTATCCGCTAAAATAGAAACAATACCTTGAGCTGCCAAGTAACTGATTCCTACAGTCAGTAATGGGATAAGTGGTGCGATAATAGATTTAAAAACGACAAATAAAATAATGATAATTAACGCAACCGTAATTACTTCCGTGCGCTTTAAGCCTTCTTCCGAGTTTTTCGTAATATCCTGGTTAATGTATTCTTCACCAGTTAAATAATGATCAACTTTGGTATTTTCAACTGTTTCATATATTTTATCACGAGATTCTACCACTTCTTGATTTTCTATGGATACTTCTAAGGGAACTAAAATCGTCGTTCCATCTTCAGATACTGTTTGTTCTTCAATAGCTTTATCTTCAGTAAATGCTAATATTTCCTTTAGTCCGAGTTTTTTCTTATTTTTTTCGAGCTGATCAATTGCTTCTTTTACGTCTTCTTTTCCCTTTTTGTTTATGCCATCATCATCATGGAAAACAAGGACGGCACTTGTCGTATTCTCATTATCGTCATCAGACATCTTTGTTGAGCAGTTCCTGTGCTTCCACTGAGGGATAGCCATCAGGGACGGTAATTTGTCCTTTTTTTGCAACCAAGTCCTGTAAATTTGGTGATAAAATAAATAGCGCAGCAGTAACCACGATCCACAGCGCAGCAATAAGCCACCGAAATCGAATAATTTGTTTCATTTTATATCCCTCTCTAATTACTCATTAAGTTTGCCAGTTTTTCTAAGGATTCTATAAATGATTGAATTTCATGTTTATCAAAGTGTTCTAAATATAGGCCAATGTCGGAATAAAGGGCACGCTCCGTGTATTTCACAAGATCTATCCCTTTTTTGTTTACATTTAAATAAACATTTCTTCGATCTTTTTGATCCCGTTTTCGTTCGATGAGACCTTTATCAAATAATCGATTAATTAGCGCAGTGACAGCACTTTTCCCGACTCCAAAGGCTTGTGCAATATCTGTGCTTGTGCATTGTTCATGATTATGAATATATTGCAAGATAGAGAATTGATCTGTTGTAATATCTGAATGGACTTTTTCCTTCAGAATATTATTCACACTTCGATAAACCGTGTTCATGGCTGTTTGGTACCGTTCAACGAGTTCTTCCAATTGCATATAAACATCCCCGGATTATAGTTCACTAAATGAATAGTTCATGATCTGAATTATTGTACAATATCAATCTTATGTAAAAGAAGCAATATTTATTTATAACTTTCATAGAAAATTCATATTTGTAAGGATCCATCTTCAACAACAAAAAACATTTTGAAAAGTCACGATAGTATCATTTTCTAATCATCTATTTTAAAATGAAGGTAAGCATGATATGGAGGAGGAAATGATGATGACAAACATACCACTAAAAACATTATATAATGGCGTTTCAGTTCCCCAGCTCGGTTTAGGTGTATACAAAGTTCCGCCTGAAGATGTATACCAAACAGTCTCTTCTGCTTTAAAAGCGGGGTACCGTCATATTGATACAGCAAGCTACTATGAAAATGAGAATGGTGTAGGAAAAGCTATTAAAGATTCCGGTATTCCAAGAGAAAAGTTATTCATCACAACTAAAGTATGGAATGATGATCATGGCTATGACCGTACACTTCAGGCGTTTGAAAAAAGTATGGAAAAATTAAATATGGATTACGTGGATTTATATTTAATCCATTGGCCCATTCCGGAAATTTTTCCTGAAACGTGGAAAGCACTTGAAAAATTATATAAGGATGGCCGAGTGAAAGCAATTGGTGTCAGCAATTTTCTTGATCATCATCTACAAACGTTGTTGACTGATGCAAAAATAAAACCGGTTGTTAATCAAATAGAACTACACCCTAAATTAATACAAAAGCAAACCGTAGAATTTTGCAGGGAGAATGATATAGCTGTTGAGTCTTGGTCACCGCTGGGACGTGCTAGGTATTTGGATGACGTTATATTAGAAAAGCTTGCCAAAAAATATGATAAAACAGTTGCTCAAATTATGATTAGATGGCATATCCAGCATGACTTTATTGTTATACCAAAATCAACGAAAGCAAAAAGACAAGCAGAAAATATGGCTGTGTTTGATTTTGAGTTAAGCCCTGAAGATATGAAACAAATAGACGGAATGGATGAAGGGTTTCGCATTGGTTCGCATCCAGACGAGATTATGAATAAATAAGCAAAACCCAGTTGAATTGCGCTTCAACTGGGTTTTGCTGCGGAACAAGAAAGTCCTTCCATTAGTCTACTGAACCATGTCTGTTAATATTAGCATCTACATTAAATTTTACGTTAATTTCAGGAAACTTCTTTCTCCATTCTGACCGTTCTAATTCACCATTAGCTGTTTTAGTGCGGTATATCGCTCCATATCCAAACGAATCTGCATTATATTCTTGTAGTTGGTTCAATATTTTTTTATAGCGAGTTTTTATTGCTTTTTCAACCTCTTTTTCAAATAAACGGGTTATTTTCATATTTTTTATTCTAATTTGTTCGGTCGTCTCTAGTAGTTCTAAATTTAGTTTTATATCGGTTTGAAAGGTTCCATTTTCACGATCGATTAAGGTTGTTTTGCTAGATCCTTTAATGATATTAAATGCCGTATTAACGGTATCCTTATCAATCTTTATATTTTCCTCTTTATCTAAATAGCTTTTAAATGGTTCGATAGGAAGTGTTAATTCTAATTTTTGATCTTCGACATTATTTAAAAGTAAATTAAAAAATATTTTATTATCAGCAGGAATGTTTCCAATATACCTGTCATCTTGCATGATTGCAATGGACGTGATTTTTGGAACCCCCTCAGTGGCGTCAAATAAAGGCAAGATAGGATCCTTCCCTACGTTATAAAAGGTTCTTAAAAATTCGTGTAAATCCACTCTGGGAAATTGATGATCGTCTGAATTCTCTTCAATAAGTCCATGTAAATATTGACCTATATTCATATTTGAATTTTCCGTCCCACTCATGAGTAATTCGTTAGCTGATTTATTCGTAATGGATAAATATACGGAATCAGGTAAAGCAGCATCGCGGTATAATGTGTCTATAAAAGGCAATATCCCTTTTTTGGCAGTTTCGTTTCCGTAAACTTCTAATTGAATTTTGACCGGGGTTAGGCGAAAATCGGTTTCTAAATTTGCATTTTCAGTAGCTCCCTTAATTGTGTTTCCTTTACCTGAGACGATAGCAGTATATTCATTTGCCTGAGCAGAAAAGCGGAAAATCATTAAAGTGGACTTAATTTGATTGTCACCCAGCTTATCCACGCCTCGTGTGTTTATAATGCCAAGTTTTTCGATTTCACGGGTAGGGATACAACTACTAAGAATGACCATAAAAAGGAACAGAAAAACAAGATGTTTTTTCATTATTTTACACTTCCTTTTTTTGCCATCTTTTTCATGAGAACAATTGGCAGTAATACAAGCGGATAAATAAATATAAGCCAAAAGCCTAATTGTGACACAATATCGGTCAATTTTTGGATATATATATCATGTTTAATAAGAATAACAACGATTAATGTGATGATGGATGATGTATACAATGTGGTTTTTTGCCGAATTTTATACAATCGTTTCACACTATAAGTAATCCCCCACATTAAGAGAGCAACGTTAGGAACCACAACCATCATCCATTCAGCAACTACGATATAGTCAAGACGTTCGATAAAAGAAAAAGAAACGTTTTTAAATAGCGTTAATAAGGACCATGTGATGTCTTCTAAACTCAATGGATTAAAATAGCCAATTACTGTAATTGTACTTACGAGCAAAACGAGTGTTGTATAGAAAAGTGCTAAAAAAACTGGCATCTTTATCTTTTCTTTATTGTCAACAAATGGATATATAAAAAATAGAATTTCAAAGCCAGAAAGTGTGTATGTCGTAGTTTTTGCTCCCCTTATTAATTCAGGAAGAGAAGCTTCAAATAATGGTAGATAGTGATTCCATTCAATTTTTGAGATCGGATCATATAATAATAATAATAGCCATTGAGTTAAAAATAAAAATATAAAAGCTATTCCTACAACCGCTCTAAAACCGCCTAAGACGGTGTATATTGTTAAAAAGAGTAACAGTAAACCAACTACATAAGAAGGTATTGTAGGATATAGAAAAACTTGAATAACTTCGATATAGGTTAACATAATGGAAATTAGACTGGCTCCAAAATAAATCACATAAACGGTTCCAAGAAATTTTCCAACCCAAGCACCAAACACATCTATTTGTATACCCAAAATATCCGCATTATCATACTGTCTTAAAATCATGATCATGCATGATGTTACAATCAGCATTAAAATGAAGCTTATCAATATAGATATCCATGCGTCCTGCTTTGCATCTTGATAAATATAATTAGAAATTCCAAGAACCCCAACTCCTATTTGTAATTCATAAATAATAAAAAATAAATAAAAAGCTCGTATTTTCTGTTGAGGCTTTACATTGACATTAATATTCACCCTATCACCTACTCATCAATATCTTGTTTTTTAGCGGCTTCTTCCCTAGGAAAACGAATAAGTCTTTTAGGCTGATAGGCCTTTGCAAGCTTATTTTTATAGCTAATTGGTGTGCGGTAAAATACTTTGTTAAAATCTCTTACATGTAGCGGATATAAGGGTAAAAGATAGGGTCGCCCAAGTGATGTGAGCCGAATTAAATGGATGGTTAAAAAACTCAAACCAAAAATAATCCCAAGAATCCCAAAAAGTCCCGCCAGGAGAATTAGAGGGAAACGAATCACACGTACTGTTGTTCCAATAAAATAACTTGGTGAAGTAAACGATGCAAGCGCACTCATTGCGACAACAATAATTAAAATATTACTGGTTATTCCAGCTTCGACTGCTGCTTGACCAATAACTATTCCTCCTACAATCCCCATTGTTTGTCCAACTTTTGTTGGAAGTCTCGCACCCGCTTCCCTTAATAATTCCATCAAAAATTCGAGAATTAAAGCTTCAAGTAGCGGGGGAAAAGGAACCTGGGCCCTTGACTCTCCTAAAGAAATGAGCAATTGGGTTGGAATTAATCCAAATTGATATGTTGCCACAGCTACATAGAGAGGTGTTATTATAAAGGAAAAGAACAAAGCTACAATGCGCAATAATCGTAAAAAAGTCCCCTCATGCCAACGCATATATAAATCCTCTGTTGATTCGAGGAAACTGAATAAATTAGCAGGCGCTACAATTGCCATGGGACTATTCTCAACTAGTACACCAATTTTTCCTTTTGTTACTCCATATGTAAGACGATCCGGCAATTCCGTTGATTCGAATTGCGGGAATAAATTTGTTGATGAGTCTTCTAGATATTGTTTTAAAATGACACTATCCTCGATTTCATCTACATCTAAATCTAGGAGTCTTTGGCGCATGGTATTAACATCTTCTTCATTCGCGATTGATTTCATATAAATTAAACGAACTTCGCGTGGAATGGTTTTACCGATCGTTATTTTTTTCAGCACCAAATCGGTAGACCTGATTCTAAAACGTACAATATTTAAGTTTGTAAAAAGCGATTCAGTAAAAGCGAGTTTTGGGCCAAGTACAAGCGATTCTGTTTCTGCTTTTTCAAGATTCCTCTTTTCTTTATTCAGAAGTAAGTAAGAAATTACTTCATTTTCTCCCTCTATGTAAATAAAGACGCCACCAAGCAGCAAGTTATCTAGTATTTTTTCTAAAGATTGAAAAGTCTTGCTCTCTCCGAGTGGGATCTCATTTAAAATATTTTCATTTGTCCATTCAATGTCCTTATTTAATAGGGGTTTTAATATAAAATCTTCCGCTTTTTCCTCTGCAACCAAATAGGGAATAGAAAACACAATCATCTTATTCCCCTTATGCTCATATTTAGATAGCAATAAATCGGGATTGTTTTCAAATTTCCGCCGTAAGATCTTCTCGAATTCATCGACTTTTAGAGGGAAAATAGAATCTGTTGTTTTACTTGATCTCATTCTTCTTTTCATCCAACTTCCACCTCCTTTTCTGTATAATCTGTACAAGCTAGTATGTGGAGTATCTGGATAGGCTACACTTAATTAGACAGATTCGTTAAGGTCATATAAACTTGGTTCAAGAAAAGTCGGAGGAGAATCAAAAATGGCCAACAAAAGAA
>NZ_JAGIKX010000036.1:0-26111 GCF_017874635.1 Virgibacillus alimentarius
GGAGGGGTACCCCTCCCAATATAATAAACTCCATACCAACACATAAATGGTTGAAAACCTTGTATCTTATTTTACACATAATTCAGGACTTGACTATAATGCCTAAAACTCGAGCGAGAGACTACCAAACTCGCGCAATAACGCTTAAAAGTCGAGCGAAGGCCTCCCCAACTCGAGCGATAATGCCTAAAAGTCGAGCGAGAGACTACCAAACTCGAGCGATAATGCTTAAAACTCGAGCAAGAGACTACCAAACTCGAGCGATAACGCTTAAAAGTCGAGCAAGAGCCTACCAAACTCGAGCGATAACGCCTAAAAGTCGAGCAAGAGACTACCAAACTCGAGCAATAACGCTTAAAAGTCGAGCAAGAGCCTACCGAGGTCGAGCGATAATGCTTAAAAGTCGAGCAAGAGACTACCAAACTCGAGCAATAACGCTTAAAACTCGAGCAAGAGACTACCAAACCCGAGCAATAACGCTTAAAACTCGAGCGAGAGACTACCCAACTCGAGCGATAACGCTTAAAAGTCGAGCAAGAGACTACCGAGGTCGAGCAATAACGCTTAAAAGTCGAGCAAGAGACTACCCAACTCGCGCAATAACGCTTAAAACTCGAACGAGAGCCTACCCCAACTCGAGCGATAACGCCTAAAAGTCGAGCGAGAGACTACCCATCTCGAGCAATAACGCTTAAAAGTCGAGCGAGAGCCTACCCAACTCGAGCGATAACGCTTAAAAGTCGAGCGAGAGCCTCCCCAACTCGAGCGAGAGGTATTTAAAAAAGCCGCACAAGATAAAAAACTCCAAAAATCGCTAGCATGAATATTTTGCTAAAGAGAAGGTAAAAATACCATTGATATTAAAAGTAGGAGGACAGCATATCATGGAGAAACCTAAAATGAGTGGCACCGAACTTGGAGGGCTCTGGATGACCTATCAAAAGAAAACAATGATTTCGCGTATATTAGAATATTTTATCGAGCATGCCGATGATAAAAAAGCCCAACATATGATGTCCGGTTTGTGGAAACAACTGCATGCAAAGATTAACGAGACCAACAATATGTTTGAAAATGAGGGGGCGGTACTCCCACAAGGGTTTACAGAGGAAGATGTCAATAGAAAAGCACCAAAGCTATGGGAAAATGGCTTTGATATTATGTTCTGTCGAGTGCTAAAAGAAATCAGTACGGGGCTGTATGCGCTTCATCTATCCATAGCTTATCGAGAAGATGTGATCAATTTTTATAAACAGCTAAGTAGCATCACGCAAAGTTACTATAATGATTTTACCCAATACCTACTCGGGAAATCGATACTGCCTCGTCCCACCTATACTACCATGCCAACGTCGACGGATTATATTACGGATAAAGCATACATGAAAGGCACCAATATCATGGGGGATAAACGCCCATTAAATACCATTGAGTTTGGATTATTGTACCACTCGATTGAAACCAATATTACCGGTATGAATTTAATGAGGGGATTCGCCCAAACAGCCAAAGATAAAGAGGCAAAAGAATACTTTATAAAGGGGATCCAGCTTTCTAAAAAAATTTTAAAGCAAGATAGCGACGTCCTGCTCCAAAATAATATTCAACCTCCCGCAACATCAGGCGAAACCCTTACAGATTCACTAGAAGCCCCATTCTCAGATAAATTAATGGTATTCTGTACATACCTTTTATCTAGCTTAAGTATAGGCGGACAAGGATTCAGTGCATCCTTCAACATGCGCAATGATTTGGACGTAAAAGCAGGATTGCAGGGGAAAGATGTCTTTACATACGCGCGCGAAGCGGAATTACTCATGATTTCCAAGGGGTGGCTTGAGGAACCACCAAAAATGGATGTTTGATCCCTAAAAGGGGAAAGTCCACCGTTTAGGGACTGCTCCAATTCTATCTTTCTCCTTTCGTCATCATCAACACCTTTACTAACTAGCGTGCTTTCGGACATCCCCCCGCTAGTTGCTGCCGAACGCTTTATCAGCCCATCATTCTCTAGCTAGGTACCCGTTTGCACTTATTTTTCAGGTTCAATATAAGGAACAATTTCCGCGGTAGCCCCCACAGAAGCTCCTCGAATGAAATCTTGATTTTTTAAGGCTTTAAAATTTTCTGTTTGACCGGTGAGCATGACCCCTAAAATGTTTACTTGATCAAATGGTTTGTTTTTATTAGCCTTTAAAAAATCCTGGATGGCTTCATTGCTGCCACGCGCGTCATAATCTTCTAGTCCATCAAGAAAGCTCTTATATGCCTCTTTCGGTGAATCAGATGGATCAAATCCATAGTTTACCGTACCAGCAGGACCGTTACTTTCATCTCCAATTGGCGATGTCATATACAGCCATACGATATTTAAATGATCGGGGATTTTTGCTTGTATTTCCTGTAATGTATAGGGTCGATCGAATGAAATGGCAACTTCTGCAACATGATTTTCCATTTGTGAAATTTCCCCTAGTTCATTTTGTACACCATCATGGTAATCGTGTATGGACGGATGATAAAAGGTGGCAACCTTATTTTTGGTTTGCTTATCATATTCATAGAACTGTGTATCCGTCCAATAAAATCCGGGAATTAACTCGTTATGATCTATATCGGTCCTAAGCCAATCATATGAACTTGTAAGTGTGCTCCACGGAACAACGTAGCCATTAATATTTTTAGAACGATTGGTAATAATGTTTCCACCGAACATGGATGAATTACGCGTTACTTGGGAATCAATTTGAATATTCGGCTCGGCAATTGCATGATATAAGAAAAGCCGATCATGAAGCCTTTCAGTACTTTTCATGGCAAAATAGTTGCCTGTTTTATATAAGATGGGTAAAACAATTAGTACGACAAGAAGCGAAACGATGATGATTTTTAGCAGTTGTTTTCGTTTTGCTTTTTGTAAAGCATTATTAAGCGAAGGACCCATTAATGTTTACCCCCTATTTTTGATCGAATCGATTTACGTGCGCGATATAATTTTTGCTTTACGCTATTTACCTGAATGTCTAAAATAAGAGCAATTTCCTCATATGAAAAATCATAATAATACTTTAAAAAGAAAATTTCTTTGTAATCTTTTTTGATGTCTTTCAATAGATAGAAAATTTCATCCTTCTTTAAAACCTCTTCAAAATTATCATCCGTGCGTTGCGATTTGGAATAAATTTCCTCTGTTAAGTAAATGTTCTGCTTCTCCTTTTTCCTTTTCAAGTCAATGTACTCATTGAGTGACACCCTAAAAAACCACGGGCGCAGATTGCTCTCTGTCAGGTCATCTAACAAGACATACACTTTGTAAAACGTATTTTGAACGATATCTTCTGCATCCTCTTTTTTGGCTCCTTTTGCTAGTAGAACTCGAAACACTTCCTCTCCTAAATGAATGAGGTAGGAGGCTAGTTCATTTTCTTTTTTCATCTCTCGACCTCCCTCTACTTATACAACGGATGAACATTCAAAAATGTATACACTTCCAATTTTTTATACGAATAAACGAATAGATCGGGGCTGTCTTGCTTTTTAGGATTCCCGACAAAACAATGGAAAGGTAATGAATCTAATCGGAATTTGTCCTAAAACTAGAACAACGAAGCGAAAGGAAATGAGCAACCGCGGTAAATTATAGCGAAGCGCAAATTTCCGGAGAAAGCGCTAAATAATGCTTCATGCACTGTATCCAAATTCCAGAACTAACTCACCCCATCTTATTTGATTTTAACTCTTCGTACCTCATCTCGCTCGAGTTTCTACCGTTATCGCTCGAGTTCGGGAGGCTATCGCTCGAGTTTCTACCGTTATCGCTCGAGTTTGGCTTGTTATCGCTCGACTTCGGGCTTTATTGCGCGAGTCAGGCGGGATTTCGCTCGACCTTCTACCGTTATCGCTCGAGTTTAGTCGGTGCTCTGCAGAACGAACTACTTTACTTCATTAGCAACGCTGGCTCATTGAAGCAAAAAAGCCTGTAGAGAAAGAAGGTACCTTCTCTACAGGCTTATTATCATTTCGAATAAAAAACGGATTGGAAACCAACCTAAACCATCAATCCCTACTAAATAAATCCCTCGTATAAACCTTATCCTTCACGTCTTGAAGTTCTTCGTCCAGGCGGTTCGCCACGATCACGTCACTCTTCGCTTTAAATGCATCAAAATTCTTAACCACCTGAAGACCATCAAATTCATCCACATCCAGGACTGGCTCATATACAAGAACCTCTGCCCCGCCCGCTTTCACATGGTTAATCACATCTTGAATCGCGGACTGTCTAAAGTTATCCGATCCCGTTTTCATCGTCAAACGGTAAATACCCACGACTTCCGGCTTGCGCGCCAGGATCCTATCAGCAATATGCCTCTTCCTTGTCGCATTCGCATCCACAATTGCGTCAATAATATTATTTGGAATGCCTCTGAAGTTTGCGGCGAGCTGCTTCGTATCTTTCGGCAAGCAGTAGCCCCCGTAACCAAAAGATGGGTTATTATAATGATCCCCAATCCTTGGGTCCAGTCCAACCCCTTCGATAATCTGCTGCGTATTCAGGCCGTTCATCTCCCCGTACGTATCCAGTTCATTAAAGAAAGAAACCCGCATAGCCAAATACGTATTGGAAAACAACTTGATCGCTTCTGCTTCCGTGGAATCTGTAAATAACATTGGAATATCTTCTTTGACGGCACCTTCAGCCAGCAATCCGGCAAAAGTTTTCGCACGCGCCGACTGCTCCCCTACGATAATACGGGAAGGATGCAAATTGTCATGTAACGCCTTTCCCTCTCTTAAAAATTCCGGGGAAAAAACAATATTTTCCGTCTCGAATTTTTTGCTGATCGCTTTTGTATAACCAACAGGGATCGTTGATTTGATCATCATAGTAGCTTTTGGATTGATCGCTAGCACCTGGTCAATCACCGATTCCACACTGCTTGTATCAAAATAGTTCTGCTCCGGGTCATAGTTGGTCGGTGTAGAAATAATGATATATTCCGCATCCTTAAATGCCTCTTTCGGATTTGTCGTTGCGGTTAAATTTAAATCCTTCGTTGCTAAAAAATCCTCGATTTCAGGATCCACGATCGGTGATTTTTTATGATTAATCAAGTCCACTTTTTCTTCAAGAATATCTAAAGCAACCACTTCATGATGCTGGGCCAGTAATACGGCATTCGATAAGCCAACATAACCTGTTCCGGCGACTGCAATTTTCATTTGTGTTTCCTCCTTGCTTGTCCTTCTTTAAACGTTTGTCTGCCTGATTAATTTTCACGCTTCGAATCATTTGTATAAATAAACATTGTGTTTTTAGACTCCCATTTATTTTAACATATCAGCTACACTACCGCCCCTAATTTCAGGACAGAATCATTAGAAAAAAGATTCAATGTGAATTTTGTATCCATATACGGAGAGATAGCGAAGGAAACTCAATGATGTGGCGTAAATCCCCTCCATTTATTTCGGAATACCCAGATACGATATAAAAAGTCGGGAGTTGCATCTCCTACTACAGCAAATACCGTTTGACGAAACTCCGCCTGGACTTACTCTCTGCCACGAGCTAAGCAGGCAGTTATTTTAGTCTTTTCGAATTTATCATAGACGGATGAGCAGCAATGAAAAATAAAATTCGGGAAGTGACAGGCACCCTCCCAAAAACCCATTCGACAAAATTCGGGAAGTGACAGGCACCCTTCTAATGTTAACCTTTATTATTTTATGTTAACATTATAGCGAATCGAATGTGTAGAAATGGGGGCATACTATGTATAAACTTCGAGGACATCATCTTTTTTGCCTTCTAGGTTATCGGGGAATGGGATATTCCGAGGAGTACGTGGAAAATATGACGCATTTGCACCAAACGCTAAGAAATAATCCCAAGACGAGCATCCAAATTGTCAGAGGGCCGGATCAGCTGTGTGAAAAGTTCCCTGAAACAGGCGAATACCACTGTGAAAATAGCCATATCTATGAACAAGATACCGCTATTTTAATGAAATTAAAGCTTGACATCGGACAAATTCTTACGTGGGAAGCGATTGAATCCCGCATCCGACAGCATGTCATTCCTTCCGATATACAGTCTGTTTGCAAACAATGTACCTGGCGATCTTACGGGGTTTGTGAGGAAGGTATACAAGAGATTCTTGACGGGGAAGGCTTACGAAAACTCAACTAAACTCTCCCCGTTAACCCGGATGATTCGACAAAATATGACAAAATTCGGGAAGTGACAGGCACCGCACACCTGCTATAATTGGGTTCGAGGTGAGTATATGGCGCGGGAGCGGAAATTTTCAACGGATGCATTATATAGAGAAACGAAACATATCCTTTTACAGGATGGTTACGAGGGATTTACATTTGGAATCCTCGCATCCAATCTTGGCGTTTCTAGAGGAGCATTATATAAATATTATGATCACAAAGATGACCTGATCACGGATTATATGGTGTATGAAACCGAACAATCTGTAGAAAAACTGAAACAAATAGATGCGATCATCGATTTTGAAGACCAATTTGATTATTTGCTAGAGGTTATTTTAAAAGATACCGATATCCATCGAATCAGGCAAATGGCGATGAATCTTCCGCAAACGAATCATGAAAAAACAGAGGCAAATAAGCAAAAAATCATGGATTTACACCAAACCATGTATCATTCGATGCAAGGTTTTGTAGACAAAGGAAAAAGGGAATCCAAATTAAAACAAGAACTCCCAAATGACCTGATCATTGGCTTTTTATTTGGTACCATTGATTTACCAAAACCCAAAAGCATTGCCTACTTCGAATGGATCAAATCGATAAAAGAAATCATCCGTCACGGAATGATCACAGAAAAATAATTGACACATGTGTTACTTTCATAAATAATAGTAAAGTGACACATGTGTTACTTTTATTTTAGATCGTTGCATGTCCATTGGAAGCAATTTCATGAAGAAAGGGATGTTCGATCATGCGTAAAACATTGCATACCCTCACCGATTTCATCAGTAGCAAAAAAGGCATGTGGGTAACCGTCGGAGTTTGGCTGGCGCTTACCATCATTCTTGCTGCACTGGCACCAAGCGCTAGGGACTACGAAGTTTCACGACTAGATCCGTTTCCCGATGACACCCAATCGGTCGTCGCCGAGCAAAAAATGGATCATTATTTCAGTGAAAACGACGGGATCCCAGCCATCCTTGTATTTCAAGCAAAAGAAGGGAAACTTCCAACCACGGACGTTTCCGAGGCGATCAAACATATTACCGAAAAAAACATTCATGGACTAAAGCAAGTCGTCCCACTTGCTAAACTGCCGCCAAAAGCACAAGAATCCTTTTATTCAGAAGATGAGACGACGGCACTGATCCCAGTACATTTTGATGCATCCTTGGACACGGGGGAGATCAGCGATTCCATTGATCAAATAGATGATGTGATGGAATCCAATACCACATTCAAAATGGAAGTTACAGGACCAGCGGGGATATCCGCCGATACGAAAAATCTATTTTCAAGAGCAGATGTTGTGCTCATTCTCGCAACGGTTGGCATTATTCTGGTATTACTAGTCGTTATTTATCGTTCACCTGCCCTCGCCCTCATTCCGCTACTCGCAGCAGGAATTGTTTATATGGTTGTGAACCAGGTGCTAGGGTTAATCGGAAAAGCAGGTGTTCCAATGGGGTCACAATCCCTATCGATCATGTCGATTTTACTCTTCGCCGCACTCATTGATTATTCACTGTTCGTTTTTTCAAGGTACCGGGAAGAATTGAAAACACACGAAAACAAGCATGAAGCAATGCGATATGCGATGCGCGGTGTCGGCCTCCCTGTCCTATTTTCAGGTGGAACGGTCCTAGTAGCCATGCTCGTATTGTTCTTTGCAAACTTTGGCGATTCGCATAATTTCGCACCATTATTTTCAACCACCATGTTTTTCGTCATGATTGCTTCCGTGACACTGGTTCCAGCATTATTTACGATTTTTGGCAGAAAATCCTTTTGGCCACTGATTCCAAAGGTTGGCGATAAACACGTAAAGACAAACTCCATCTGGAGCAAAATTGGTCACTTTGTGTCAAGGAAACCAATCATTTCGGTTAGCGTGATTGGCATTTTTCTCTTGTTCAGTGCTAGTAACATCCTGCATACGCATTATGAATTTGATACACTCAAATCATTTCCAAAAGATATGCCCTCCCGCGTTGGATATGAAATGCTAGAGGAAAAGTTTAACCCTGGCGACCTCGCACCAACAACGGTTTTGCTGGAAGCGGATAAAGAATTAAGTGAAGCGAAATATACACAGTTCGCTGACATACTTGCGGATCAAAAGCATGTGGAAAATGTCCAATTCAATCAAATATCCGATCATAAAAAAGCTGTCTCCTACAATGTAACTTTCGATGCAAACCCCTATTCAAATGAGGCCATGGATGCACTGGAGGAAATCATGCGTCAATCGGAGGCAATCACAAAGGAGGCAAGTGTTGAAGGCAGCCTGTATTTCACCGGCGAAACAGCCACAGCCGTGGATGACCGCTCGGTAAACAATCGTGATTTAAAAGTCATCATCACATTAGAGACATTATTAATCTTTACCGCACTTATTTTTTTGACGAAATCAATCAAAATGCCGATTTACATGATGGGGACGATTTTGATTTCTTACGTAGCGGCACTAGGCCTAGGGATGTTCCTCGTCGACTTATTCTTTGGAATTGAATCCATCAATAACAGAGTTCCGTTGTATGCCTTTGTATTCCTGGTCGCACTTGGTATCGACTATAATATTATGCTGGTGTCCAGGTTTATGGAGGAAAGAAAACACCATCCAATCCGAAAAGCAGTCGAAATTGCAGTCTCCCACACAGGCGGGGTGATTTCGTCAGCCGGCGTTATCCTTGCTGCAACATTTGCAGTCCTAACCACACAACCAATCGAACTCTTATTTGTTTTCGGGTTTATTGTAGCTGTTGGCATATTAATGGATACCTTCCTGATACGAGGAATACTGCTTCCAGGATTGCTTGTATTATTTGAGAAAGAAAAAGGAAAGCAAACCGAAGTTGAACAGCAATGACCGGTCAAAAGCCTTCCACTATTGATGGAAGGCTTGCACTGGGAGGCTAGCACCTGCCGCACTGGTGCTCGCGCGACTTTTTGCCTGTGTCGCTCGAGTTCTGACCGAGTTCGCGCGACTTTTTGCCTGTGTCGCTCGAGTTCAGACCGGGTTCGCGCGACTTTTTGCCTGTGCGCTCGAGTTCAGGCCGAGTTCGCGCGACCACATCCATCAGGATTACCGTTTCTTTTCTCGAACGGATAGAATTTGAGCCCCTGTTCCATATTTCCGGCGAAAGATTTTCCTGGCTTCCGCAGGCGTTCTCGCATTGACGAACTTCATTTGATTTTCTCCATTTGCTTCTATTTGAACAAGAAAGCATTTTGCTCCACATCTCAAGCACGCTCCCTCCTCTCTATTTTTGGATTGTCCATGCTAGATGAAACAAAAAACCATGCAAGCAATCAGTGCATTTTTTGCCCTGCAAAAAATTTCCCTTCTTCCTTTCTAATCTATTTGTATTTAGCATACGCATTCATTGGTTCACCGTAAAATGGAATGATTGGTAAAAGCCGAATTTCATACGTGATTTTGGTTGGAAATTGCTATGCGATTTTTTATGTATTCAAATTCGACAAAATTCAAAGAGAGCCAGACACCTGCCGCACGAACCGGTGCTCGTGCTACTTTCAAACTTTATCGCTCGAGTTCGAACCAAGATCGCGCGACTCCCCAACTTTATCGCTCGAGTTCGAACCAAGATCGCGCGACTTCCCAGCTTTATCGCTCGAGTTCGAACCGAGTTCGCGCGACTCCCCAACTTTGTCGCTCGAGTTCAGACCGGATTCGCGCCACTTCCAAGCTTTATCGCTCGAGTTCGAACCAAGATCGCGCGACCCCCCAACTTTATCGCTCGAGTTCAGACCGGGCTCGTGCTACTTTCAAACTTTATCGCTCGAGTTCAGACCGAGATCGCGCGACTTCCCAGCTTTATCGCTCGAGTTCAACCCGAGTTCGCGCGACTTCCCGGCTATAGGGTCTGTTCCCTTCACCCTCGCACCAGCGCCTCAAGCTCCTTCTTCTCCGCTTCTTCTGCCTCTTTGCCACGTACGCGCTCCGGCCCCGGATTCTGCTTTCGCTCGACTTCCTGCCCCTCTTCAAGTGCAAGTTTCTTTTTTCGTTCCTTAAACCAATCCGGGATCACTTCCTCCCGCTTCGATCCAAAACTTCGACGCGACCGCTTCCGCTCATGTTTCTGATTTTGAAACGCCACGTCTGCCGCATGCACGTCCGCTACCGTACGCACACCCCGCCCTTGCCAATCTTTCAGGATCGCCTTCACGTAACCCCAGCTCCCTTTCCCGCGTTCGAGCGCCCGCTTCATGGCAGCTAAAACCAACAGCTCCCCAACATCCTTCACCCAATTCAACAAATCCTCCGCTACATACGGACGGATCACTCCAAAATTTTCCTGATAGAACACGACCGCATCCGACACCCCAGGAGTAGTATTCGGATGTTCTTTTTGTTTCGCCTTGTTTTGTTTATATAATGGGGCAACACTGCCGCCATTCCCCGGGTCAGCACTCCGGTCTGTACTGTGGTCCATCCTGCCGGCCACCCCAGCACTCTCACCGCTCAAAGCACCTCCCTCAACTGCTCCAGCCGCACATCCATCTCCCGTCCGCACGTGCTCCCCAAGCACAATATTTTCACCATCCGCGGCAGCACGTTCTCCGCCGCCATCCTCACGCGCAGCATCAACACCCGCGTTATCCTCGAAATGCACTAACGAAATCATCTCATACACCGCAGCTCGGTTTGCTCCCTGCGGCGTAAAGCGAATATATCCCTTATCCCTCAGTTCCAACCTTGCCCGCTTAAACGTCCCCTCCTTCAACGCTGCTTTCACACATAATAAAGACGCAGCCACCGAAAATTCCTTCTTCCACCCCGCCCGGTTATTCACATGCATCAGCACCGACCAGAGATGGGCAGCTGCCGTCGATAGTGGATTCGTCTCCTGCATATTATGAAATGCGTTTATTTCCTTTAAATAATTCATGACTCTCTTTCCTTTCCAATCAGCGAATCGCCGCTTCTTTCCGGTAATAAATAAACGAATCAAAGTGCCCCTGTTGCAGAGGTACGCAAGCCAATTATAGGTACTTCCTCTCAACCATTTCCATCAACAGAACTCGAATCATCGTGTCAATATCAATCGCCACCGGATCCCTGCTCTGCTGGTCCATCTTCCACCATTTCCACAATGCATAAACCCCCTCCGTATAATATTCATTGTGTAAATCACGGATGCCAAGATCATGGATATGATAGTGAATCCGCTTTCTATTTCTTTCAAAAAAATGCTCGAATGACTCTCCTTTCATGAATAACCTCTTTTCCAAAAAGCCGGCTCTTTGCTTCTAGTACGATCGTCTACTTCTACTATCGAAAGGATCCTTCATCAGGTGGCACTTCCAAATCCCGCAGTCCTTTTAAAATAGAAAATTCCGTTAATTCACACCAAAACTTTAAGCGCCTTCCACCAATGCCAGCAGCTTTTCCTTCAACTTCGCGTCCCGCAGCTTTTTTCGCGCCTGCTTCCCCCAACTTTTTACCGCTTCGACCGTCACACCTTCCCGTCTTGCAATCTCCTTCAGTGGCAACTCTAAAATAATAAACGAAGCCACCCACTTCCATTGATTGTCTGTCAATCTTTCCCTGACATGCTTCCAAACGGACCTGTCATCCACTGGAATATCCGAAAAATCAAGCAAAGGAAGACGATCTTTACACGAGCGGTTCCCATTGTCCATCTTCTTCTTTTCCTCTTCAATAAACACCTCATCATTCCGCAATGCTCTCGCCTTTTTTCGCATTAAATCAATCATCCGGTTCCGAATGGAATAATTAAAATAGGTAGCAAGCGGCCCCTTATCCGGCTCGTATTTCTCATACGCATTCCACATTGCAACAAGCCCCTCCTGGTAAAACTCCTTGTGCGGATCTCTCACATTTAATCGGTGAATATGATAATGCACACGCCGCTCATTCTGTTTCATAATTTCTTCAAATGATAACTCTGCAAATTTTTTATCCATTCGCTCCCCCTCTATCTGCTATAAAAATACTACTCTATGATTATTATCGATCCAAACCCTTCCCTAGGTGGCATCGTTTTAAAATTTAAGAAAAAAACAATCATCTACTTGGGCAAAAATGCTGACTGTACATAGTAAGGCTATCGCTTTGATTATCACTTTCTTCTACCTGAAAAATTTGTAGGATGGGGGCGTTTTCCCGATTGACTCCAAACTAAAAACATAAGCTAATCAATCAGGCTACAAGAGGAAATGGAGGGAACTCCTTCATTCGGTATGTTTAGCTGCTTAGTATAATATACCTAGTCTTATTGTACTACATTTATTTTGTGAATTATCTGAAACACATGATTCCCGTGTTTTATTTGGTCAAAAAAAATAAATCACAAGCTAAAGGAGGAGCTATCCCTCTTCTGCGAACACAGTTGCACGTCTTTCTCCAATCGTTTGTATGCCTGTGATTTTTTAGCGCCAGTTGCCTAGCCCCCGTATACACCCAAAATAAAAACACAGAGTTCCTGTGTTTTTGTAATTTTTCTTCCTTTTTATGATAGTTTTTATCCGAAAAGGGAGAAGATATTGATGAAAAAAGAAATCAGATGGCGTTTAGAAAACCTCCGTGATCAAGCTGGATACTCCCAAAAAGACGTAAGTCAGATACTCAGGTTTTCGGATAATACATATGGACAATATGAACGCGGGGAACATAGCCCCTCCGTTGAAACGTTTATCTCATTAGCACAATTGTATAATACATCACTTGATTATATCCTTCGGGGAAAAAAAGACGGTGACGCATGCGAAAAAACCGTTAACGTCTTTAAGCAACATGGAATCAAAGATCCATTCATTCTGCGTACGGAGGATTGGTCTGCCCTTACCTATGACGAATTAATGTCCCTGACCAAGCATTTTGAAAGCTTGGTAGAACAGGTAAAAAAAGAGTGAAATAAAGATACCTGCCACCAGAGTGCCTGTCCTACCGGAGTGCCTGTCACTTCCCGAATTTTGTCGAATAATGTCAAATAAAAACCCATTTGTTTCAAGCGTATTTGCTTGGTTAACAAATGGGTTTTTAGGCAGGATTTTATGTAATGTGACAGGTGATCGTATTAATTAGCCAGCCAACAATACCGAAAGTACGGGGAGAAGGAAGAGATTTAGAAACCTTCCTTCATGAACTGAACGATATATTTCCTCCATTACAGATTAGCCAAAAAATTCATCACAACCTTTAAGGTCTTCATCCAGCTATATAAACAGGAATTATCCTATTTTAATTAAATATTTCATCCAAAAAGATTTCACTTATTTCTAATAATTAAAACCTCTAATATAAACTAGAGGTAAAATTTTAAAATATATAAAAATAATTAAAATTTAATATCCGCAAAGTCTTCATAATCTACATCATGTGGGATGGCATTCTCACCCATAAGATCACGAGCTTTGATAAATGCATCTGAATAGGAATGAGAGGAATCAAAACCAACAAGAAGACCATGCATTTTTGAAGGTGCAGGTGGCCCCGTCTAGTAACCCCCATCGGCTGGATGGGTACAATCATGATGGTATCATATGTGAAGTTTTATAAATATTTAAGCCGGGACCCGAAAATAGCAAAGTCTTAGATGTAATATAATCATCTAGGATAACCGATGAAATTGCAGAAAAAATTCCTCCTCATTTCCGACGTTGATTGAGGAGGAGAAATAATACGCTCTTTTCATTGCATGGCTAACGATGTGTTTTGTGTACTTTGTACTTTCGATAATGAAGCATTAATCAATGCTTCACGCACACAATCCGTACGACTCCACCCATGTTGCAAACAAATTTCTTTATGACACGGTGTCGTTAATGACGTGTGGGGACGTAGGAAGTTCCATTCCAATGACATCGCCCTTTTGATATGTTTTGTTGTCCATCGTATTAAATGCGTCCACTAGCACTGTTTCATCTTCCAGTTCAATAAAGTAACGCGTAAAATTCCCATTATAAATGGTATTCACAACTTTTCCTTTTATTGGACTGGATGTATTTATTTTAATGCGCTCCGGCCTTACGAGTACAGTGGCTTTTTCTCCAATCGCCATCGCTTCCCCGTCTGCTTTTTGCAATCGTTCTACTGGAAAAGTAACGGTTCCTGTATCAAAGTACAATCCTTCTTTCCCTTCCTGCAGATGGCCGGTGAAAAAGTTCGCCTGTCCAACAAATGTAGACACAAATTTGTTGCTCGGATAATTATAAATACGATCCGCTTGATCAAGCTGTTGAATCACACCTCCGTTAAGAACTGCAATCCTGTCTGAAATACTTAATGCCTCTTCTTGATCATGCGTAACAAAAATGACCGTTAAATTCAGCTTTTCCTTTATTCGACGGATTTCTTCCCGAAGCGACAACCGTAAATTAGCGTCAAGATTGGATAGTGGTTCATCCAGTAATAACACTTTAGGCTCTAATACAAGGCAGCGTGCAATCGCCACCCTTTGCTGCTGACCACCACTTAATTCACTTGGTTTCCGTTTCCCATGATCACGCAGTTCGACTTGGGACAACGCAGTCATAATCCGATCATGTCGTTCAGCTTTAGGAACTTTCGCTTGTTTCAATCCATAAGCAACATTATCATAGACGGTCATATGTGGAAAAAGCGCATAATTTTGAAATACCATCCCTGTGGAGCGCTTTTCAGGCGGTAATGCATCAATATTCTCATCGTCTAAAATAATTTCGCCTGCATCTTGCTTATTGAATCCCCCGATCGTTCGTAATAGGGTTGTTTTTCCACAACCGCTGGGGCCAATAAAGGAAATGAGTTCCCCGCGCTTAATCGATATGGAGATATTATCGACTGCTTTGACATCTCCAAAGTATTTATAGATATTTTTCAATTCAAGAAAGTTATTTTCTGACATCTAGAGACCTCCAATTGTTACGAATCATATACGAATTCCCGTCCTCTTCTCGACGAATTTCAACAATCCCAGACAAGCTAACACAATCACGATCATAATGAACGACATCGCAGACGCTAAACCGACTTTCGCCTGTTCAGCCAAATTCAGAATATAAATGGCGACAAGATTCGTGTCTGGTGATATTAAGAAGACAACGGAACTGATCGAAACCATCGCTGTCATAAAAGCGTAAATAAACCCTGCTACAAATGGAGGAACCATCAATGGCACAAGAACCTTCCAAAATGTTTTATACGGCCCCGCACCCAAATCACTCGATGCTTCTTCCATCGACGTGTCGATCTGATGCATCTTACTAATGGCGGCCTCCATTCCAACACCAATCTTACGAAACGTCATGTTCAATACAAGAATCATGACAGTTCCCGTCAAGAAAAATGGTGGGCCATTGAAAATTAATACATAACCAATCCCCATGACCGTTCCTGGAACTGCCAAACCAAACAGCGTTAAAAACTCGAACAACTTCTTACCAGGTATCGGTTTTCTCGCAAATAGAAAACCTTGTAAAATCCCAATTGCCGCTGCCAGTATAGCACTGATGAACGAAACGTATAGACTCATAGAGAGCGAATCCCAGCCAGTTTCATTATTAAAATGTTCCAGTGTAAACGTATTGTTTATTCCGATGATCTTCACAAACGCGCCTAGTACAACCATGATAAACATGAGTAAGATAAACGCGATAAACATCGAACTAATCGTTACAACAAAAGCTTTAACCGATTTGGAGAGCGGTACATTTTGGGAACCTGTTTCACCACTGATCGTCCCGACATTACTATCTTTTAGAAAATACGTTTGGAAGATAAAAACGATCAAACTCGGTAAAATCAAGAATACCCCAAGTACTGCAGCCAACTCTAAGTTATGTTGCCCAACGACAAGCAAATAGGCTTCTGACGCTAAAAACTGTTCTCCTCCCCCAATAATAAGTGGGTTGGAGAAGTCGGCTAACGCCATGACAAAAACAAGTAATCCTGCTTTAATAATCCCGGACTTTGCTAAAGGCAGTGTCACCGTGCCAAGTGTTTTCCACTGATTGGAGCCAAGGTCTAATGCTGCATATTCCAAATCAGCATTCGAATTTCGCATGGTGCTTTCAATCAACATATATCCAATTGGGAAATATCCAATAATTTGCGCGACCACGACTCCCCAAAAGCCGTAAATGCTAAATTGCCCACCAAACAAATCACTCACATAATCAGTCACAATACCGCTTCTGCCAAATAAAATCATCAGTGATAATGAGAATATAAATGGAGGAGCAACCAAAGGCAGTAACGCAATCCCTTTAAAAGATTTGGACAAAGCGTTTTTCGTACGTGTGACATAGAGTGCGATGTTAATACTTAAGAACAACACGACTACTGTTGTGATAATCGCTGATAGCAAGCTGTTTTTCAGTGCTTCCCAATAATAGGAAGCTTGAAAAAATTCTTTATAATAATCAAAGGTTAATTGACCCGTTCCAATACCGAAGCTTTTTAATAAAACGGCAAAGACGGGGGCAACAATAAATATCAGGATTGCAGCAGCAAGTATAATCGTTGCAATTGCAAACCATGGCTCCGACCAGAACTGTTGCCATTTCGCTTGGAACGGACGAAGCCGTTTTTTTACTGTGGGTACAGTCTCCACTTATATCCCCCCCTTTTTCTCGTGTATTAAAATCGCTCTCGCCATTCCTTCATAATACGCTCTCGATTTTCTTCCGCCCAAACAGCATCATAATCAAATATTGCTCGATATCATCGGCGTTTCCTTTTACCCCATTTTTCGTTACCATCGAACGATGTTCCGCAGATTTCTTCATACCGCCTTCCGAACCGATATAATCAATAGCTTCTTCGACCAACGCTCGATTTTCGGTGTCCTTAAACATCCAAACCACATCAAGGTCATACCCTACACCTTCTTCAGGAATAACCGTCTCCAGTGGGTATCCTTCTTCAATCCGGTTATACACCGCTTGATCCCATGTGATACCGATTGCATATTCCCCTTGCGCAGTCATTTGTGCTGGCGCGTCACCAGATTTCGCGTATTGACCAACGTTTTCATCTAATTTCTCAAAATATTCCCATCCTTCTTCTTCACCTAAAATCTGCATAATGGTAGAAACGAATAAATAAGCTGTTCCTGACGTACCCGGATCAGGCAAAACGATTTCCCCTTTATATTGAGGATCTAGCAAGTCTTCCCACGATTCCGGCTTGTCCAACCCTTTCTCTTCCAAAATTTCTGTATTAATTGCTAATAAATTAAACCAATAAGACCATCCATACCATTTACCATCTTCATCTTTAAATTCATCTGGAACATCTTCCCACGTTGGCGAATCATAAGGTTCCAAAAATCCTTCTTTCTCCGCTTTCAATGCAATACTATGCAACATACCCCATTGCATATCCGCTCCAAAATCAGGGGCTTCCGATTTCATCCGACTCCAACCTTCTCCACTAGATAGTCGCAATACATTTGCTTCAATGCCTGTTTCTTCTTTTAGACCTTTTACAAAATCTTGCATTTCCTCAGAATCATTATGCGTATAAACATCAATTGAACCTTTGGTCTCTTTCGCCTCACCGGAGCCAGAATCATCACCACTGCATCCTACAAAGACCAGACTCAATGCGAGGATTAAAAATGATAATACAGATTTCTTCATTTTTATACAACTCTCCTTTTGCTATAATCATTCATCTCAATCGTTATGCTTTTCTTAGCGTGATAGATTCATAGTCGTTAATGATGCTATCCGCATCTTTCAAGTAAGCTGTTTCCATCGACGGCACTGCTACAATACCAATACTCGCTAGCGCACCGCTCTTTTTGCCAAGAATCATGTCTCCATTGGAATCACCAATCATTAATGCATTGGCAGGATTCACTTTTAACTGTTCACAAGCTCGATAGACCATTTCAGGATACGGCTTCCCTTGTTGAACAAGATCATCTCCGACAATCGCGGAGAAATAATGTTTAATCCCTAATACCTCTAAATGTTCCACGGCCTTCTCGTAATTATCCGAAGTGACGACTCCCATTTTAATGCCATGGTTTTCCGCTTGTTCTAAAAACGACACCAACCCTTTGATCGGTTTCACATACTTACGAGTGACAAAACTGTCTTCTAACAGTTGATAAGCGTCATTTACCAATTGATACGATTGGTTCCAAGGAACACCTTGCTGATAAAGTCCTAAAGATAAAATGGTTAACAAATCTGGCAGCGAACCAATAGCCAGAGGACCTTCTGGATCCCATGTATGCTCCTCATAGGAAAATCCTAACGCATGAGCTAACAAATGTTGGTCATAAGAACCATCCTCTCCAACGATCAAATCAATGAATTTTTCAGCCCAACGAACCCATAGCGTGAAATCAATGAGTGTCCCATCTTTATCAAATAAAATACAGTCTATTTCATACGCCTTTTCGTTTATCGTGATCAAACTCATTAAAATCCCCCCTCTCCTTTCATGCACCAACCTCGTCTTTACCTTTTCCGTTTTATGTTTTTAGTTGCAATTAGATGCATTTGGTTGTATTTGTGTGTCCATTGTTTATTTTATAGAGAATACCTCTTTTATGTCAAAACGCATTTTTGGATGATTTATGTCATATACCACTAAAAAAGCTTAGACAGAGCGCCTAAGCTAAAAGTAACTTCTATTTATTTGCATATCCTACCAATAACGACGATCTATTCTGATTTTTATAATATTTCGATGCCTGTTTCTTGGTATTTCGCCAATACATTTTCATTAATCTTAGAATCTGTAATGATTCGGTTCACTTGCTCAAACGGACAAACATTCAATAAAGAGACGACATCAAACTTACTGCTGTCTGCTAACACAATCCGGTGCTGAGAGATCTCGATCATTTTTTTCTTCACCTGCAATTCCCCAGCTCCGTAATCCGTTAAACCCTTGGTAAGAGAGAGACCACTAACACTCATAAAAAACGTGTCGATATGAAACTGGGAAATAAAGTCTTCCGTAAAATCGCCAACTGTACAAAGCTCTTGATTTCGCAAAATCCCACCTGCAAAAATGATTGTATAATCAGGCATCTCTGATAGTTCATTTGCTATAATCATCGAATTCGTCAGCACCGTTAAACGAGAAAATTTCTCCTTTAATACCTTCGCAAATTCAGTGTTCGTTGTACTGACATCCATCGCAATCGATTGCCCTTCAATCACATATGCTGCTGCTTTTTTCGCGATTTCTTGCTTTTCCTTTAAATATTTAGATTTACGAACTGTAAAAGATAATTCCCGACTATTTACTTCTTCGAGTACCGCTCCCCCGTGAACACGAGTTAGAAAACCTTCCTGCTCGAGGTATTCTAAATCCCTTCTTACTGTTTCAATCGACACATTGAAGTACTGGATTAAGTGCGATACCTTGACAGATTTATTTTTTCGAACCATTTTTTTTATTTCTTCATGTCTTTCTTTAGCAAACAACAGCGACACCTCTTTTGCAAAATTAATGATGTATCTCCTAACAAATAAATACATATAAATACAACCTTACCCCACATTGTAAACGATCTATCCATATATTTCATCTTAAAAGAAATTTCCTTCCAGGGGGCTGATCCCCTCCTAGGAAAATCAAACCAAAACAAAAACCATTTGTTACCAAGCACAGCGCCTAGAACAAATGGTTTTTAAATTAAAAATAAATAACAAAGGAAAGGATTTTTCTTTAACCTTTTGGGCTATCCCTATTCGTTCATATAATTCTCAATTAGATAATAAGTTCTACTTTTCGTTTCAGCTGCTAGATAGTCCACTCCTGCAGCTCTTGCTGACGCTGGTTCATCCGGCATTTCAGCAAATGTTTGCTCTTTATTTTTAATCCAATCATTTTGTTCTGATTTTAATTGTTCAAATTCATTCGTTGGCATCGTCTTTTTTAATTCGCCCCAAACTTCATTTAATAAATCATCCCATTCCCTATGGTATTGACCATAAAAACCAGGCTGCACATCTTGTTCAAACAATTCTTTCGCTTTACTCATTATCCTGTCATCCAGATTATCCGCCTTCTGCATATATTTCTCCTTCAAATTATTCGCTTCGGTAGCTTGTTGTTTTGCTTCCGCTTCTAATCGTTTTTTCTCAGCTTCTTTTTCTTTACGTTCTTTTTCAGCGATACGTTTTTCCACCACTTCTAATTGATTATGTAAATCATCTAATTCACGATCCAACGCGTTCGTTTTACTTTCTAATTCACTAATCTTCGAGTTGGCTTTTTCAACATCATCATTAGCGATAAGCTCTTCTATTTTTTTCAGATCGCTTGCCATTTGCTTTTCTTTCTCTTCTTCCTCTTCAATCGTTGTCAATAATTCTTCCACTTCAGTTTGTAAAGACGGGACAATCGTATCATTTTTCAGGATATCATTCGCCAAATCAACCGCTTCTGTCCACTTGGCATTTTCCATTTTTTCTTGTAAAGTCGCATAGTCATCTAATAAAGCAATCCTATCTTTTACTTCTGGACTATCTGGTTTTTCTTCTAAAGCAACGTTAAATAATTTTAGTGCGTTTTCAAAATCTCCATTTTCTAGTGCAGCTTCCGCTTCAGTGACGGAATCTTTAAATGCAGAATTACATCCAACCAATACAAAAATGATAGCAAATATTAAAAAAATTCGTTTCAACGTTCATGCTCCCCCAATTTTAGTTAATAAGTAAACAATATACCTATGATTATACAACATATTGGGAAAAATTACCTATAAAACTGAAACAATGACAGAAGAAACATCACAAGGACAAGCTACCAAGTAATTTACACTTAGTTTTCGCAATTTCGGATTAGGGGATATTTTACCTAGCAGGCGTTTTCCTGCTAAAAACTCATACTCTCAGTTTTTAAAGTGCTATCAATATAGGAATATTGCACCATACAAACGCATGTTTCGCCAGGTCGGGATATGGCTTTTTGATGAGTGGCCTTAAGTTATCGCTTTTGCATAAAAAGGGCAATCACATGCGGAGAGTGAATTTAAAAGCAATTACATGGTCAATGCTATTCATTCTAACGTCTTAATCTATTCAAACACTTTTGCAGAATTCGTTTTTTTGTCCCCTATATAACGATGAAATCTTCGTCTATAATAGGTGATAAAAGAAAGACACTTTCTTCTTCGTAAAGAAAATCAGAAAGGATGATAAAGTGTCAAAAATAAAGGATGAAATCATTTTAAGAGGACTAAAAGAAAATAATTTAAAAAACATAGATATAAACATACCAAAAGAAAAAATCACCGTATTTACCGGTCTTTCCGGCTCAGGGAAAAGCTCCGTTGTTTTTGATACATTAGCAACAGAAAGCAGAAGACAAATGACGTTGAATTATCCCCTTTATGTCAGAAATCAAATGCCAAGATACGAAAGACCCCATGCCGATCTTATGCAAAATTTAAGCCCGGTTGTTGTGGTAGAGCAAAGATCTATCGGAGGAAATTACCGCTCAACCGTTGGCACCTATATGGATATTCATCCATTGATTCGACTTTTGTTCTCGCGAATAGGAAAGCCATCCATAGTTTCTGCCACGGATTTTTCGAGCCAAAGTTCCTTTGGTAGATGTCCTGAGTGTAGTGGATTCGGGAAGATCATTGCGCCAGACCTAAATAGAATCATCGATTTCGATAAATCACTCCGGGAATATGCAGTGAAATTTAAGCCATTGTCGCCTTCCGGTTGGCAAGGTAGATGGATGATGACTGGCGGATTATTCGATCCAGATCAACCGATAAAAGACTACCCAGAAGAAAAACGCCACTTGCTATTATATGGTCCCCCGGAAGGTGAAAGAGTCTATGCGCCGTTTCATACCAAACACGGACCTCAGGATCATGAGTGGGATGGCTTACTTCCCAGATTTACGCGCCTGTATATACATAGAGATATTTCCAAGCTGAAACAAGTATCCCAAGATGACGTCCTAGCCGTATCAACTCAATCCCTATGCCCAACCTGCCAAGGTTCAGGCCTAAACCCAGAGGTATTAAAATGTAGAATAAAAGGCTTAAATATCGCAGAATACGATCAATTGGAACTTACCGAACTCCTAGAAGAGTTGACGAAGATAAAAGATCCTATCGGAGAATCAATCGCACAGCAAGCAATCCCGCATGTAAAACAACTCGTTGAAATGGGTTTAGGATATTTGAGCCTATCCAGAAAAATGAGCAGCCTTTCCGGTGGCGAAGCGCAAAGGGTAAAAATCGCACGTCATTTAGGGAGCAGTCTAAACAATATCACATACATTTTCGACGAACCAAGTGCAGGACTTCATCCAGAAGAAGTCGATAGGCTAATCCAGATGCTAAAAAGTCTCAAAGATCAACATAATACCGTCATCGTTATCGAACACGACCTGTCCGTAATAAAAGCAGCAGATGAAATCATAGAGATGGGACCGGGAGCAGGTGTAAATGGAGGAGAAGTTGTCTATCAAGGAAAATTAGAAGGACTGAAAAGCGCTAAAGCCGCAACAACCCTTAATCCCAAATTAAAAATAAATAAAAATCCAAGGAATATAAAAAGTTGTTTTACCATAAAAAAGGCAAGTAACCATAACTTAAAAAATATAAGCGTGCGTCTTCCTAAAAATGCCCTCGTCTCTCTATGTGGCGTGTCTGGTTCAGGGAAAAGTTCCCTCATGTTGGAAGCATTCCCAGAAATGTATCCGGAAACGATCATGGTAGGACAAGACAGGATCGGAATCTCTAACCGTTCGACACTAGCTACATATATGGGGGTCATGGATGATATTCGCTCCATATTTTCAGGAAGCACAGCGCGTCCTGCAGGTTTGTTCAGCTTTAACTCACTAGGAGCATGTCCGACCTGCAAAGGAAAAGGAGTCACAAAACCAGATGTAGCATTTGCAGATCCCGTAACGATTCGCTGTGAAGCATGTGGAGGCACGAGATATTCAGACGAAGCATTATCTTATCAGTACGAAGGTAAAAATATAGTAGAGATTTTGAATTTAACGATCGACGAGGCGATGAACTATTTTAAAGAACAGAAGATCATAAAACGAGTGAATACGCTAAAAGACGTAGGATTAGGGTATCTAACCTTAGGACAGACAACAAGTTCACTAAGCGGAGGAGAAATTCAGCGTCTAAAACTTGCAAGCCACTTACTAAAAGAAGGACAAATCTACCTATTAGACGAGCCATCCTTAGGACTACACACAAAAGATAATGGAAAGCTTTTAAGTATATTTCAAAATCTTGTAAACAAAGGTAATTCTGTTATCATCATCGAACACAATCTAGATTTTATAGCAGCAAGTGACTGGGTCATCGAACTAGGTCCTGAGGGAGGAAAAAAAGGTGGACATATTCTATTTGAAGGCACACCAGAAGAGATGTTAAATGCAGAAACAAAGACAGCGAAGTGGTTAAAAGACGGAGTTAGCGAACACTTGAATTAGCATTCAACCTCCCCATTTACCTGAAGGGAGGGATTCTTGCTAACGAAGGATGAATTGCCAGTGCTATCATTCAGTGAAATCGTTTATCACTTTAGGTGAGAAAGAGACGCACTGCAGGAGTTAAACAATCGGACCCTTTAATTGAATAAAGCACTGAGATGAACGTATGAAGGATGATAAAGTGAATATTAGATCAAACAAGAAAACAGAGGTCAATCAATTAGTAAAAATATGGTATGAAGGTTCTTTAATAGCACACGATTTTATCGATAAGAATTATTGGAAATCGCAGCAAACGGAGATGGAAGAAAAGTATATCCCAATGTCTGAAACCTATGTTGTAAGTAATGAAAAAGATATTGTCGGCTTCGTATCAATGATGGATAATTATTTAGCTGCATTATTTATTGATGTTACGCATCAAGGTGGAGGATATGGAAAGGGTCTGTTAGATTTTATAAAAAGCCAAAGGGAAAATATTCAATTAAAAGTGTACAAGAAAAATAAAAAAGCTGTTGATTTTTATTTGAAAAATAGCTTTGTAATAAAAGAAGAAACACGAGATGAACAAACTTCCGAGAAAGAATTTTTAATGGAGTGGGAAAAGGGTAAGTGTCATTAGATGTGTTTGATTATTACATGAAAAAGCTAGTGAATGGTCTTCGTCGAACGAGATGCTATACATGTCAGATGAATTTAGAAAACGATGAATTAACCTTCGAGAAAAAACAGATGAACTTTAAAGGATGGGGATGATTCAACTTCCCCATCCTTTAAAGTTCATACTAGTATTTGGAATCACCTATACAATGAGCACAATGATCATATTCCTCACGTTTAGCTTGTGAATGTGAATCAGGAGAAATGTCTTGACATGATGCGTCTTAATTTCATCAATTTTACATGAAGTTTTCTCGTTATCTAAATCATGAACTTCATTCGTATTCGTATTTCCGATATAACGGATATTAAAGATTTCCCTTATTATTCAACAAGTCTTTTATCCCCTTCACAACACGCTCCTGCTGTTCCTCCGTCATATTCGATCCAGATGGTAAACATAAGCCGTCTCTAAATAAATCATCCGACACACTATTTCCTTCCTCATGTGGGTAATACGTGTATCCTTCAAATAAAGGCTGCAGGTGCATAGGCTTCCATACTGGACGTGCTTCGATATTCAACTCCGCCAATGCCTCGATAATGACCGTACGATCAACGCCTGCTTGCTCTGGGTCTACCGTTAAAGCAGTCAGCCAACGATTGGACTTCGTACCCTCTAGCTCTGGCATAAACGCAAACCCAGGCTGATCAGCAAACGCTTCCCGGTAGCGTTCAAATACCGTACGTCGCTGCGCCACCCGTTCATCCAACACTTCCAAAGGAAGAAGGTGTCAAATCATATTCCTTAATGATTTCGGCTCGTGGCTTGCCTGATTCATACAACTATATGATTTGTTCTTTAAATTCTTTTGAAAAAGTCCTTCTTTGCCTTTTGGTCATTTTCGATTCTCCTCCGACTAAGTTGAAGCAAGTCTATATGACCTAGAACAAAAGAATAGATTCATAAAAATGATTCATTACGCTTGTATTTTATAAAGTAGATGCGACAAAAAAAGCAAGAGCCCCTCTAAGAAGCTCTTGCATCATAATAGATCATAATCTTAATCTATCTTTCTTTTTCTAACAAATGCTACCGCGACTCCAAGTCCAATTAGTACAAGTCCTGCAATTAATATATTAAATAATTGAGTTGCAGTGTCAGGGAGTGTATCTCCAGATTTACCTGGTTCGTCTGCGTTGACTGGTTCGCTCGGTTCATCTGAGTCACCTGGTTCGCCTGGGTCACCTGGTTCGCCTGGGTCACCCGGTTCGCCTGGTTCGCCTGGTTCGCCTGGTTCGCCTGGTTCACCTACTTTGACGTTCGTGATGTCATAGCCATCGATTTCTGTTTCATAGCCATTGACTGCTTCTTCTTCGATGGTGTATGTGATCTTGCTACCGTCTTTATCATATTTCGGTAAGTCTTTGAAACTATATTTCCAGTCAGTTTCTGCTGTTACTTCTTTAGAATCGATGACTTTTCCGTTTTGAACTAGCTCCACAGTGATTGACTCTGGACGATCTTTGACGTTGTCATCTTTCCATGTCTTCGTTCCGGATACGTCTGTTTTGCCAACGCGTAAATTGGTAATGTCAAATCCATCTACGGTTGTTTCGTAACCTTCTACAGCTTCTTCATCTACTGTGTATTCATATGCGACACCATTTTCGTCATAAGCCTCTAGATCTTTGAATTCGTGTGTCCAGTCATCCTCTTGCGTTAGTTCAACTGTTTTTATTTCTTCGCCATTTCGAAGTAAGTATACAGTGATGGTATTTGGGCGATCTTTTGATTCATGATCCAACCATCCTTTGGTTACCTCTATCGATGTCTTTTCAGAACGCGTATTCGTAATAT
>NZ_JAGIKX010000037.1:0-25381 GCF_017874635.1 Virgibacillus alimentarius
TATTCCTCAGGAAGCGGTTCCTTTACTTTCATAACCATTTCTTTTTCCCAAGCTTCTTGGGCTGTTGAAACAATGGATGCTCCAGCATTTGTATACTCTTCATCTGTAAAGCCAGAGCCTAGACCTGCCCCCGCTTCTATAAAAACCTCATGACCAGCATTTTTCAGTGTTACAACACCTGAAGGAGTCATGGCAACACGATTTTCATTGTTTTTTATTTCCTTAGGTATTCCTATTTTCATGATAATCCCACCTTTTATTTTGATGTTATGTAGTAGATTGTTAAATTAAAAACACATCCATCTATCAATATATATGATAGTTTAATTCTTTGTCAATCTACATGCCAGTTTATTTCTCAAATGAGCCTCCTGCTGCTTATTACTTGTTATGAGCTTTTCAGCTCCTTAGTAATAGGATCAGCAAAATAATTATCTGTCTCTTCTTTTACAATTTTATATAACAACAATAGACCGATGAGGTTCGGTATCATCATCAAAGCATTAGCCATATCAGCGAAAGCCCAAACAGTTGTTAAACTAGCAATAGTTCCTATAAAAGTTGCTCCAACATAAATGACTCGATAAATTTTAATATGTTTTACTCCAAACATATACTCAAAACATTTTACTCCATACACATACCAAGCAATAATAGTTGAAAAACCAAAAAATACAACAGACAATGAAACAATATATTCGCCAACGACTCCCAAAGAAGAGCCAAACGCTGCGCTTGTTAAAGCACCAGCTTCTAATGTAGGATCATGTGCTACTCCAGATATTAAACCTCCAGAGGCATCCCAAAAACCAGTGACAATCAATACAAGCCCCGTCATTGTACAAACGATGATGGTTACAATAAATGTCCCTGTCATTGCTACTAATGCCTGTTTTACAGGGTGGCTAGTTTTGGCATTTCCTGCGATCAAAGCAACTGTACCAAGACCTGCTTCGTTAGAAAAAATTCCTTTTGAAACACCATGTCGTATTGCCTCTGTTACGACAATTCCCGAAAATCCACCTGCTGCTGATATAGGGGAAAATGCATGTTTAAATATTAACGCAAATGCCGGAATAATTTGGTCGTAATTTATACCGATAATAATGATGGCTGCAACAATATAAAACACCGCCATTACCGGAACAAACACACCAGCTACTGCACTTATTCGCTTTAACCCACCAAAAATGATCAATGAAGTTAATATAACAAGAATAATACCTGTTGTTAAACCATTAACATGAAAACTATTGCTCATTACGTCTGCTATTGTATTAGACTGTACACTATTTCCGATACCAAGTGCAGCAAAAGCTCCAAAGATCGCAAAAGCATAGGCTAAAAGTCTCCACTTTTTGCCTAACCCTCTTTCTATATAATACATCGGACCACTGGAATACTCCCCTGTTTCATTCTTAACGCGGTATTTCATAGCGAGTAGAGCTTCAGCATATTTTGTTGCCATGCCAAGCAGTCCAACTACCCACATCCAAAATATAGCACCAGGGCCCCCTAACGTGATGGCTGTTGCTACACCAGCAATATTTCCATTACCTATCATACCTGCAAGGGAAGTCATTAATGCTTTAAAATTGCTAACATCCCCTTCTGCTGATTTATCTTTATCTTTTGTAAATGCTAATTTAAAAGCATAACCAAGTTTTTGTATTTGTAAGCCTTTTAATACAAAGGTTAAAAATAAACCGGTTCCGGCTAATAATAGTAAACTTGGAGCCCCCCAAAGAAATCCGTTAATTTTTTCAAGTATATTGAGCAATGCATATCCTCTCCTATTAATTCGTGTTAGTGATTTGTATTTCCCTGTTTGGATAAGCACATACAATTATTTTCAATTACAGTATAATGCAGTTATGATGTCACTAGAGAAATAAAGCTGGGTTTAAACGCTTTCATTCATTTCAGTTTTACAAAAAATCCCCCTTATAAATAAAGTTGTTATAATCGAGACATAAATATATTACTGAAGATGTCGTTTTTCGTCAAATTTTGTATTATTATAAAAAATAAGTCATCTCTTTAAGAAACGAGATGACTTATCTTAAAAACGCATTCTCTTTCATGTTACTTCTTTTGGTTGTTAAATGTATATATGCCCTTATTGTTCTTCAATTGATCCTCAATCACACCACTCTGATAACTCTCATTTAATTGATTTTGCACAGCTGAAACACCTTTTTCGTCAAAAAAGTTTTTTCGCTGTTTTTTATTTTTTTCAGACATACCTTCACCTCCATTAACTATTATGTACACATATTTGTAACAAAAACGGTTAAAAATTTTCCAACTTATGATAAATAAAGATTATAATAGAGATAGAAGGGGAATTGTTCTATGAAAGGGGAGAGCATATATGAATTTAGATTATAAAAATATTGTTGTGGCTGTTGACGGATCGGAAGCATCGGAAAAGGCTTTTAAAAAATCGCTCAATATTGTTAAAAATAATAATGCCCGTTTAATCATTGCCCATGTAGTCGATTCGAGAACCTTCGCAACAGCTGAAGCATATGATAGGACATTGGCCGAGCGTGCAGATGAATATGCAGCAGAGTTATTAGATCGTTATATTGATGAAGCAAAAGCAGCCAATCTGGACGATTTAGTAAAATGTGTGGAATACGGTTCTCCAAAAATTAAAATTGCAAAAGATATTGCAAAAAATTTTGATGCAGATTTAATTATTTGTGGAGCTACGGGGTTAAATGCGGTGGAACGCTTTTTAATCGGCAGTGTATCGGAAAACATAGCAAGGCATGCCTCATGTGATGTACTTGTTGTCCGATAATTAAGAACAGTTTACCCCGAATTAAAGTTACTTCAAGGTAAAAACATGATTTCCCCTTCTTGAACATTATGTTTTAGAAGAGAAAAATAACGCCTCTCTTGCAGGCGCTATTTTTCTTCTGTGGTTAAATCCTTTTTAATTTCTGTTACAACATGTGAAAGCTCAGGTAAAATTAATTTATTCATTGCTAGTTTTACCGCACCTGATGAACCTGGTGTTGCAAAAATTGCAGTGTGGTGAATAACGCCTGCTACAGCACGAGACATCATGGCAGCGGAACCAATATCCTCTTGGTAGCTTAACATTCGAAACAACTCACCAAACCCTGGTATCTCTTTATCCAGCATATTTCGAATTGTTTCAATAGTAACATCACGAAAAGATATTCCAGTTCCACCATTCGTTAAAATAACATCAACCTCAGGACTTTCACAACCTTCGCTCACACTCCTTTGAATGGCTTTAACATCATCTGATACAATCTCTTTTTTTATTACTCTGTGACCTTCTTTTTCCAAGCGTTCAACCATCAAATTTCCACTTTTATCTGTAGAAGATGCACGCGTATCACTGATTGTAAGTATCATACAGGCAACTGATTTTTTTCTACTTTTATGACTATGAACAGACATTCCTAACATCCCCTCCCTTAAAGTAATGTATGCTTACACGGTTAAACGAAATGTATCACGAGCGATCATGATTTCTTCATTAGTGGGTATAACGACCACTTTCACTGGAGAATGTGAATAATTTATGAATGCTTCTTTTCCACGAATTTGATTCAACACAGGATCCCAGTATACCCCCATGAATTCTAAGCCTTTTAGCACTTTTTCACGTACCAGATCACTGTTTTCACCAACCCCAGCGGTAAATATAATCGCATCTACTCCCGACATTCGTGCAGCATAAGAACCTAAATAACTATGTATTCTTCCTGCAAAAACTTCCAGTGCCAGTTCCGCACGCTTATCTTTTTCTTCAGCACGTGCCTCTATATCCCTTAGATCACTTGAAAACCCAGATAATGCAAGCATACCGCTCTCTTCATTCAAAACATGAATAACTTCATCTGCCGATTTTCCCGTTCTTTCCATAATATATGGAATTAAAGCTGGATCTAAATCTCCAGATCGTGTTCCCATTGTAACACCTGCAAGTGGAGTAAATCCCATGGATGTATCTAGGGATTTTCCGTTTTGCACAGCTGTAATACTAACTCCATTACCAAGATGACAAGATATAAGCCGCAGCTGTTCAAGAGGCATCCCAAGTAATTCAGCTGCACGTTCGCTAACGTATTGATGAGATATGCCATGGAACCCGTATTTACGAATGCCATATTCCTCATAATATCTGTATGGCAAACTGTATAAAAATGAACTTTCGGGCATTGTTTGATGAAAAGCAGTGTCAAAGACAACAACCATTGGTACAGTCGGCAAAACGTTCTGAAATGCACGAATACCTGTTAGATTTGCTGGATTGTGCAACGGGGCAAATGAAGAAATCTCATCAATATTTTTAATTACTTGGTCATCAATGATGACAGATTCTTTAAATCGCTCCCCACCATGCACAACCCTATGTCCAACCGCATGAATTTCCTTAAGTGATTTAATAATGCCAGAAGCCTGTAACTTTCTAAGTAATATAGTAACAGCTTCCTCATGATTAGAAATATTACTTACTTCTTCATCTTTTTCATCTGCTTTTTCGATTGTAAAAACAGCATTTGGCAATCCAATTCTTTCAATTTGCCCTTTTGCTAATACCTTTTCGTCTGGCATTTGAAACAACTGAAACTTCAGTGATGAGCTTCCTGCGTTAATCGCCAATATATTATTCATAATTATCCCCTTCATCGTCACTTCAAATATACTGCTTAAACCACCCGTTCATTTGGTCTAAAATGTCTCCCATTTCCCTTGTATTGTTAAAGGAGGGAAGATTAGCAAGCAGTGGTTGCTTTGGTCCTTGTGTATCCTTCCCTTTCTTTTGGAGAATGAAAATACTTTTCACATTTTTCTTGGATTTAAATGCACTTTCAGGAAGACGAATAACCCCAATGATATGGGCATATTCTTGAATATAAGCATGAAGCTTGTCTGACTGATCGCTATCAAATAAAAAGTCAGGGATAACAAAAATTAAATAACCTGCCTCTTTCGTATAATTCATGCCCTGTTCTATTAATAAGTGATGGGCATAAGAATGACCTTTATCTGCGCTCAATTGAAAATCGTTTGCCCGGATATCATCTGGATAATACCCTACCGGTAAGTCGGCAATGATTAGATCTATTGGGTCCACTAAAAACGGCCGTAAACTATCTTGATGGAAGAATTCTACTTGTTTTTGCTGCAAATTAGCGTTTAATACTCCTAACTTAATGAGTGTAGGATCTATTTCGCTGGCGAAGGCTTCTGCTGGCTGTTCAAGTTGATTCATTACAGTTAACAAGAGGTTTGCCGTCCCACTAACAAGATCAAAAATACGTATTTTATCTTTTCCTTTCATAAGCTTTTCTGAAATATAACCTACAAACAGAGCCACTGCTTCCGGTGTCATTAGATGTTGTTGCTGCGTAGAACCCTTCATTCCTTTTAAAATTGCTAACTGGGTTGCTTTTCGAATGTCTTCTATTTGGTATGTAGTTAAGTCAACCTTTTTTAAAGCAGATTGCAATTTATACTTCAGTAAATCATCTATTTCTGCAGAAACATCTTGATAAAAAAGAGTTTCTAATGTTACTGCCAAACTATCTAAATATGGCTCGTCTTGTTGTTCATGTATTATTTGGGTTGTTCTATCTAACCACTCGAAAAGTGATTCAACTTTTATTTCATCCATTCAAATTTGTCCCCCATTCTTTCCTGTAAAGAGGTTATCAATCCTCTCTATTGTATCAAATGTAGCATACTAATGTACAAACGAATGATAGTATGAAACACTTTCTGTTTATAGAAGAAAAAGCCTCCCCCCATTGTAAGATGAGAGAGACTTTATCCAAGTGTTTACTTCGCCTGTTTTACTGCATTAATTGCTTTTTCGTAGTCAGGATGGTTCGTAACTTCATCTACATACTCTATATAAGTTACTTTATCGTTTGAATCAACTACAAAAATAGCTCTAGTCAATAAACGTAACTCCTTAATGAGAACTCCATATTTTTCCCCTAGTTCTGCATCCCTGTGTCTGATAAAGTGTCAAGGTTTTTAATTCCATTAGCAGCACACCAACGTGTTTGTGCATATGGCAAGTCCATACTTATCGTTAAAATCTGCACGTTTTCTAATTTACTGGCTTCCTCATTAAAACGCTTTGTTTCTTCAGAACATACACCAGTATCAAGAGAGGGGACTGTACTGATCAACTTCACCTTACCTTTATAATCGTTTAGATTTACTTCCTTAAGATCGTTCGATAAGACAGTAAAGTTTGGTGCTTGATCTCCTTCTTTAATTTCTTGACCAAGTAGAGTAACTGGATCTTGCTGAAATGTAACTTTAGCCATCAATTATCCCTCCTATAATTATGATAATCTTCTTTCATTATGATAAAATAACTGGAAGATGTCCAATAATAGGATAGATAATCTTTACTTTTAAATATCATAGTCTGTATTAAAGTTCATGGAATCTTTCTTTTTTACTTTTTGTTTATGATCATTTTTAGATTTATTTGATTCTTGTATGATTTCCTGAATTTTGTCCGCAGCCTTAGGAGCAAAATCTAACATTTTTTCATAAATATGTGTGCTTTCATTTAAATGAATCATTTTTATTCCTCGGCTATTTACAATTAAAAATGCTACAGGAGTAATAGAAACACCCCCACCGCTTCCACCTCCAAATGGTAACGTAGCTTCACCAGAATTGTCTTCACTTTGATTTGAGTTAAATTCACTTCCACCTGCAGCAAACCCGAAACCTAATTTTGATACAGGTATTATTACACTACCGTCTGGTGATTCTACCGGATCCCCAATAATAGTATTTACTTCAACCATATTTTTTATATTTTCCATTGCTGTCGTCATTAAACCTTGTATTGGATGTTCCTCCATAAAGTGAGCCTCCTAACATATTTATTTTATAAAAGCAGCTTCTTTTCTAAACGAAGTTTTCCGCATTGCTTTCAGAAATACGTGTATAGCTTGTCCTATTTTAACGGAGACAATGCAATTAAAAGTAGACTGAATACATTTAAATTGGAAATATGGATGTACGCCTATCTTCGGTTTACAATAAATTTTACTTTGGTTAGAAATAAATCCAACCAAAACTTCTTTAAAAGCCCATATGCTGCCTGCAGCTAAACCAGTCGTACTTGCCTCTCCTGTTCCAACATGTGTAAACCATTTCAATTCATGCACACTTATTTTTTGAAAAATAGACCGAACAAAACAATTCAAATCACCCATTTTTTGAAAAACATTGCGACAATCGGCTTGAAACACATCAATTAGTTCCTGTAAACTTTTGTCTTTCCAAATACGCCAGATTTCATTATCCTCATTGTTATCATCTAACTTAATCTCTTGTTGAAATATACGCAAACGATACAAATATATTTCTATGGTACACACCAATTGATGACTTGTATATGTAAACCGGAATGAAAAATACATATTGGAATAAAAGAAAAGGAAAACAATAATGACAAGAATAAAAATTATCCACATCAACACCATCAATCTTACCCCTTTATTTTTAAAGGTATTAAAAATAATGAATCATATATAACTATTTTGCTACAATTTATCAATTTTAAACCTTTTAATAAAAAACATGTGATATGCCTTCATTGGTCTTTATAACCAGCTCAGTGTAAAATGAATGAAAGTAGATACTTTATTTTGGAGGAGATGATACCGAGTGCCTGAAAGAAATAAAATATATTTTTACTATAAGAAAAACAATGAATTGGAAAGTATCATTCAGTCATTGTTTAAACGAACACAACAAAATAATTTTACAATTGTTGAGGAAGCCAACGATGCTGATATTATCGTTAGCATCGGCGGAGATGGCACATTTTTACAGGCTGTAAGAAAGACAGGTTTCCGTCAAGACTGTTTATATACGGGCATAACTTACGCTGAAGAAGCTGGACTCTATTGTGATTTTAATTTGGAAAACTTTGATGAGATGCTTTATACAATTGAACATGAAGAATTAGAAGTACGCCGTTTTCCGGTTATTAATGTGGAAGTTAATGGGAATACTTTATTCCACTGCCTTAATGAAGTAAGTATACGATCAACGATTATAAAAACAATTGTAATCGATGTGTTTATTGATGATAAGTATTTCGAAACATTTCGAGGTGATGGATTGGTTGTGGCCACACCTACCGGAAGCACAGGCTACAATAAGTCCACGAATGGTGCTGTTATCGATCCGCTTCTTCCATGTTTTCAAGTATCTGAACTAGCATCCATCAATAATAATCGTTATCGTACACTAGGGTCGTCCTTTGTATTAAACCAAAACAGAAAATTATCCCTGCGTATTTTACAGGATGGTAACGATTACCCGATTATTGGATTAGATAATGAAGCTTATTCCATACAAAATATTAAAAGTATTAATGTAAGACTAAGTGATAAATTAATAAAAACCGTGAAATTAAAAAATAATTCATTTTGGGATCGAGTAAAAAGAACTTTCTTGTAAGAAGCTTATATGGAATTACACCTTTTTATCGATAGTAAAACGAATTAACGAAGGGCTATCCCCTCTTGAGGAATAGCCCTTAAGCCATTTCATATTTATTTATTGTTGATTCATGCCGCCAAATTGTTGTTCAGCCATTTGAACGAGACGTTTTGTAATTTCCCCACCAACAGATCCGTTAGCGCGAGAAGTAGAATCAGCACCAAGTTGTACACCAAACTCTTGTGCAATTTCAGTTTTCATTTGGTTTAATGCTTGTTCCGCACCAGGAACCACCAATTGATTTGAATTGTTACTATTATTGTTTGCCATGATGTTTCACCTCCTTGGTACTTTTATATTGTGCGACAAGGAGGGAATTCATTCATATTTTAGACTGGAAGTTGTTGTAATTTTTCCGTAAAAAAATATTTATATAATGCTATACTCGCTTCTTTTCAAACCTTATAGAAGATGATCGAATACATCTTTTGAATTTACTTGGTCATCATTTATTTTCATTACTTCAATGCCATTAATTGCTTCTTCAAGTAGAAACGTATAATTACATTTGGATTCCATGTTATTCACTTTATCTCGCTTTGGTCTAGTCTTTGGAGATTTAGGTACAAATATCGTACAACAATCCTCATGTGGTCTAATTGAAATATCATACGTATTAATTTTTTTGGAGAGTTGTATAATATCATCTTTATCCATTGTAATTAACGGTCGAATAATCGGGTAGTTTGTCACTTCATTAATTGTATTCATACTTTCCATCGTTTGACTTGCAACTTGACCTAGATTTTCTCCTGTAGTAATGGATAGGATTGATTCTTTTTCACAGACCTTTTGAGCAATACGCATCATCATACGCCGCATAACAGTCATCGCATAACCTTCAGGAATATCATGAAAAATCTGTTGTTGTAACTTTGTGAAAGGTACAAAATGAATATTAATTGTATTTCCAAAGGCAGTCAATTTTTCAGCAATATCAATTACTTTTTGTTTCGCTCTCTCACTTGTAAATGGCGGAGAGTGAAAATGTATTGCTTCAATTTGAACACCGCGCTTCATTGCCAAGTAACCTGCGACTGGACTATCAATACCACCTGATAATAATAATAAAGACTTTCCGGATGTCCCTACTGGAAGTCCACCTAATCCTAAAATTATATCAGACGTAATGTACGTTGCTTCGTTTCTTATTTCGACTCTTATGGTCAAATCAGGATGATGAACATCTACTGTATAATCGGACGTGTTTGCAAGTAAGTGACCGCCTAATACTTGATTCATTTCCTGTGAAGATATTGGAAAATTTTTATTGATTCTTTTTACAGATATTTTAAACGTTTGAACATCTTTCCCGTTCTTCAATGCAAATAAAGCTGCATCCTTTATTTTTTGAATATCATTATCCACCTTTATTGCTAAGCTAAGACTTCGAATACCGAAAATGTCCCTGCACTTTGTTATAACTGGCTCTGGATCATGACCATTTAACAAAACAAACATTCTTCCTTGGGTTCGTTTCACTTTAACATCGGGAAATTCTTTTAATTTATGTTGAATATTTTCTTGTAACTTTACAATAAACTTCTTGATATTTTTCCCTTTCAGTCCCAATTCTCCATACCGTATTAATATATGATCGTATTGCATGATTATCTACTCCATTATTTCTTTTAATTGTTGTATTGCTTCTTTTAATTCTTCTAAAAAACATGAAATTTCCTCTTTTGTTGTATCATAGGATAAGCTAATTCGTAAAGCGGATGTCGTCCTCTTTTCATCTAATCCGCATGCAGCTAGTACTTTACTCTCCTCTTTCTGCTTTGATGAGCAAGCGGATTTTGTGGAAATAAAAATATCTTTTTCTCCTAGCGTATGAATCATCACTTCCGGTTTCAGTCCTGGTATAGATATGTTTATAATATGTGGTGCAACATTTTGACAAGGTGTATTCATTTTCACATCATCTATTTCTTCCAATCTTTTTCGTAAGTTCTGATGTATATCGTATAAGTCCGCCAGTTCTTTTTTTTCGCGTTCTTTCATTAACCTTAGTGCTTTCACCAATGATACTGATCCAGCTAAATTTTCAGTGCCAGAACGTATGCCACTTTCTTGATTTCCGCCATGAAATAGTGGAAATAACGTGGTACCGTTTTTTACATACAAGATCCCAGTGCCTTTTAATCCGTGAATTTTATGTCCTGAAAATGTACATAGGTCGATTCCGCTATTATCTAATGATAAAGGGACTTTTCCTAAACCTTGTACGCCATCCACATGCAAAAATAGTTTGGGATGCTTTTTAGCAATTTGACTGATTTCCTCAATTGGCTGAATCGTACCAAGTTCATTATTAACATGCATAATACTTATTAGTATAGTGTCATTGCGAATGGCACTTTTAAGTTCTTTTGTAGATACTTCTCCCTTTTCATTGACAGGTAAATAAGTTATTTCAAATCCTAAGGATTCTAAACTATTACATGTATTATATACGGAAGGATGTTCGATTGTTGAGGTTATAATATGTTTTCCACGTTTTTGGTGTTTTAATGCAATTCCTTTTATAGCTAAATTATTTCCTTCCGTCCCCCCGGAAGTAAAAATTATTTCACCTCGGCTCACCCCTAGTAAGTATGATGCTTGATCTTTAGCCTTAAATAACAATTTTTCCGATTCACCGCCAAATTGGTGAATCGAGGAGGGATTAGCAAACATCATTTCTGATATGTGTCTATAACTTTCTAATACAGCAGGATTTGGTTTTGTTGTTGCACTATTATCTAAATAAATCATTGTTTAAACTCCTTACCAATTTTCTCTAAGATCTATATAAATAATCAAGGCTGACTTATAAATTGGGATTTTCCCTCTCCCCTTCTATAAGACAGCCTATGTCAATCATTTTTAATTCAAAACTTCCTGAGGCACTTCAATCTTTTGTAAAGCACCTGGTTCTATTTCTTCCACTGCATTTGCAGCCTGCTCTAAAGCAAGTTCATATTCAAATGATCTAAATAATCTTTCAGCTTCATTTAATTTTGCAGCTAGTTCTGGATAACTGCTTCGATATCTATTTGCATATTGAATCACTTGTTCGGTTAATGCAGCTTGTTCAAGAAGCAAATCCGTTTGTTCCATCGTTTTATCAACAGTTAATTTGGCTTCAGTAAGCGCTTGTTGCACTTCAGCAATTTCAAGCGGCTGCTTCTCTAACGCCTTCATTACTATTTTATTTTTCCCAGCTGCCGTTTCCATCATGTTCCAAATGAAGTTTGGTACTCCAGGTATATTGCTTTTTTTCAATTTACGATTTGTATCATAAATATTATTTTGTATTTCTGCTAACGTTTCTTTTGCTTCGATTTCGTCTTTACGCAAATTGTGGATACGTTTCTTAAATGCTTCATGTTTTTCTTGTAACTCTGCCATTTGCTGAAAACCTTCATCTAGTCGTTCTCTTAATTCGGAGTGGGCAATATTCTCATTTTCCATAGCATTTGAAAATTCTTCTAGCTGTTTTTCTAAATGAGCTATTGTTTTATCTAATGCTAAATACCTTTCCATATCACTATCTTCAAAGTAGTAAGCCTTTTTCATGTTTTCCACTTCGGTTTTTGTATCATAAAAGGAAGCACCTAATTCATCTAATGTTGATTGATATTTTGGAATTTTAGCTTCCATATAACTTTTAGCAATTGCTTCTTTTTCCAGAAGTTGATACATCTCCGAAATTCTATTTTCAATTTCTTCTATAAGAATTTTCACCTCGGATGTATTTCCTTTTTCCAGGGACGAAATACCATCCAACAAGCGCTTTTGGTAGTCATGAATCTCTTTTTTAAAACCAAGATGACTGACGCGATACCCATCACTTTTCATTTCTTTTAAACCAGTGAGCAGCTCATCCAATTGCGCAGGTAAGTCATGTTTACATTTCCTATATATTTCAGGGAATTCATCGATTTGAGAAATCAATTGTTCCAATTCTTGTTTTAAATTGTTTACTAAATCCTTAGCTTCAAAATAATTACCACAACCCGCCAATTCATCGTATTTAATAAATGCTTGCTCCATCTCGTCAATTCTTGATTCAAAAACAGACTCTGCTTTTCCATATTGATAGCGGTGTTGAGATAGTTTTCGGCGAAGATATTTAATGTTTGGTCGTAGTGTTTCAACATCTTCACGGCTGGACTTTTCTGATTCTAGGAGCTCTTCTAGTTCATTAAGTATTTTTTCAATATCATTTTCAATCGTATTTAGATCTTGTTCATTTTTTCGCAGTAATTTTTTAGCATTTGAAAACCGGTAACGATCTGCGAACTCCTCTGCCTTAACTAACATATCTTCAACGTTGGATAATTCTTTTGTTATTATTATCTCCCAGCGTTCTTTCCAAGATTCAAATTTTTCTTGTGTTTCGCCGGATAAATTTAATTTCTTTATTTTTGAAAGCTCAGCAGCAACATCTCTATCTAGTATATCCATCTTCCAATTTTCTTGTTGATCAACTTCATCGTATACCCGTTTTCTTAATATAAGCCCTACAATAATTAGTGCAATAATTAATAGTATGATTCCTATGATATATGCCATAAGCTGCCTCCTAACTATATTCCTGTATAAGAGGATTTTTTCGTTTGAGTCTCTCTTGAAAAACAGGTATCAAAAACCGACAATTTTAGCATGGCTAATCCTATAATACCATGTTCATATCATTTTTGGCTAAAAAAAATGAATAAAATAGTGCTTTATTCATTTTTTGAAACGAAATTATTTGCTGTGTAATTTTCATCTTTTGTAACGAGAATAAAATCTAACCATTGATGTATTGTTTGCACATATTTTTTCACAAAATAATTTTGTGAAGATTCACCTACAACATGGTCTTTCCATTCATTTTGCAGAACATATGGAGTAATAAGCATACCTTTTAATTGCATTAACAAAAATTGCGAGTTTTCCACTTTCTGCTTATTTTGTTTAAGTATATCAAAAAATGTATTGCTTATAAAATAATTTTCTTTTGCTAAATAGGTAACTGCCATTTCTCTTACAAAAACAGAATCTAAGGATAATTCCCGGTGGATAAAGCAGGTGAATTGATGATTACTCTGTTTATACTGTATAATGGCAAATATTAATTTTTTTAATTTTTCCATAGATGTTAATGAGTTTGCTTGTTTTAACGTATTTTCTATTATTTCTAAATAAGCTTCATAATATTGAGTGACTGCATACTCTAATAAACCCTGTTTACTTTTGAAATAATAGCTTATTAAAGAGACATTAACAGAAGCTCTATCGGCAATATCCCTCACGGATGTTCCATGGAAACCATTTTGAAAAAATAGTACAGAAGCAGCATCAATAACCTTTTGTTTCGATGAGTTAGCTTTCATTGCAATTCAACTCCTTAATTCACAATTACGACAAAGATTGTAGATATCCTTCCATTTTCCCTCGACAAATACTTTTAGAATTTGTCGAAGTACATCAAAAGAAAGGAAGATTTTTTGTTTGAAACTGTTACATACTCTGGAAATAGAGTAAACGATTATACTTTATTACTGAAGCAATTAACTGCATTATCAAAAGATGAGGAAGACCCTATTGCAATACTATCAAATGCAACCGCGTTACTAAATCAGTTTTTATCGGAAGTAAATTGGGTGGGCTTCTATCTCTGGAAAGATAATGAGTTAGTACTTGGTCCGTTTCAAGGCTTACCAGCATGCATAAGAATACCGTTTGGAAAGGGAGTTTGCGGGACAGCTGTTAAAGAGCGTAAAACACTAAGAGTCAACGATGTCACGCAGTTTCCAGGACACATCGCTTGTGATAGTGCAAGTAAATCGGAAATTGTCGTCCCTATCTTTGTTCAAGATACGATATATGGTGTTTTAGATGTTGATAGCCCAGTAACAAATCGTTTTGATGAACTGGACGAAACACACCTTCAAAAATTCACAGCTGCTTTAGAAAAATTTCTCAACTAGCATCATTTATTATTCTATAAAAAATAATAGTGTTGACTTCTGTATCTATAACTTATATACTATTCTTTGTGTAAAATAATAAGGTAGCCTATGTGAACCGCTGGTTGCTATCATTTTGTTCCTCTACTTAGGAGGTGTATCGTGTAACTCTCTGCTGCTGGAGCGATGGTACATGAAAACATAATGAACAACAGTTAGGAACACGGTCGATTTATTTTATGCAAATAAAATAAAAGGAGGAAATGTCCTATGTCACGTTTTACTGGTTCCGTTTGGAAAAAATCACGACGTCTTGGCATTTCATTAACTGGTACAGGTAAAGAATTAGATAAGCGCCCTTATGCTCCTGGGCAACACGGTGCTAATCAACGTAGAAAGATTTCTGAATATGGCTTACAGCTTCAAGAGAAGCAAAAGTTACGCTATATGTATGGACTGAATGAACGCCAATTCCTTAACTTGTTTAATGAAGCAGGAAAAATGAAAGGTGTTCACGGTGAAAACTTTATGATTCTACTTGAATCCCGCCTAGATAATATTGTTTATCGCCTAGGTCTTGCACGTACACGTAAGCAAGCTCGTCAGCTTGTAAATCACGGACATATCACTGTGGATGGCAGCCGTGTAGACATCCCTTCATTCCGCTTAAAACCAGCTCAAGAAATTGGATTAAGAGAAAAAGCGAAGAACTTAGATATTATTAAAGAGGCTATTGAAGTAAACAATTTTGTACCTGAGTATCTTAATTTTGACGCGGATCAAATGACAGGAAGTTATGTTCGTTACCCTGAGCGTTCTGAATTACCAGCAGAAATCAATGAAGCGCTTATCGTAGAGTTCTATTCACGTCATTAATAAAAAAACTGTTCACTATTTGTGAACAGTTTTTTTATGGTATAAAAGGCTGTATGCATAACATATATGCTCATACAACCTTCATTTGTTTATTTATATTGAATTAAATTGTACTTTTTCTTTCCACGTCTAATAACAGTAAATCTATCTTCAATGCGGTCATTTGCTGTAATAACATATTGTAGGTCTTGCTGTCTCTCTCCATTAATATAAATAGCTCCATTATTAATATCCTCCCTCGCCTGTCTTTTTGACGAGGATATAGAAGCATTTACAAGAAGATCGATTAAACCGATATCTGTTTTTTCCATTTCATAAGTCGGAACGTCTTTAAATCCTTGCTCAATATCATTGCCAGACAGTTGTTTCAAATCACCTTTAAACAATGAAGTAGATATTTTTTGGGCTTGTTCTAACGCTGATTGACTATGAACCAATTTTGTCATTTCTTCTGCTAAACGTCTTTGTGCAATACGATTCTCCGGATTATTTTCCACCTCTGCTTGCAAAAGATTTAATTCATCCTCTTCTAAGAACGTGAAATAATGCAAGAATTTCATAACATCCCGGTCATCCGTATTAAACCAAAACTGATAAAACTCATAAGCTGTTGTTTTATTAGGATCTAACCATACAGCACCGCCAGCGGTTTTGCCAAATTTAGTTCCATCCGCTTTCGTGATCAATGGAACAGTCAATCCAAAAGCCGTTACTTCTTCATCTTTATCTTCACGGGAACGACGAATAAATTCCATACCAGCTGTTATGTTCCCCCACTGATCACTTCCGCCTATTTGTAATGTGCAATTCTCTTCTTCATATAATTTCAGAAAATCAAGAGATTGTAAAATCATATAGCTAAACTCTGTATAGGAAATTCCTTGTTCAATGCGAGCTGAAACAGATTCTTTTGCTAGCATATAGTTAATTCCAAAATGTTTACCAGCGTCTCTTAAAAAGTCAATAATGGTCATACTCGCCAGCCAATCATGATTATTACGAGCAACAGCTGCATTTTCCCCATGATCAAAGTTTAATATTTTAGCTAATTGCTGTTTAATCTTTTCACTGTATCCTTTTACAACATCAGCACTATTTAGGGAACGTTCACTAGACCGACCACTAGGATCTCCGATCATTCCTGTTCCTCCGCCGATCAATGCGATTGGCTTATGCCCTGCCCGCTGAAACCTTTTTAACATAACAATCGGCAATAAATGACCGATATGTAAACTATCTGCTGTTGGATCAAACCCACAGTACAATGTGACCTGTCTATCTGTCAAATGCTTTTTAAGTCCTTCCCAGTCTGTTGTTTGTTGAATTAATCCCCGTTTTTCTAAATCCTGTAAAATATCCATTCATTACACACCTCACCATTTTTTAAATAAAAAAACTCATCCCTAATCATCATAAGGGACGAGTTTATACGCGTTACCACCCTTGTTGCAAAAATTTTTGCCACTTTGGTATTGTTAACGATGAAATCACCGTCTCTTTAGCTCTAAATAATCGAACTAAAGTTGATGCTCGAGATTGTAATTCGTCTGTAAATATATACTGGCTCGCACCAACCGCCAGTTCTCTTTTATAGGGATTCACAAAACTACTTCGATCTTTCTTCGCAATTTAATTATTATATTATAATATATATTCTTACCATATTTTACACCAAAAAGCAATAGTATATATCCTCATCTCACCTATCTACACCTAAAATTTCTTGTATGCTATAATAATAATGTATTTTTGATGTTCGATTGAACATCATTTTAGGAGGTTAACCGTGGATCTTAAAGAAACACTTCGAAGATATTATACTAAAATTAAATCGATAGTAAAGAATGAGAAATTGCAAAAGAATTTTCGTATTACATATGACATTATGTGGAATATTATTTTACTTTTACTCCTTACAGCTTTTATTGGATTATTTTTCATTGGCGGGATGGGTGCCGGCTATTTTGCTTCCCTAGTTAAAGACGAACCCATTCGAAGCTATGAAAATATGAAAAAAGATATTTATAATTATGAAGAAACTTCAAAACTTTATTTTAGCGACGGGAAATATTATGGAGATGTGCGCTCAGATATATACCGAGAAGAGGTTTCTTTAGATCAGGTTTCTGATACCTTAATCAACGCCGTTATTGCAACAGAGGATCAATATTTTAATGAACATGAAGGCGTTGTACCAAAAGCTATCGTTCGAGCCATTGTTCAAGAAGTAACAAATTCAAATGTTAAAACAGGTGGAAGCACACTGACTCAGCAACTTATAAAGAATCAAATACTGACAAATGAAGTGTCTTTTGACCGTAAAGCAAAAGAAATCCTTTTGGCACTTCGCCTAGAAAATTTCTTTACAAAAGACCAAATATTAGAAGCTTACTTAAATATAATTCCATATGGCCGTGAAGCATCAGGTGGGAATGTTGCTGGCGTACAAACTGCAGCCAAAGGAATCTTTGGTGTAGACGCGGAAGATGCAAACTTACCACAGGCAGCATTTTTAGCAGGGCTGCCACAAAGCCCTTCATACTATACACCCTTTACAAATGAAGGAAAGCTAAAAGATAAGGAAAATCTACAACCAGGATTAAACCGAATGAAAACTGTTTTAAATCGGATGTATGAGGAAGGCTATATTACGAAAAAAGAATATAAAAAAGCAATAGATTATGATATTATAGATGATTTCATTGAAAAACCAAAGAAAAATCCACAAAAATCCTATTTCGCAGATGAAGTCCAAAAGAGAGCTAAATTTATTTTAAAAAACATACTAGCTAAAAAAGACGGATATACGAAAGAGGATTTAAAAAGTGATCAAAAGTTAAACAAACAATATACAAAATATGCAGATCGCGCTTTACGAAGAAATGGATATAAAATTCACACAACAATAGATAAGGAAATATATAATAAATTCCAAGAGGTCGTAAAAAATTATCAGCATTTTGGTCCTGATATTACTGCAATTGATGAAAACGGAGAAGAAATAACAGATCCTGTCCAAGCAGGCGCAGTCTTAATTGAGAACCACACTGGAAAAATAATCAGCTTTGTAGGTGGTCGTGATTACAGCAAAGAGAATCAAGTAAATTTCGCTACTCAATCTAAACGATCAAATGGTAGTACAATGAAACCGATCCTTACGTACGCCCCAGCTTTTGAAGAAGGTATTATTCAACCGGGAACACCACTGGCAGATTTCAAAATGCCAAGTGATGGCTGGCTACCAGACAACTACGCAAAAGGGGAGCATGGTCTCGTTTCTGCCCGGGAGGCGCTTACGAATTCATATAACATTCCTGTGGTAAGAGTTTATAAACAATTAATAGATGGTAATCTAGGAAAAAAATATATGGAAAAAATGGGGATTACTACTATCTCGGATGACGAGTATACATTCCCATCCCTTTCAATTGGCGGGACAACACACGGGGTCACTGTGGAAGAAAATACTAATGCCTTTTCAACGTTTGGTAATGACGGAAAATTTAGGAATGCCTACATGATTGAAAAAATAACGACAAGTGATGGAGAAGTCATCTATAAACATGAGTCCGAACCAGTAAAGGTATTTTCTCCAGAAACAGCTTATTTAACGCTAGACATCATGCGAGATGTAATCAATAAAGGAACTGGCACATATATAAAATCACAATTAAAACATAACGATGTTGACTGGGCCGGAAAAACAGGAACGTCAAATGATTATAAAGACGCATGGTTTGTAGGTACAAATCCAAATGTAACGTTTGGCGCTTGGATAGGTTATGATAGTAACCATGGCTTAGATGATTGTCCGGGCTGTTCATTAAGTTATAGTCAGCGAAATATGAAGCTTTGGACTGAGCTGATTAACAGTGCATCTGAAATTAATCCAGATCTAGTTACTCCAAAAGAAAAATTCAAACGTCCAAACGGTATTGTTGAGCGCAGCTATTGTGCACCTTCCGGGAAACTACCTACAGACCTATGTAGGAAAGCAAAACTTGTCAAGGCAGATTTGTTTAACGAAAAATACGTACCAACGGAAAAAGATGATAGTCTAATTAGCGGAAAGTCCGAAAAGAGTAAGCGGAAAAAACCCAAAAAAGGAAACGGCGTATTATTCAACCGTGACTTTTTAGAAGAACATGGCTATGACGAATTAGACGATCTCAGTAAATTATTTCCACAAAAAGACTAGACAGAAATACATGCTGCTTTTAGCGATCAAATAAAAAAGCGTTAGGTATTACGGAAAATAAATGCCCGCTCTAAAATCTATTAAAAATTCTTATATTTAGTCCATTAAGAAGTATAGCTAAATATTGTATCAAGTAGATAAGAACAAAAGTACAAGCGCCCGTATAGCGACGTACGGACTGGACGGAACCGTAAGAGATAAAAGAAACATCGGTATGCCGTCGTTGGCCGCAAAGTTCGTAATTAGTCGGCCTTCCTTAAACAAGGAAGGCACGCTAGTCGATGGGCGCTGAAGCTGGACGTGGCTAGACCCACTTAACGCACAGGTACAAAGATTTATAATTTCCTAGACTACGAGAAAAAAAGAAGAGGGTCTGTCCTCTTCTTTTTTCTCGTAATAAACAATATATTGTTCTAAATACTAAAAATTTAATACACTATCTTGTATAATATAAATAAACTGAAGATTTCCCAACACATTCTCAGGTGGTGAGTTAATGAAACATACAAAAACCTATCAATCTTCAAAAGTGAACACCCCTAATGGAACAATCATCATTGAGGGGCCACTGCCTTCGAGCGAACTGGCAAAATACCATTTCCATGAAGATTTAACAGCTTTTCGACCTGCTCCAAAGCAATTTGAAGCTATTTTAAGTATCGCTGATTTTCCTGAAGGACGTATTGTTATTGCCAGAACCGAACACACAATTATCGGATATGTAACTTATTTACATGCAGACCCACTCGAACGATGGTCCAAATTCAAGATGGAAGATCTTCTTGTTTTAGGAGCCATAGAAGTAATCCCTGCTTACCGTGCAGTAAAAATTGCTTCGAAACTATTGCAGGTCTCAATGTCAGATGAATATATGGAAAATTATATTATCATTTCTACTGAATACTATTGGCATTGGGATATGAAAGGGACAAAATTAAGTATTTGGGATTATCGAAAGGTTATGGAAAAGATGATGGCTGCTGGCGGATTAGTACCATCCCCTACAGATGATCCAGAGATTATTTCTCATCCTGCGAATTGCCTTATGGTTCGTATTGGCAAAAATGTTCCTGACGTATCAATTAAACAATTTGATAAACTAAGATTTTTACAACGGCATCAATACCGGAATATGAGGGAGGGGTTTTAAATGTTCATAGAAAATATTATGCAAACAAATGTAACAACACTTCCACCGACAGCAACAATAGCAGAAGCCTTACGATTAATACAGGAACAACATATTAGACATATTCCTATCGTAGATGAGGAACAATCCGTCATTGGAATTGTATCAGACCGTGATATAAGAGATGCAAGTCCGTCAATATTCGACAAAAATCCAAAACAAGCAGATCTTCATAAAGAAATTCAAACCATTATGAGTCATCCCGTTATTACAATACACCCATTAGATTTTGTGGAAGAAATTGCTCGTATATTTTATGATGAGGAGTTTTCATCATTACCTGTTGTCAGCAAAAATCAACTCGTAGGAATTGTGACAGAAAAAGATATGTTTTATACATTAATTCAATTGACAGGTACTCATGTCCAAAGCTCTCACATTGAAGTCAAAGTGCCACATAAACCAGGTATTCTGCCCGAGGTTGCTGCTGTTTTTGGTAAGCGAAAAGCAAACATTACGTCATTATTAGTATACCCATATAAAGATGACCCAAATTATAAAGTCCTTGTATTTCGTATCCAGACAATGAATCCCTCACCGGTTATACAAGATTTAAAAGAGGCGGGATATGAACTAATGTGGCCAAATAATTTAATGGAGTTCCAAAACTATGAAGTGTAAATCTGCATTTGTTTACTCAGACGCACTTTTAAAATATCATTTTTATCCGGATCATCCCTTTAACCAAAAAAGGGTATTATTGGCTAAAGAGTTATTGCAGTATGCAAATACATTAGAAGACAGTGATATCCTGAAACCTCGCAGTGCAAAAGACGAAGAGCTATTGCTTTTTCATGACCATGCCTATATTGAAGCAGTGAAAAAAGCTAGTATTGGAAAACTAACAAAAAACCAGGGGATGGAATATGGCATTGGAACAGAGGACACACCTATGTTTCCAAATATGCATGAAGCATCCTGTTACCTGGTTGGTGCAACATTAACAGCAGTAGACGCTGTACTTGGAAATCATGTGAATCATGCGCTTAACTTAGGGGGTGGACTTCATCATGGGTTTAAAGGAAAAGCTTCTGGCTTCTGTATCTATAATGATGGTGCCATAGCAATCAAATATATTCGCGAAAAATATAACTTAAGAGTACTATACGTAGATACGGATGCTCACCATGGAGATGGAGTTCAATGGGCATTTTATGACGATCCGAATGTTTGTACGCTTTCCATTCACGAGACCGGCAGATACCTTTTTCCAGGTACTGGAAACACCAATGAACGTGGAATTAAAAAAGGGCATGGCTATGCGTTTAATTTACCTGTAGATGCCTTTACGCAAGATGAATCATTTTTACACCTTTATGAATCCGCTTTCAGGGAAATCATTGAATTTTTTAAGCCTGATGTTATTGTTACACAAAATGGTGCTGACGCTCATTGCTTTGATCCATTAACTCATTTATGTACAACGATGGTAACATACGAAAAAATACCGATGCTTGCCCATCATTTAGCACATACTTACACTAATGGCAAATGGATTGCTCTTGGCGGTGGTGGCTATGATATGTGGCGTGTTGTTCCCCGCGCATGGGCACAGATATGGAATGTTATGAAAAATGGTAAGTTGCAGGAAGGTTCTATGCCATCCAAATGGATAACAAAATGGCAAAAAAAATCTCCTGTTTCCTTACCAGAAAAATGGCATGATGATAAAAAGATTATCCCAGATATTCCAAGAAGGAAAGAAATTAATGAAAAAAACAATAAACTTTTATTAAATGCACTAAAATATGCAAAACCAAAAAATGGATAAATAGTTTTAAAACAATAAAGAGATGACTTCTTTAAGGTCATCTCCTTTTAATCATCTTAATCAACGTTAGATCCTTCCCCATCTTCTAAAATAACAATCTCAACTCTTCTGTTTTTACTCATATTCTCACCTGTTGTATTTGGTTCTACAGGGTTTGTATCACCATAACCAGCAATACTGAATCGTGCTACATCTAAATCATGGTTATTTATTAGGTATCTTGTAACACTACTTGCCCGAGCTCCAGATAATTCCCAATTGGAAGGATAAGTATAGGAAGCTATTGGTCTACTATCCGTATGACCTTCAACTCTAACATTATTAGGTATTTCTGCTAAAAGAGAGCCGATTTTTTCCAGGAACTCTTTGCCAGGATCTAAAATATCCGCTTTGGCTGTATCAAACAAAATACTCTCTTGTAAGACTAATACAACCCCTCTTTCCGTTCTATTAGCAGAAATCACATTATTTAAATCGTTTTTATCTAGATATCCTTTCACATCTTTCATCAACTTGTTTAAAGAATTTTCTTGTTTTGATTTCATTTCGTTTATGAACTTAGCGGACTTCATTTCTTTTTGGATATCCTTATTAGCCATTTGTGCAGAATTTTCGGATGGATGTTCCATTGGAATTGATGATGGGTAAAAATCCAGAATCATTCGATTGCGAAATGAATCCGATATAGCTTCAAATTTGGTAGAGTCTATTTGAGACATGGAAAACAAAAGGATAAAGAAAACAAGAATAAGCGTAATCATATCTGAATAGGTGACCATCCACTTAGGCGCTCCACTGTTTTTGCCTCTATTCATTCTTCTACGCTTCATTCGTATTCTCCTCGTCGAAAGCAATTTGTTCTCGTGTTTCTTCAAATGTAGTTTTCATTTCACGAGAGAGAAAAGCGCTCAGTTTTTCTTCTAAAATCCGTGGGTTTTGCCCGGACTGAATTCCAATAATACCTTCAATAATTATTTGTTTATAAAATATCTCTTCCTCAGTTTTATTTTCCAATTTGTTAGCGATCGGAAGGAAGACCAGGTTGGCGAGAACAGTTCCATAAAGTGTAGTTAATAAAGCGACCGCCATATTTGGTCCTAAGGAAGATGGATCCTGTAGATTTCTCAGCATAAGAACAAGACCAACTAATGTACCGATCATTCCCCAAGAAGGTGCATACTCACCTGATTTCACAATAATCTCTCTACCTTTATAGTGTCGTTCTTCTAATGCTGTAATTTCCGCATCCATGATATCATGAATCACATCATGCTCAATTCCATCCACTGCTAGCATAATACCTTTACGAAGAAACGGATCTTCTATATCATCTAATTCAGTTTCTAGTGCAAGCAAACCTTCTCTTCTAGCCTTTTCTGAAAGACGTATAAGTATTTTAATTAAATTAGGCAATTGTTGTCCATTTTGATAGAATGCTTTCCTAAAGATTTTTCCAACTAATTTAATTTGCTCCCATTTGAAGTTTATTAACAATGAGGCAATTAAACCGCCAATAACAATAAATATGGATGAAATATCCATAAAGGAAGCGGTCCCCCCCGAATCATCCTTCGATAAAATAGCTAACATAATCATAATAAAACCTAATGTGATGCCGATTGGAGTTAATAAATCTCTCTTTTTCATGCTATATTCTCCTCAAACTATCATTTATAGTATATATCGGCATTAATTTTATATAGTTGAGTTTCTCTCAATAACTCTGTGGGGTAAAACAACTTTTTTCTCAACAACTTCTTCTTTATTCATAAATTTTGTTAATAAACGCATTGCCACAGCACCAATATCATACATTGGCTGAACAATCGTTGATAACGTTGGTCGTACCATCGTTGCCAACCTAGTATTATCAAAGCCAAATACTTCAAGATCTTGAGGTACACTGAGCCCTTTATCTTGTGCGCCATGAATTACTCCTAATGCCATTTCATCAGCTGCAACAAAAACAGCGTTTGGCTTATTTTCTAATTCCAATAATTCATTTGCTGCTTCAATACCAGACTGATAAGAAAAATCCCCTTGTACAATATACTCTTCTTTTATAGGTATAGAGGATTCTTCTAACGCTCTTGCGTAACCTTTATATTTCAATTTACTAATATGTGAATCCTTTTCACCAGAAATGTAGGCAGGATGTGTATGATGCTCGCCGATTAGAAACTTTGTTGCTTCATATGCTGCCACATCATAATCAATATTTACAGATGGGATAGAGTTGGTTTCATCATATGTTGCTGCTAAGACTACAGGTACAGGAGAACTAGAAAACTGTTCAACATGTTCTTGCGTAATATTTCCTCCCATAAATAAAATCCCATCTACCTGTTTTTCAAGCATCGTATTTATAAGTTGTAATTCTTTATCTTTATTTTGGTCAGAATTACTCAAAATCATATTATACTTATACATTGTAGCTATATCCTCAATTCCCCTGGCTAATTCTGCAAAGAAAATACTTGATATATCTGGAATAATTGCTCCTACTGTTGTTGTTTTTTTACTAGCTAAACCTCTTGCAACTGCATTTGGCCGATACCCCAATTGTTCAATCGTATTTAAAACCTTCTTGCGTGTTGTCGGCTTAACATTTGGATTACCATTCACAACCCGAGAAACAGTTGCCATTGATACATTTGCTTCTCTTGCTACATCATATATTGTTATATTCATTTCATTCTTCCTCCTCGCTGATCTCTAACACTTGTCGCTATTAACTTTATCATACTCTACGATTGAAAAAAACACAAAAATAAGGAGGCTGGGACAAAACTCGGCTAAATAGCGAAAAAAGAATTCAGTAGATACTGGATTCTTTTTTGCTTTGGTTTTAAAATGATTAATTATTCTGC
>NZ_JAGIKX010000038.1:0-25021 GCF_017874635.1 Virgibacillus alimentarius
GTGCTCTTCAATAAGCTTGATTTGTTCTAATAGAAGTTTAATTTGTAACTTGAACACATCTGAACCAACGGTGATGCCAAAAGAATTTAAAGCACTTTTTTGAATTTGTTTGGCTTTTGTAAGAGCCCTTGATTCGCCGTAACGGCCTTTACTTACTTGGTTTAATAAATCAGCTAGCTTTTTGGTATCAATGTTAAGTAAGTCTTCAGGCAAAGGGGAATGCAATAACACTTCTGTTGAAGACATCCCAAAGACATCAGAGAAGATTTTTTCATACTCTGGGAAAACTTGATCCAATAATGAAATGACCTTACGCTTTAAGTCTGAACATTGGTCTACAAAAGAAAAACGCAGACGTTCAAGATGTCTTAACTCAAGTAAATCATCTTCAAGAAAAGGGGTTTCGTCAGGTGAATCAATTCGAATGACCTGGGCAATAAGATAAGCATCACTCACATCTGTTTTTGTTTTACGAATATAAAAATAGCGTAAAGCGTCTGATTGTAATGGATTAAAGACAGTTGTTTTAAATCCAAGTTTGTGAAGGTATGAGAATATTGATAACCAGTAATGTCCAGTGGCTTCAAGCCCTACAACTGAGTTATCTGGTGTTAGATTGTATTGGTTGATAAATTGTAATAACTTTTCACTCCCATCTTTGGAGTTAGCGAAACGAAGGGTTTTACCTACGTGATTCCCTTTATCATTAATCAAACCAACTTCATGATGACATTTACCAATATCAATACCAATATAAAACATCGAGAACACCACCTAATGCATTATTTATCAGATGGGAGGAATCCTCTTATCTCTATAGATATCCAACCTCGTTCGATATACGACAACGGATGTGTCATCCAGCTCATTCGAATAGTTCTATAAAGAAAGAGGTGTCAGTCTTTTTAACGAAGACAATGCTTCAAGGAGGGTGACGACAACCTCTATCTGATTAAATACATTATACCTTGAAAGATATAACGATTTAAGAAACTAGTAAAAAACTAGTTAATAATAATATACGAGGAGGCCTACGATGAGTAATACACGCTGGAAAAGATCAGAAGTACCAAAAGAACAAACATGGGACCTGAGTGATTTATTTACATCAACAGAAGAATGGGAAAGTGAATGGAATACAATTCAAACAGACATAAGTGAGGTTACCTATTATAAAGGAAAGTTAGGAGAAAATGCGGATACATTATTAAATTGTCTTATAGCAGCTGAAAAATTCGAACAAAGAGTTATCCGTGTTGCAACATTTGCTAATTTACGAGCTAATGCTGATGGAGCGGATCCTAAAAATCAGAGGGATTCTATAAAAGTATCCGGTGTCTTAGCTAGCATAGGTGCCAACTTGTCTTTTATTAAAACAGAATTATTAACACTTTCAACAGAAACAATTGATCAGTTTATTACAGAACAGCCCCAATTAAAAAACTATCAAAAAATACTTAAAGCGATTGTTGAGAAAAAGCCTTATACATTAAGCCCGGAATTAGAAGAAGCACTAGCTACACTAAGTGAAGTTCATGAAGCTCCATATATGATTTATGAACGCAGTAAATCATCTGATATGGAGTTCGATCCGATCAGAGATAAAGATGGAAATGATCTGCCAATGTCTTTTTCACTTTATGAGGATCGTTATGAATTATCGTCAAACACGGATCTACGCAGAAAGGCTTATCAATCTTTTACAAATACTTTAAAAAAATATGAAAATACTTATGCTGCAACATATGCAACAGAAGTAACGAAACAAGTCACGATGTCTCGCCTACGCTCCTATGATTCTGTTACAGATATGCTTCTCTTGCCACAACAGGTTACACAGGACATGTATCATCAACAACTAGATATCATTCAAAAGGAATTAGCACCACATATGCGCAGGTATGCAAAACTAATAAAAAAACAACTTCATTTAGATGAAATGCGTTTCTGTGATTTACAAGCACCGCTTGATCCGGATTTTAACCCAACAACAACTTATCAAGAAGCAACGTCTATTATTTTAGATGCTCTCCAAGTAATGGGAACGGAGTATAGTAACATTATAAAAAAAGGAATGAATGAACGTTGGGTAGACCGAGCGGATAACGTTGGCAAATCTACTGGGGCATTTTGTTCTAGTCCATATGGTGTACACCCGTATATCTTAATAACATGGACAGATACCATGCGTGGCGCTTTTGTTTTGGCACATGAACTTGGACATGCGGGACATTTTTATCTCGCAGGTAAAAATCAATCACTATTTAATACACGCCCATCAACTTACTTTGTAGAAGCACCTTCTACACTTAATGAATTATTGCTCGCAGATCATTTACTAGAAAAAACAGACGACAAACGTATGAGACGATGGGTAATTAATCAGCTGCTTGGAACTTACTACCATAACTTTGTTACACACTTACTAGAAGGAGAATTTCAGCGCCGTGTTTACAAATTGGCCGAGGCAGGAACCCCGTTAACTGCTAGCGTTTTATCAGACCAAAAAAGAGAAACACTGGAAAACTTCTGGGGAAATACAGTAAAAATTGATAATGGAGCAAGTCTTACTTGGATGCGCCAGCCCCATTATTATATGGGATTGTATCCATATACTTATTCAGCCGGTTTAACTGTTTCGACCGCCATGGCCGAGAAGATCAAAAAAGAAGGACAGTCTGCTATTGACCAATGGTTAAATATACTAAAAGCTGGAAGTACAATGAAACCGCTTGAACTTATCCGCCAGGCTGATATAGATATGTCTAAACCAGATGTTATTAGGAATACTGTATCATACGTTGGTTCTTTAATAGATGAACTAGAAAAAAGCTTTGCATGAAACGTACAAATTTACTAGGGAGCGAGCACCATGGAGTTAAATTTGATTACAAGTATTCGGACAAATAATTTTTATGATAAGGAAGTCATGATTAAAATTAAGGCGATGTGGGAAGAAGCTTCACACGAGCTGACACAACACCATGATACTACATATGGTGTTTACTATGATTATGAGAGTGATTATAAAGGAGATTATTCACTAGGTGTTGCTATTGAAAGCGATAAAGCAAGCGAAGACCAGCCCGTTATAGAAATACCAAATACAGAAATTTACAGAATATACGATGCTGATACAAATGATGAACAAGGAATATTTAAAACCTGGAGTAAGATTTGGGATTTAGAAGAAGAAGGAATATTAAACCGAGCTTATACCTTTGATTTTGAAAAATATTATCCCAATGGAAAAACTGAAATTCACATCGCAATAAAATAAGGATCTTTTCATGCAACTAGGAATAGCAACATGAGAGTACCATTCTCATGTTGCTATTCGAAATAAACTGTGCAGCGTGCGTGACAGATTATGCGCTTCTTTGTATATCCAAAATCTACTCTTAATCGAATGATGGATTTTTTGGTGAACGACTGCGTTTAGGCACTCATTCTTCTTGATGAAGGAACGTTTCTTGCTTCGCTGACTGGGTTCGAATACTCATGCACTTGATAAAAACTATTTCAACCATGATCGGTCTCTAACACTCTAGGTATCTCACTAATCGATCATAGAAAAATACTCTGCTATAGTTTCTCCATATTTTAATGCCAAATCCTTACCCTTAAAGAGGACTTATTAGTTCCTTTCAAGCCTTTTTCTGCAGAAAAGCAAGTACATTTTCCACTGCTTGTTCCCCTTGAGTAATGCAGTCCGGTATGCCTACACCTTCGTAGGAGCTACCTGCTAAAAATACACCAGGTAATTGCTCACTCATTTCTTGGCGAACCTTAGCAATACGTTCCGTATGTCCTACTGTATATTGTGGCATTACATTTTTCCAGCGGGTAACAACTGTAAACGCTGGTTCCCCTTTAATCTTCAACGTTTTCTTTAAATCTTTTAAGACAATATTGGTAATTTGCTCATCTGAAAAACCAACGATTTCTTGATCATTTGGTTTCCCAACATAACAGCGTAATAATACTTTACCTTCAGGCGTTGTATGTGGCCACTTTTTATGTGTCCAAGTGCAAGCGGTAATGCGGAAGTTACTGTTGCGTGAAACGACAAAGCCCGTGCCGTTCACATCTTTCTTAATGGCTGATTGATCAAAAGCAAGTGCTACGTTAGCAACAGACGACATCGGAATATCATGAAACTTTTTAAAAATATCATATTGACTAAACACTTTTGGCAGAGCTGAATGCGGTGTTGCCATAATGACTGTATCCGCTTTATACACTTCTCCATTACTCAAAAGAAGATGGTATCCCTGCTCTTTTTTCTCGACATGATCTAATACTTTGTTTAAGGAAATAATGTTTTCTTTATTCAGACGTCGTTTTAGTTCATCAACCACAGATTCAAATCCATTTTTAAAAGCAAGGAATTGTCCTGACTTCTTTCCGGTATTTCTTTTTCGTTCCGGCATCGTTGTTCGTAAACCTTTGATAAGACTGCGATGGGTTTGCTCTAATTCATGAAAGTTTGGAAATGTAGCCATTAGGCTCATCTTGTCAATATCCCCCGAATAAATTCCGGATAGTAATGGTTCCAAAAGATTTTCAACTAATTCATTTCCAAATCGACGTCGAAAGAAGGAACCAAGTGATTGATCATCTTTTTCTTTGCTTTTCGGTATAAAAAAGTCCAAAGTAGTCCTTAGTTTCCCTGGTAACGATAATAAGCTTGAAAATAAAAACGGTTTCATTTGTGTGGGGACACCCATATAAGAACCTTTCGGCATTTTATGTAATTTATTTCGCACTAAAATATAAGCCTGTCCTGTACCATTTCGAACTAATTGATCTGTCATACCTAGTTCTTCAGCTAGTTTCCCAGCAGATTTTTTTCTTTCTAAAAATGAGTCTGGTCCTCGCTCGATTGTAAAACCGTCTTTTTTAACAGTTTGAATTTTTCCGCCTAAGTGGTCACCTGCCTCTACTAATTTTACTGTATAGGGCAGATTTTTTTGTTTAATTTCCTTTTGTAAATAATAGGCAGCGGATAAGCCTGTTATTCCGCCACCTACAATCACAATATTTCTAGTATTATTCATTACAGATCACTCACCTTTTTTAAAACGACGCGTGCCAGTGTTTCAATAAATTGCGGATGGGAGTTTGGCATTTCTGGCCGGTAGTAACTTGCACCGATCTCATCACAAACAACTTTGCACTCATAATCATTATCGTACAGCACTTCTAAGTGATCAGCTACAAATCCTACAGGTGCATAAACAAAGGTACGGTATCCCTTTTGTTCAAATAAATCACGTGTTAAATCTTGAACATCTGGTCCGATCCATGGGTCAGGGGTATTTCCTTCACTTTGCCATCCAACTTCATAGTTCTTAATTCCTGTTTCTTCAGAAATAAGTTTCGCTGTTTCATTTAATTGTTCAACATAAGGATCCCCGCCTTGTAAAATCTTCTCCGGTAAACTATGTGCAGATACGATTAAAACTGCTTTTTCTCTCTCTTCAGCCGTCATCTGTTTATATGTTGAGTTAATTTGCTCCGCCCAGTAATGAATAAACCCTGGCTCATCATACCAGCTTTCAACTGACGTAATTGTTGTCTTTCCGTACTTTTTGGCTTCATCAGCTGCCCGCTGATTATAGGATTTCACACTGAATGTTGAATAATGTGGTGCCAGTACAAGGGATATAGCTTGTTCTATACCGTCCTTAGCCATCTGTTTGACAGCATCTTCAATAAATGGCTCAATATGTTTTAGACCAATATACATGTTAAATTGATACGCATCCTGCAGCTCATTCAATTTTGTTTCTAATGCTTGCGCTTGTTCCTTCGTGATCTGCGCTAAAGGGGAAATGCCACCAATTGCCTTGTACCTGTCAGTAAGATCCTGGAGTGCCTCTTCGGATGGTTTTCTTCCATGCCTAATATGCGTATAATAACGCTCAATATCCTCCTCCTTGTAAGGTGTACCATATGCCATTACAAGTAATCCAATTTTTTTTCTTCCCATTTTTCAACACTCCTACTGTATAAGTTTTCATTTATCGTTTGGAATAGCTGTGAATTAGCTCTGTTAATTTTTTAAGCGTTTCTGGCTTTATATCAGGTGTCACTCCATGTCCAAGATTAAAGACATGTCCACCATTCTTCATACCATCATCTAAAATGGCTTTTGTGCGTGTCTCAATTGTTTCCCAATCTGCTAAAAGAATAGCAGGATCAAGATTTCCTTGTAGCACCTTAGTTACTCCCATTTTTCGTGCTTCATTAATTGTCGTTCTCCAGTCTAATCCAATAACATCCACAGGTAAGTCATTCCATTCTAGTAGTAAATGCCTTGCACCAACACCGAATAAAATAAGTGGAACATTTTCCTTTTGAAGCTCAGTGAAAATTTTTGTCATAATCGGTTTAATGAATACTTGATAGTCTGAAACATTTAAAGAACCGACCCATGAATCAAAAATTTGTACTGCACTGACACCCGCTTCCACTTGTGATTTCACATAAGTAATAATCATGTCTGCCAATTTATCCATTAATGCAAACCACACATCAGGATCACGATACATGAATGCTTTGGTTTTGCTGTAATTTTTCGATGGTCCTCCTTCAATCATATAACTTGCTAATGTAAAAGGTGCCCCGCTAAAACCAATTAATGGAACCTCAAGCTGTTCCTCTGTTAAAAGACGTATCGTATCCAACACATAGGAAATATCTGCTTTTGGATTAAGCTTACCCAATTTCTCTATATCCTGAATGTTTTGTATTGGATTATCAATAACTGGTCCAATCCCTGATTTAATTTCGACATCTATCCCGATTGCAGGTAAAGGTGTCATGATGTCCTTGTACAGAATAGCAGCATCTAGATTATAATTTTCTACTGGCAGCCTAGTAACATAAGCACCTAGTTCTGGCTGATGCGTAATTTCAAATAAAGAGTATTTTTCCTTCAGCTTTAAATATTCTGGTTGGGATCTGCCCGCCTGACGCATATACCATGCAGGGGTATAATTTGTTGTTTCCCCCTTATATGCTCGAATAATTGTATCATTGATTTTTTTTGACATTCCATCCACCCTTTTTTACGTTCTTTATCGCTAAAATTAACTATATCGATTTCTATTCATTCTGTATAGTAAACGTTCATGTTTGTCATGAATTTGTCTAAATTACGCGTTTTTTCTCTGATAGCGCGGCATGATACTTTACACGGAAAATTCAACTGATTCAGACCGTTCTCCCTCTAGCTTTGTTAACGGGTCATAAGGGACGACATAATATCTATTTGATTGCAAAAAAGAGAGATCTTTTATTTCATATTCTGTCTTCCCTTCTACTTCTCCAACACGTTCATTTACTCCATCTTTTTCGCGATAAATACGATAGATAACCCGATCATCATTCGAACCAGACCATGTTAACTTTCCCTTAACTAACTTAAACCCGCCGAATGTATATTCTGCATGGAGATTGGATACTTTTGGCAAGTCGATCGGTTCTTGTAACGCCTCGACATTTTCAGGCTTTGAAAATGAAGCCTCAAGGGAGTAGTTATTGTCAATTTCTGATAAAATTTTCTTTGTCAGCTGTGTCGGATATTCACTGCCCCCCGTTAAATAGTGTTCTTTATCCGACTTATCATAGCCCATCCATAAAGCACTTACGTATTCAGGAGTATATCCAACAAACCAAATATCTTTATTTTCTCCTTCCACGAAAGGATGTTCTGTTGAACCAGTTTTCCCTGCGAGCGCTTTTGGATAACTACCAGCGCTTGCAGTACCGCTTTCCACCGTACTTGTGAGTATCTCTGTCATATTCCAGGATACTTGCGGGCTAAATACTTTCTTTTCAGACGGTTCCGCTTCTCCTATCAATTCATTATTTTTGTCATAAATTTCACTTATTGTGTAGGCATTGATATATTTCCCGTCATGTGCAAAAGTTCGATAACTACTTGCCATGCTCAAAGGTGATAGTCCCTCTGACAAACCGCCTAACCCAATTCCTAGCCCTTTATCTGGAATATCCAGTTGCATTTTTTTAAGATAACTTTTTGAATAATTAATACCTATTTGATCAAGCAGCCATACGGTAGAAGCATTTTTAGATTCTTTAAGTGATTCATAGATGGAAATTGCTCCCTCATATTGGTGATTAAAATTCGCTACTGTGTATCCATCATAATTAATTTTTTCATCTCGTATTAAAGAATAAGGATGATAATCTCCTGTCTCCAATGCAGGTCCATAAACAGCAATAGGTTTCATTGTCGACCCTGGCTGGCGTTTAACAGTTACGCGATTTAATTCTCCTAAATGGTAATCCCGACCACCAACCGCTGCGATAATTTCTCCACTTTTTTGATCTAACATGACAAAAGCACCTTCGACATCTGTTGTATTTCCTGGGAAATAATCGTCATTTTTAAATTCATTGTAAGCAATTTGTTGAATTGTATCATCCAAATTAACAACAATGCGATAGCCGCCTCGTTTTAATTCATCAATCGACAATTTATATTCCTCTGCAGCTTCTTTCATTACTAAATCCGTATAACTGTCAACCCAAGGTTTTGTTTCCTCTTCCTGTATGTCTAAGCCTAATGTCTTTCCTTGTTCATGCAGGCGCTCTTCTGTAGTTAGGATGTCGGTGTTTTCCATGGATTGCAGCACAATATTTCTCCTTTGTAATGCTTTCTCAGGGTATTTTATTGGTGAATATCCATTTGGTGCTTTTGCCAATCCTGCTAACAATGCTCCTTCATCAATGGATAAATCTTTGACAGACTTAGAAAAAAATTTTTGGGATGCTGCTTCGACACCATAAAGACCTTGTCCAAAATACATTTGATTTAAATACAATTCCAAAATGCGTTCTTTCGGAAGCTGTCGTTCTAAATAGACAGCTGCCATTACTTCCTTAGCCTTTCGTGTCCATGTTTTATCATTCGTTAGAAATAAATTTTTTGCAAGTTGCTGGGTTAGTGTACTTGCCCCTTCCACTTTTTGAAATGCAATAATATCCCGATAAATAGCGCGCATAACGGATTTGAAATCAACCCCGGCATGTTTATAAAAACGCCTGTCTTCTATGGAAATAAAAGCATTTTTCACATGTTCTGGTATATCATCAATAGAAACGGGTATGCGATTTTCATTATATAGTTTGCTTATCACTTTTCCATCAGCTGTTTCGATGGTTGTTGTTGTGTCTAAAACCAGATCTTCTTGGTTAACTACGAGTTTGCCTCCAAATAAAATCAGCCCGTAGCCTATTAACCCGAGAACTACGATAAAGCCCATAATAAATAGCGGCTTTTTCAATTTCTGAGACATAGAGAATAATCGTTCTTTACGACTTCGATAATTTTCGTTCATTTGTTCACCTCAGGCATGATTGTAATCCAATCATCGTTATATATTATACGACATATTTCTTCAATCTAAAAGAAATAAATACTAATTATTTTTTAATATTAATTATAAATAAGTAAAAATTTTGGCTAACTGGACATACAATAGGGTATGATGGATAGTGAAATCAATTGAAAGGGGGATCATACATTGAAAGCTTTTATGACAAATGGAACATTAAACTTTTTAAAAAGCCTTAATAAAAAACACCCTAATATACATTTTTATTTTATGAACAATGGTACAAGTACTGTCGTATACTATGAAGGTAATCATAAAAATGTTTTTTCATCTGGACGAACTTATAACGTACTAACTTCTAAGGGAGATATACAAGATAAAGGATTTATTGTTATGAATAATATACCTGTTGCCGAAGAAGAACACCCAGTCTTTGAAGATCGTTTTAAAAATCGTCAAAATGGAGTCGAAACAATGCCTGGATTTCAGGCGTTCCGCTTACTTTCGCCTGCTAAAGGGAACACGTATATTGTTTTAACACAATGGGCTTCAGAACAAGATTTCGAAAACTGGAAAAAATCGGACCAATTTGCCAAAGCGCATCAGGAGAAAACAACCAAACCACCTGCATATTTTCTCGAACGTCCATTTATTACGAGTTATCAGATGATTGATCCAGATCAATAAATAATCATAAGGGTGTCTCGGGAACATTAATTGCTACAAGGCCGTCCTCTTTTTACATTTGCTTATTCAAAAACCTGTGCACAACATACTTATGAATATAAATAATAACTATAAGCATGATGAAACCAAACATAAATCCTGTTAATACATCTGTCAAATAATGGACATTAATAATAAACCTGCTCATACCAATTATAAAAATGAGTATTGCTGAAGCCAGGTTTACACAAAGTTTCAATTTCTTGGAACTTATTTTTTCTGTAATAAAATAGGTAAACAAGCCATAGCAAACAAGAGAAATCATTGCGTGTCCGGAAGGGAAACTATAACCTTCAGCATTTGCTTCAGTGAAAATACGAGGCCGTTCCCTAGAAACCAGCATCTTAATGATGACATTCATATAATGACTAATCAAGGTACCCAAAGCAAACAGTAGCGGAGTTATCCATTCGTGAAACAGCCACCAAAAACAAATACTCATTAGTAACGTAAAGGGTACTAAAAAAGATGCAGAACCTAATTCAGTAATCCAGCGAGAAACCATAAATATATTCGTATCAGCCAGTGTGTCTACAAGTGCCCTTGTCCATTGATCGAGATATGGCATTTTTCCATTTATGATTTGAACAAACCAATTGGTCATTATAATAAAGGTAAATACACATAAAAAGAGAATACTATAAAGTCTTTTTTTTGACATGAACAATACCTCCTCCCTAAAATAATAACCTAAAAAAGTTTTAAAAGAAAAAAATAGGGAATTGTATTATATAACGATAAAACAAAAAGGTTGGGATAGACGATGAATCAAGAATTACAAGAACTAATCGATGGTTTAAATGTAGACTTAGCTCATGAATACGGGGCAGCGATCCAATACACTTATAGTGCAGCTGTTGTTTCTGGTTTATATCGACCTGCACTGAAGCCATTTTTTGAAAGCGAAATTTCAGAAGAACTGGGTCATGCTTTATATTTGTCAGAGAAAATCAGTGCTTTAGGTGGCACCCCGACAACAAAAGCTGCAGAAGTAGAGCAACCAACAGATGTAAAAGACCTTCTTGAGGCTACACTTAAAGCCGAAACAGACACAATCGAACGTTATAAGAAAAGAAAACAACAAGCAGATGCATTAGGATATACAGAACTTGGAGTAAAATTGGAAGATTTGATCGCAGATGAAACAAATCATAAACAAGAAGTAGAGCGTATACTGCAAGATCCAGCATTCGCTTAAAAACTCACTTCAATCAAACTAGAGGATAGTAATTTGATACTATCCTCTTTTAATTATTACATATTATCTAAAAAATGATATAATTCAAACAGAGGGAGGGATTTTTTTGATAAAAGATATACATAGAGCAATTGATGAATTGTATTCGGAAATGGTTGACATACGCAGGTATCTGCATCAATATCCAGAACTTTCCTTTCATGAAATAGAAACTGCTACATTCATTAGTGACTTTTACGAAAAATTAGGCATCCCCTACCAAGAAAAATTTGGAGGCAATGGTGTTATTGCCACATTAAAAGGTGGAAAACCTGGTAAAACAATTGCTTTAAGAGCTGACTTTGACGCTCTTCCCATTCAAGAAGAAAATGATGTTCCATATAAATCCAAAATAGATGGCGTTATGCATGCATGTGGCCATGATGGACATACGGCAGTCCTCCTGACACTTGCTAAAGCAATACAGCCATTTCAATCAGAATTACCTGGTACAATTAAATTCCTGCATCAATATGCAGAAGAGCAAGTGCCAGGAGGAGCAAAACCAATGATCGAAGCCGGGGCACTGAATGAAGTTGATGCTATATTTGGAACACATTTATGGGCGACAACTCCTTTAGGTGTACTGCAAACCTCAAAAAATGCTTTCATGGCTGGTGCTGATGATTTTGAAATTATTATCCAGGGACAAGGAGGACATGGTGCACAACCACATCATACAAAAGATGCAATTGTGATTGGTTCTCAGGTCGTGTCAGAGTTACAAAAAATTGTCAGCAGACGTATTGATCCCTTAGCCACAGCTGTCATCACAATCGGTGTGTTTGAGGCTGGGGATGCTTTTAATATTATCGCCGATAAAGCAAGATTAACCGGAACCGTCCGTTATCTTCGTAAAGATGTTCAAAAGCAAGTGAAAAAAGAAATGGAAACAATTATTAAAGGGGTATGTATAGGTAACGATGCAACCTATACCCTAAACTATAACGATGGTTATCCTCCACTTATTAATCATGAAAAAGAAGCAGACCTAGTGCTGCAATCCGCCAATAAGATACCTGAAATTCATAAAGCCGAAGAAATTATTCCGGAGATGGCTGGGGAAGATTTTGCTTATTATATGATGGAACGACCTGGTGCTTATTTTTTTACTGGAGCACAAATAGAAAATCATGAGTTCCCGCACCACCATCCTAAATTTGATATTGATGAACGCGCTTTGCCTATTGCAGCTAAAACATTAATCCAGGCGTATTTTGACTATCAGGAAGAACATAAATAAATCCTCCTTCACAAAATGACTAGTCATTTTGTGAAGGAGGATTTTATTTGTGCAAAAGTTTTTTCTTAACATATCCGTAAATAAATAGAAAATCAAAAACTGTTCCACCAACGATAGTGAGTATGGAACCCATATAGTTTCCTGCTACTATAAAGACAAGCGAAAATACAACAGTTTGAATAATCGCTAAATGGAGCAGCCATTTCATCAGCGCTTTTTGACGCAAGTCCCGTTTAACAGGATAAAGATCTAACCATACAACTGTACGATGATGGTTGTACAGAGTCACCATTTGGAAACTGCTCATGTATAAAAACAGTAAAGCGAATAATAATTTCATCCATATATTAGGTACATAATAAATAAATAATCCACCGATCACGATCAGCCTAACATACATTCCTAAGTAATCTCCACTGCGAATAAATGTTATACGATATAGATAATCATAGGTAAGCTGTTGTTTAAATGGGAGTTTATCAACGAAAGAAACAAGCCAATAACGCTTTTTCACTCTGTTTTTTAATCGGGGGACGTCTGTAAACAGATTAGCAAAGCGATAAAACGTCTGCATACGCTGCTGATCTTTTTCCACTAATAAGTCCCATTTAATTCCCGCTTCCTTTCGTGATCGATTTAAATCATATAAGAACAAGGCTATAAATAATACAGTCGTTATTGCTGCTAAAAGCATGCTGCCTTCAATAAGAAAATAGAAAACACTAATATTTACTGCTAGCCGTACGATGTGATCCCACTGACGCGTACCCTTATCCCTTATCTTGAGCATCCACCAATTTGCAATTAAATTCCAGACCTTAAAGATAAGGACAATAGCAAGTGTAAGTAAATAAGTATACCCTTCCCTTTCAGGATACGCAGCAAAATACAATGGTCCAAAAGCGGCCACAGCAATAAAGATTAGGTATAATTGAATGACAAAGCTATAAATAAGTGCATCCCGGAAATAGGCCCCCATTTTATGTTCGGCTGCAATTAAAAATACTAAATCAGGTTCTTTTAATAAAGTTCGCACTGGACTATAACTTACTAACAGTCCTAACACTATTCCTATAATCCACGCAGTTGGAAAGTTTGCTGGCAGTTGCATGAGCCATTGCTGATAATAAAAAGCAAGCGCCGATATAAAAAATAACATTGCAACAGCGATATGCCCATTAAGTATATATCGAAGATACCTGCTTGTTTCTCTTAAATGGGCAGAAAATCGCTCTTTAAAAAAAGCATGTGAATCAAACATGGCTATCTTCCTTCGTTAATTGCACATATAAGTCATCTAAGTTTGCACCAGGCATATTAAAATTTTGGCGCAATTCGTCTAGTGTACCTAGTGCTCTTATTTTTCCTTCGTGCAAAATAACAAATCGGTCACAGTATTTTTCCGCAGTAGCCAAAATATGAGTTGACATAAGGACGCCCGAACCTTTTTCTTTCATTTCATCCATTAATTGCAGGTAAGATTGAATCCCTAGCGGATCCAAACCAACGAAAGGCTCATCTACAATATATATGGGTGGTTCGATTAAAAACGCGCACATAATCATTACCTTTTGACGCATCCCTTTGGAAAAATGAACAGGAAACCATTTTAGTTGCTTTTCCATACGGAATTCTTTTAACAAAGGCTCCAATCGTTGTTCAAAAACTGTTTCAGGCACATCATACGCCATCGCTGTTAAACGGAGATGTTCGTACAATGTTAATTCATCATAAAGAATTGGCATCTCAGGAATATATGCCATTTGATTACGATAGGATGTTGGGTTTTCTCGAAACGTTTTTCCATTTATAGAAACAGTTCCTTTTTTCGCTTCCATCAAACCAATAATATGTTTAATGGTTGTGCTTTTCCCTGCACCATTCAAACCAATTAAACCTACAATTTCCTTAGGGTAAACATCAAAAGAAATACCATGCAATACATTTTTATGGGTATATCCACCATAAAGTTCATTAATATGTAACAAAGGATCCACAAGTTTTCCTCCCGTTCATACTCGACAAGTTCAACACTTTTATTTATGTTATCATTTTTATGGAGTAATGCCAAAATAAACCGTTATCCTATTTTCGACAAATAATATGTATAAAATTATTATCCTTGGACCATAATAGGTATAGAAGAGAAGGAAGCAACACACTATAATTTCGTGTCTAAACACAAATGAGGTGTTTCCGATCGCAACTTTAGTGATTTAAAGCCCTTTAATTTCGTGTATAACACAAAATGAGGTGTCTCCGATGGAAACTCTAATGATATAAAACCCTTTTGCCAGGGTATAATCTCAGTAACAGACTGAGATACTGACAAAAAGGTTTTTGTAATCTAGTTAAAGCGATTTAACGAAGTATTACGAAGTCCCCAACGTTAGATGTTTTTTATCGACCCCTTCTCTTCTAGAGCAGGCTAGTCCCAAAAACGGACGGCCTGCTTGTTTTATATAGGGGTCAGAACGCTTTACAGAAAGGTACACTTCTATATACAATAAAGGAAAATAATCGATAGGAGTGCTGAAGATAATGGATCATCAAGATTGTATTTTTTGTAAAATTATCAATGGCGAAATGCCTTCCGCTAAAGTATACGAAGATGAACATGTTTATGCTTTCCTTGACATTAGTCAAGTAACAAAAGGACATACGCTTGTTATACCGAAAAAACATACGAAAGATTTATATGATACACCTCCAGAAGTTGCAGGAGAGTTATTTGCTCGCATCCCTCGGATTGCTAATGCTATTAAAGAAACATATCAGCCAGTAGGTATTAATTTACTAAATAATAACGAAAAAGGTGCAGGACAGGTCATATTCCACTTACATATTCACATTATTCCGAGGTATGAAGATGATGGATTTTCCTTTAAAGGAGAAAATCATACAGATGAATATTCTTTAGAGAATTTACAGCAAATGGCAAAAGAAATTAGCAAAGAGCTTTCAGATAATTAATTACCTGTAAACATGGTGCCTATCTGAATATTTTTTCTTTTTATTTAACTCTATTTTTGTTATAATAGATAAAAGACCTTTCATTGTTCGTTTTGAAAAGCCTCTGGCAAAAAGTCAGAGGTTTTTTACACAAAATGGTTATCCGTCAACGTTTCAATAAACTTTTGGTGTGATACATATAATAAAGACTTAAAAGGAGCGTATTCATATGGCAAAAGGAAAGTCACTTTTACTTGGAATTCTGTTTGGGGGGGCTATTGGCGCATCAGCAACACTCCTTAGCACACCTTCATCTGGGAAAGATTTTCGCGGATTAGTCAAGAGACAAGGACTAGAATGGAAAGATATGTTAGAAAACATGAAACAGGAGGGCCTCAACCTAAGAGAGCAGATTGCTGAAGCCTCCAAAGAAGGAACTATATTAATGAAAAATTTAACGCATGAAATGAAAAAATCTGTTGAGGAATGGCAAGAAGCTGTAGAACCACATAAAGATAATATACAGGAATATCTTGAGCATATCGAAACGAGTTTAAAAGAGCTGGAAGATAAGGTAAACAAATAATAATGCGCAACCAGGGCATTTCGTTCAGGAATGTCCTGGTGTATTATCAGATTAGAAAATAGCTATATTGATATCTATTTATAATACACAATATAAAAATGGTGTATGAAAGCGCAATGCACATGCTTACATACACCATGAATTGTTTTTATTTAACCGGCTCAAGGTCTTCAATGGATTCGATGTCCATATAGTCTGGTACTACTAGCCCGATCTTTGCACCTTCTAAATTAACGCCTAGATCATCAAAATCATCTTCATATTTATCATAAAATTCTTTCGTTGTAATCGGCATCCATACCGCAAGCGTAGCATCAGCATCACCGTTTGCTACCGCTTCGTACATAACTGCTAAATCAACTGGAGTTACTGTTACTTCAAACCCCTTTTGCTCTAATACCTCTGCTACTACATAGGTAGATGATAATTCAGAGTCCCATTGAGTTGAAGCTAATTCAATTTCTTCTCCATCCACATCATCGACACCTTCCGTCCACTCAGCTATCTTTTTCGGATTATCTTCCACCCAACGTTTTGCCGATTCACTAATGTCGTCTCCAGTCTCATGAGATTCTAACATTATTTTCTCCATATCTTCTACTTCCCAATTAAACTGATCAATTAGTTTAAAGGCATTTGGTTTATCATCTTTTAAACCTTTACGTGCCAATGTTTTAATTACTTCCTCTTCACCATAAACGCCTTTTGGATCTTTTAGATATTTCATATCGGGATATTTCGCAAATGTCCAGTGTGGATTCCAGCCTGTAATAATGATTGGTTCTTCATTCTTCATGGCACGGTCTAATTCCGAAGCCATTGCAGTTGTCGAAGATTGTTCAAGCGTCCATCCATGTAGATTATCATAACTTTCTAATGCTTCCTCTGTAGTAACAGTGATCCCAGCTCCTGGTTCAATACCAGTAATTGTAAATTTAACTGCATTACTATAGTTTTCTTCATTTGAGTTATGATCATTTTTATCGCCGTTTTTTGAGCTACATCCTGCGAATATTAATACAAGAATCATTAGTGTAATAAAAGCTAGTCTTTTACCTAACAATTTTTTCACTTCCTCATTTACCAAAAAAAGTAAAGGAAGATTAAATCAACCTTTACTTCTTTTAAAATTTATTTAGCTGGCTCAAGGTCTTCTATGGATTCGATGTCCATATAATCTGGAACAGCTAATCCAATTTTTGCACCTTCTAAGCTTGGTCCAAGGTCTTCTAAGTCATCTTTGTATTCTTCATATAGATCACCATGTGTTACTGGAAGCCATCCAGCAAGAAATCCGTCAGCATCTCCTTCTGCAACTGATTTCCACATAATAGCATTATCAATTGGTGTTAATGTAACTTTATAACCAAGATCCTCAAGAACCTTCTTAACTACGTTAGAAGAAGCTACTGTAGAGTCCCAGTCTACCATTGTTAATTCAATTTCTTCTCCGTCACCTTCTTCAGCGCCATCAGTCCATTCAGAAACCATATCTTCATTTTCCTTTACCCAATCAGCAGCTGCCTTTTCAGGTTCTGCACCATCAGTAATATCAAGCATTACTTTTTCCATGTCTTCTGTTTTCCAGCTAAACTGGTCTAATACTTTATAAGCGCCTGGAACGTCATCTTTAAGTCCTTTACGAACCATGGTGTTGATTGTTTCTTCTCCACCATAGACTTCTTTTGGATCATCTAAATAATGCATATCGTACTTAGCAAACTTCCAATGTGGTGTCCATCCTGTTACAATAATAGGTTCTTCATTGTTGATTGCTTCACCTAGTGCGGTAGCCATCGCACCACTAGAAGATGCTTTTACTTCCCAGCCTTCTAAATTTTCGTATTCTTCTACTGCTCTCTCTGAAGCTTTAAATACCCCAGCACCAGGCTCGATACCAGTGATTGCGTAATCCAATTCCTCACTATAGTTTGTATCTCCACCATTATCTGATGCTTTGTCTTCTGTTTCACCACTGTCATCGGACCCACATCCTGCAACAATCAGTGATAGGGAAAGTCCACCAGCAACAGCTAGACGTTTCCAACCAAATTTAAACATAATCTAATCTCCCCTTTTTTGTATAATATTTATGGAAACTTTTCCTTAAGAAAAGATACCAACGTAAGTTTGTTTGTTATAATTATTAATTTAATTATTTTTTGTATTCACATGTTGTGTAAATCGATCAATAATGATCGCCAAGATAACAATACCAATACCAGCAACGAATCCTGTTCCTACTTGTGCTCTTTGCAATGATGATAGAACTTCTCTTCCAAGCCCAGGAGCACCAATCATAGATGCGATAACAACCATGGATAAAGCTAGCATAACTGTTTGATTGATTCCAGCCATAATCGTTGCTTTTGCCATTGGAAGTTCTACTTTAAATAACTTTTGTGAACCTGTACTACCAAATGCCTCTGAAGCTTCTACTAGCTCTTGAGAAACCTGGCGTATCCCCAAATTAGTAAACCTTACTGTAGGAGGGGTCGCAAAAATCAGAGATGCAAATATACCAGGTACCATTCCAATACCAAAGAATGCTACAGCTGGAATTAAATAAACGAAAGCAGGCATTGTTTGCATAAAGTCAAGGATTGGAGTAATAATTGCCTCCGCTATCTTGCTCTTAGACATCAATATACCAACAGGTACACCAATTACTACGGAAAGAACACTCGCAATTAATACCAACGTAAACGTACTAATCAAATGTTCCCAAAATCCTTGATTGTAAATTAACCATAAGCCCACAATAGAAAATACTGCCAAACCTAACTTCTTTCCAGTTATAAAGAATGCTAATAATGCAACAATAACAATGATAATAACAGGAGGAACTGCTAATAATGCATTTGTAGTAAATTCCATAAAGTTCCCAAAATGCTCTTTCAGCGGATCGAACAAGAAGGAAAACGTACTCGTTAACCAATCTGTAACTACCTCTGTTTTTTCTGCAATCGGAATACTCGGTACAAAGTCTAATAGTTTATCAAACATCAAGATTCACCTCTCCTTCTCCAGCTAGTCCGGCTATAACTGCTCCACGAACAATGATTCCCAATAGTTTTTCATCTTCTACAACCGCTACAGGAGTAGTTGAATCATGAATAATATTAAAGATATCATTCATTGCTTTATCTTTATTAACACGTATGATATCTGTTTTTAATATTTCATTTAAATCACGTATATCCTGATTTCTTGCGTCTAGTGCATCATCCGCTGTCACATAACCTTTTAAGTTTCGTTGACTGTCAACTACTAGAATACTAGAAATTCCTTCTGCACGCATACGTTCCAAGGCTACACGCGGACCATGACGATCAATATTTACCGTTTCAGGACGTTTCATAATATGTTGTGCTGTTAAAATCTTTGAGCGATCAACGTCTTCAACGAATTTTTCAACGTAATCATTTGCAGGTTTCACTAGAATTTCTTCAGGAGTTCCAATTTGAACAATCGACCCATCTTTCATAAGTGCTATGCGATCGCCTAAACGTAAGGCTTCATCCAAATCGTGTGTAATAAATAAAATTGTTTTTTTCATGCTTGCTTGTAAATCAATTAATTCATCCTGCATTTCTTTACGGATTAGCGGATCAAGTGCTGAGAATGCTTCATCCATTAATAAAACCTCTGGATCATTTGCTAAAGCTCGAGCTAACCCGACACGCTGCTGCATCCCGCCAGATAGTTGACCTGGAGCTTGATGTAAATATCCGCCTAAACCTACCATTTCTAATGCATCTTTTGCTTTTTTCTGTCTTTCTTCCTTTGGTACATTTTGAATTTCCAAACCGTACTCGGCATTCTCTAAAATTGTTCTATGCGGGAATAAAGCAAATTTTTGGAAGACCATACTTAATTTTTCTCTACGAACTTTACGCAGCGATTTTTTATCCATTTTGGATAAGTCGTCTCCATCGATATAAATATTTCCTTCTGTAGGCTCGATTAGTCGATTAACTAGGCGAATTAATGTAGATTTACCACTGCCGGATAATCCCATAATAACGAATATTTCTCCAGCATCTACAGAAAAAGAAGCACGATTGACCCCAACCGTATTCCCTGTTTGTTCTAAAATTTCACTTTTTGATAAGCCTTCATCCAAAAGCTTTAATGTTTGCCTCGTATTTCTACCAAATACTTTAGATAGATTTTTAACTTCTATTACTGGCAAAGCTTTCACCTCTTCCATTCCTTTTGGGATTATTGTCATGTTCCTAATGAAGCACGAATGAGTCCTAATAAAGATTACATAAACTTATATGCACATATAGAGCGAGAGAAAAACTCATATTTACAGACTATCATTAGATCCGAACAATCACTGTACTATGTTACTATACATCTTTTCATCAATACTTTACAAACTTTATATATGACGAATTTTGTATATTTTATACGTACAGTTTAAACTGTACAAACTTTAATTGGTATATACTCCTTTTTTCTTTATTTTACTCCTATTTAATACTTTATACGTAATTTTTCATATAAACGTTTTTAGTGTAACCTTTATATAGCAAGGCTTTTTAGGAGGCTTTTTATGTTCGAAAACAAAACTGAAATAACGAACAAGATTATTGTGGAATTTTCTAAGACAATTGAAATGTTTGATTTAACTCCCGCAGAAGCTCGATTATTTACATATCTATATTTAGAGGAAAAGCCATTAACATTAGATGAGATGAGTGAAGCGTTGGGGAAAAGTAAAACGGCGATGAGCAATAGCATACGCAACTTAGCAAACTTAAATCTAGTCACTCGTGTGTGGAAAAGAGGGGTTCGTAAAGATTTATATAAAGCAAATACACAATTATTTAAGATCTTCGTAAATTCTTATATTAACAAGTGGATAGATGCTACAAATTTCCAAAAAATGTCACTAGCGGAAATCCATAAAAATGTTAAACAAATAAACAAACCGATTATGTCAAAGGAGGAATTAGCTACGATTAATAATTATTTGGAAGAACTAATCGAATTTCATAATGAAATAGAATCTTTATTCACAGACATGAAACAGGACTAACTCATGCCCATCACCGTATATCATTAAACTCAATTATTTGGATGAATACATTCATTAAAGAAGGATAATATCCTTCTTTTTTTAATGCATAAATGGTTTGATTCGGGTCTAATTTCTCAGTAAGCATTCCAGCAAAATGAATGATGAGGATAGTAAAATCTAATAATCCTTCTTTTTTTTGCCGTCGATATTGCTTATCAAGCGTATTTAACATACGAAATAAATCATTATATTCTTCCCTTGTAACGTTTTTTTCAATAATCATTTTACTGAACGGGTAATTATGAATATCAATCAACTTAGATAACAATTCTACATGAAATGATGTTGTCTCAGCTTTGTTTAATTTATTCACTTTAATACCTCCTTTTTCACCAATTTATTCATACTTTATACAAACCATTAAACCGCTTCTCTCCTTGGTTTAAAGCCCTTTTCATTTTGTCGAAAAAAGATGGCAAAAAACTATTGATTTTATGCTGTAAACATACTATGATTCTTAAAGGATTTACAAAGTATAAAACAATAATGGAGGGATTGAAAATGATTTGTTGGAAGTCTATTAACATCACCAAAGAATTTGGATTAAAACGTATTTATTTAATTTCATCATTAATTGGTCTTATGGCGTTTGTAATACTCTATGTACCGTTTTCTATCCTTCATAAAAATGTCCTGCTAAACGAATCAGGAATTGTTTTATTCATATTTGGTATAATTTTACTACCACTGATGCATTTACTTATGCATATTTTACCATTATTCATTCTAAATAAAAAAATAAAAGTAACTTATAAAAATAAAAGCAAGAAAAGAACACTACCTTTATTAACTTATTATACAAAAGCATATGTTTCTAAAAAAGTCTCCCTCCTTGTTGCGCTTGCGCCGACAATATTCATTACAATTCCGGGTATGATCGCAACCTATTTACTTGCTGACTTTTATGTGTATTTATTGCTTTTAACAACGGTTCATATTGGAATTTCATTTACAGATTTCCTTTATGTATTATATATTGCGAAAGCTCCAAAGCAATCTTTTATTGAAAATGATAATAATGGTTTTGATATATTGATCAAAGCACCCAGGTAATCTTTATTTTTTTACTTTATGAATTTATCAAAACAAAGCTGCTTAATTAGAGGATCTGGCGTAAAAATAAACCAGATCCTTTTTATATCTGTTTTCCCTGTTCAGATTTTAAATTCTTTGATACAGTAAGGAAGTATAATATTTACGGATTATAAATGAATGGGGTCTTCTGTCGTTCTCATCTGAGGAGGGTTTATCATGATGACATTTTTTCCAATTTACGCCGTATTTGTGTTACTTATTTTCAACTTTCTCGTAGATAAGCTTTGCCATGCACTGGAAATGGAAAAGTCAAAACAAGCCGGAACTTTTCGAATGGTAAACGTAATGGTTCTTATACTCCTTTTTTCCTCTTATTTACGAATTTTAAATGCAATGGTATAAACTTACATGAACGTTGAGCAAAATAAGAAAAAGGGAAATTGATAATACTGTGTTTTCAGTAGGAAAGTATGTTATATTTATCTTTAGTTTAAGTGAATTGGATACAATTAGATTAGGAGTGTTCGTGGATGAAAAAATTAGTAATAGCTGTCACACTATCTGCAAGTTTTCTCGGTTTAGCTGCATGCGGCTCAAATGATTCTGACCCAGATGTCGTGGTTGAATCGAAAGCCGGAGATATCTCCAAGGAAGACTTTTATGAGGAGTTAAAAGATCGCCATGGAGAACAAGTATTAAATGAATTAGTAACAATGAAAGTACTAGAAGATAAATATGATGTAAAAGATAAAGAAGTTGATAAAGAGGTAAAGAAAGTTAAGGATGAACTTGGAGATCAGTTTGAAATGGTACTTCAACAACAAGGCTTTGAAGATGAAGAAGCTTTTCGTAAGGTAATTCGCGAAAGTTTATTGCAAGAAGCTGCATTAAGTGAAGATGTGGAAATTAAAGATAAAGAAATCAAAAAACAGTATGAGCGTATGAAAACTGAAATCAAGGCTCAACACATTTTAGTTGAAGATGAAAAGACTGCAAAAGAAATTAAGAAAAAATTAGATGATGGAGAAGACTTTGCAAAATTAGCCGAGGAGTATTCAACAGATGAATCTAATAAAGATGATGGTGGAAAATTAGGCTATTTTTCTGTAGGTGAAATGGACCCAGCCTTTGAAGATGCAGCATACAGCATGAAAAAAGGCGAAGTTAGCGACCCTATCCAAACTCAATTTGGTTTTCACATCATCAAAGTAAATGATAAGCGTGAAAGTGAAGAAGACATCGGCTCTCTTAAAGAGAATAAAGATGACATACGTCGTGAGTTGATTTCAGAGAAAATCGATCCAATGGAAGCTCAAGAAAAAATAACCAACCTACTCGAAGATGCTGACATCAACGTACAGATTGAAGAGTATAAAGATATGTTCAAAAAAGATAGTCCACAAAAACAATAGGGATAAAGGATAAAGCTGTTGCACCTGTAAAGTTTGCAACAGCTTCTTTTATATATATTTATAATTGTCGATCCTTTTGTTTTTTTCGTGCTTCTTCCAGACGGTCCATATAGACTTTGCCTTCACTTTCAATAAATTGTTGTTCAAGCTTCTTTTCAGCACGTATTGCCCGAAAAGCCATATATCCACTAAAAAAGATGAAAAGAATCATTAAAAAAACCCACCAAGGCACTCCTACAATCATCTTTAAGCCTCCCTTGTCCAATAATATCTACTTCATTTATATGAACAAAGAGATAAAAAAATGACTATCACCTAGTTTTCCTCGAATAATGGCTTATAAAATGATCGATTATCCATAGCAAATAAGCGTGCAGTAAACTCACCTGGATTTACTTTATCCAAGGCTCTATTAAGTATATTCATTTTTGCATCAATTAAATCAATCAAATGCAATACTTCCGCTTCCCTGACCAAGGGCGGCTTCGGACTTCCCCATTCTGCTTTACCGTGATGGCTTAATACTAGATGCTGCAGAATGACCACTTCTTCTCCCTCAACTTGGAGCTCTTTTGCAATTTGCCCAATTTCTTCTACCATCATGGAAATATGGCCTAACAATTTCCCTTCTAGTGTGTATGTTGTGGATACTACACCGGATAGTTCTTTTAATTTGCCAAGATCATGTAAAATAATTCCCGCATAGAGCAAATCTTTATTAAGTTTTGGGTAAAGAATATGTAATTCTTTCGCAATTGAAAGCATACTAACGATATGGTGCGCTAAGCCTGATACATATTCATGATGATTTTTGGAAGCTGCTGGATAAGTTAACAATGCTTCCTGATATTTGGTAACAAATGCCCTTACGATACGTTGTATAGAAGGATTTTGCATTTCGAAAATCGCTTCTGTTATTTTCTCCATTAATACTTCTTTCTTAACTGGAGCCTTTTCGATAAAATCAGAAACTTGTACACCATCCGCAGGGTTTGCCGGCCGAATAGAGAAAATTTTCAACTGTGCTCTTCCACGAAATTGATTAACTTCCCCTTTCAATTTAATAATCTGCTCTGCTATAAATGTCTCCTCGTCATCTTTTGAAGCATCCCAGAGTTTCGCGTCAATTTCTCCAGTAACATCTCGCAATATCAAGGTCAAGAAAGGTTTTCCATTACTTGCAACACCCTTTGTAGCTTCCTTTATTAACATAAAATCTTCGAATGAATCCCCAATATTATAGTGTCCAATTCCTTTTTTCATCATCGATCCTCCCCCTCGTATAATATGTTTAGTCTTAAATATTTTCTTATTAATTATTTTCAATCTACCTAATAGCACTTTGAGCGTAACTCCGTTACCCTTCA
>NZ_JAGIKX010000039.1:0-24646 GCF_017874635.1 Virgibacillus alimentarius
GTCACACCTGTTCCCATACCGAACACAGTAGTTAAGCTCTCCAGCGCCGATGGTAGTTGAGGCTTTGCCTCCGTGAGAGTAGGACGCCGCCAGGCTTATTTTTTTATACAAATTTATTAATTCCACAGTAGCTCAGCGGTAGAGCAATCGGCTGTTAACCGATCGGTCGTAGGTTCGAATCCTACCTGTGGAGCCATTTTATGCTTCCATAGCTCAGTCGGTAGAGCACTTCCATGGTAAGGAAGGGGTCGCAGGTTCAAATCCTGTTGGAAGCTCTCTATATAAACCTTGATATTACGCGATTGTTGGCAATTTGTCGGCAATCGTGATTTTTATTTTGGCTCTAAAATATATGTTGGGATTTCGGGAAAATTCAGATAAATAAAACACGCAAGCTCCTAATTTTGTTAAACTTTGTTTAGATCAAACAACAAGTCGATTTGATCGCTTTCGGTTAAGGGTATTATTACATTATCAATATAAATATATAAATGATCAGAGTCGCATAAATTAGGAGTGAGCATTAGCTGCTCCCCCCCCCAACATTTGACTTAGAACCTTTTTTCAAAGAATAAAGATTGCTTGTTTAAAATTTATAATATGATTGATGTTATAATAAAGCTACTATCTTTTTATTGGAGGTCATAAAACTCATGGAAAATTATAAAAACTTATTACCAGAAAAAACATGTACAATAGAAAGGCTTGTAACAATCCCTAAAGATGTAGAAAAAGTTATTCAAGGAAAGAAGACAGCTACACGCAGAAATGGTGTTTATGCTTATATTGGAGAGGTTATGACTTTAGAAGATAAGAAATTTAAAATTGATTCAGTGTATCCTCAGTATCTTGGAGAGGTCACTGAGGAAGACGCAAGACAAGAAGGCTATGCTAGTTTGGAAGAATATAAACAGTTTATTTTAAACATCCACCCTGGACTGCGTTGGGTGCCTAAAATGCGAGTTTGGGTACATGAATATTCACCTGTTAATGTATAAAAGAATACATTAGTTTATTTTAGAGGGCTAATAAAGCCCTTTTTAGTTCGCCCAGCATGGGCGAACTAAAAAGGGTGAAAGTCCCGAGTGCAACCATGTAGCGGTAAGCACATAGCCAAAAGCAAGGGTGTCCATAGTGATATGGAATCTGAAGGAAGCTCAAGGCAAACCTCTGGTCTGACGAACAGAAATCATATATGAGGCAACACATGCGGATAAGGCTGCTAAAGAAGCTGAAGCCCAATAGCTACAAACATCATGTGGTGTATATATGGCAGATAGATGGAGGGAAAGAGTTCGCACCTTAACTGGGGAGGTCTCGTTTCATGTATAGAATAAAATTAAACCGCCGTATACGGATCCGTAAGTACGGTGGTGTGAGAGGTCGGATAATCAATTAATGATTATCCTCCTACTCGATGCTGCAATGTTAAGTCAGCATCTAGTTTTTGTCCTTTTGCTTTATAGTAAGCTTCTATTAGCAGTTTGTAACCTATTTGATCTTGGTTAATTGCTTGCTGTCTTTATTTTGGTGATTGCAGGTGTTTCAAATTATTATGGTGTAGATGTCAGCGGTAAAATGGCATTGATTTTAAGTGCTTTTTTACTTATTCTTTTACTGTTAGCCGTATTTGTATCGTTACCTAATATACAATGGGGGAATTTTATTCCTTTTGTTCCAAATGGCTGGTTTTCCATTGGAAGTGCCATGACGGTTATCTTTTGGTCGTTTGTCGGATGGGAAGCAATTTGTAGTTTGGCTAATAAATTTAAGATGCCAGAAAAAGATATTGTCAAGGGGGCCGTGGTTAGTGTAGTTATCATTGGTGTACTTTTTTTGGCGCTAAGTATTGTTACTGTCGGAACGGCTACGTATGGCAGTAAAGAAGGCAACCTTTCTCCTATCGGTGTTATAATGGGAGAAGCAGTGGGTGCAGGCGTTAAAGTTGTTACAGCTATTTTAGCATTAATCATTTGCACGGGGACATCAAACGCTTATGTCGCCAGCCTAGCACAATTAGGATATTCTTTAAGCAGGGTTGGTGCCTTTCCAAAGTTTTTTTCAAGACTACATGAAACGACTCGAATTCCGAGACGAATGGTATTGTTTGTAATCTGTTTTTCGGTAATAGGTGTTTTAGTGACAAAGGCTTTGTCACTGACGTTCGATGATATTTTATTTATACCAACTTCACTGGGCATTCTTGTTTATGTTCTTTCAATGGCAGCAGGCGTTAAATTGTTTAGGAAAAACACCATGGCATGGTGGACATCGCTCGTGTCCTTCGTTTTGTGTTTACTCGTGCTTCCGTTTTTTTAGTTATATGTTGTTGTTCCGTTGGTTATGGCTGCGTTATATGCAATTTATATGATTTTGGTAAGAAGTTTTTTTCTTACAAGAGGGGGTTAAAATCTCATGAGGGAAGTAGCAATTTCTTGTAATTCTGCATATGATGGATTATTTTTTTATGCAGTTAAGACAACGGGCATTTTTTGCCGACCTTCTTGTAAGTCTAGGGTCCCTAAGCGTGAAAATGTATCGTTCTTTTTAAGTGCAGCCGAGGCTCAAAAGCAGGTTATCGCCCTTGTAAGAGATGTCGACCTGATTTGAGCTCAATACCTTATGATCCATTCAAATCAGTTATGGAAGATACGATGTAGATCATCGAAAATCATTATGGCCAAAAAATGCTTTTGGATGAATTGGCATCCATGGTAGGAGTCAGTCGTTTTCATTTAAATCGGCATTTTAAAGGCAGAACAGGGGATACGCCTCGTATGTATTTGGAAAAGGTCAGGGTTCAAAAAGCAAAAGAACTTCTTTTAACTACCACTTTAAATAACACAGAAATTGGTTATCAAGTAGGAGTATATCGAGTTTTTACTATGCATTTAAACGGTGTACCGGGCTTACACCAAGTCAATTTCAAGCTCAATATGTCACACCGTCGGCTTATTAGAATTGAATAGGGCGATTACAGAGCAAAGTAAAAAAAGCCTACCGCAGTAAGTAGGCCTATGTAATTTGAAGGAGAAGTTTTATTAGTTTATCCTGTTTAATCATCTTTATACATGTTATTTAGTCCTCAAGCTGTGTCAGGATCAACCAAATATTTTTTTAAACAATTTCCCAGTAGCTTTCCCGGCAGCACGTCTGCCAATCCTTCTCGTTACTTTTCCTTTTTTAATAGCGTTGATGTCGTTGGATATGCGAAGCATTTTGTATATGGTTGATTTTAAACTCATAGTGAATTCTCCTTTCCAATAATTTCATACAGCATTCCAGCTATTTTATTCATTCCTGTTGTCCACTCATCTGTCATAAATATTTCATCTCCAATATATTTTTTTGTTTTTTGCGACACGTCTACATTTACTGTTTTTGCTACATCATTTATAACATCCATAATAGTATCATTTATTTTGTTCCTTCCTTGTTATTACACTAACATAACTTTCTATATGATGGATTTAAAAATTATTGTGATTCGTTTCTTAAAAAAATTTCACGCTCTTGTATTAATGATTTTAACTCTTTTATATCCTCATGTATAGCTTGATTTCTTATAAAGCTTCTTGTGCGGGAACGGTAACTTAAATACTTAGCCCGTTCTTTATTTTTTTCCTGCCATTTTTTATTTGCTTCTGTTTGCTTATTTGAATTTTTCATTGTTTTGTGTTGAAAGGTTAAAATTATTGGTTTCTATGATTTCATTCTGTTGCTAGTTGGTACGAATATATTGTTATGTAAGGCTTTTGCTCATTTTGGAGTAAGGGCTTTTTTTATTTCTTCTAACATATGGCTTTAAATAGAGTACACATAAAATTCGCATCTTGTTGTAAATAAAATCAATATGAGACCATTTCAAACCTAATATTACACCTTTTCTCATACCTGTGTAGGGTACAAGATCATAAATGAAAAATATCATATTCATCTTTTATAAAGTCCAAAAAATGAAGCATTTTTTGTTCATCAAACGGAAATTAATAGCAGATTAAACGGGTCGTTTAACGCACGAATTACATGTTTTAATAGGAATGGAGCCTCTTATCGAAAGCCTAGATTAAAAATAATTAAAAAAATTGGCTCAAATTTAAATTACGATGTGGCTCCATTTTCACATGCAAATATACTTGGGAAAGTAGGCCATGGGGAAAATCAAAGTGTTTGTACTTGCTTTGAGATAAATTTTTATAAAAACATTTTAATAATTTATTTTCCTGCCGATATAAGTAATGAATCATCAGGAAGGATGTATACCATAGCATTAACATTAGCAAGAAAACTAGGGGAAAAGGTGTAAATATAGATGAATACGGTAGAAAAATTGAAATTGAAGTGATTAAAGCTGAGAGAAATACAAAAAATGCCCTCAAACACCCAATCATAGCTCCACAGGAATTCAAAATTGTGCGTGGGGATATTAATAACGGTAATAACTCCTAATCTGGGAGATATTATAAAACTAGCATTTCAAAAGGATAGGTCTTGCTAGTAAAATAACAAACACGGAGGTAGATTGAATATGATTATCAATCACAACATTGCGGCGTTGAACACACACCGCCAATTATCTGGTAACAACAGTGCAGTACAGAATTCATTAGAAAAACTTTCATCAGGTCTGAAGATCAACAAAGCTGGAGACGATGCTGCGGGCTTGGCAATATCCGAAAAAATGCGTGGACAAATCAGAGGTCTTGAAATGGCTCAAAAGAATGCTCAAGACGGTATTTCTTTAATCCAAACTGCAGAGGGTGCTTTAAATGAAACCCATTCGATCCTACAACGTATGCGAGAGTTAGCAGTTCAAAGTTCTAACGATACTAATACTGATTCAGATCGTGCAGAATTGCAAAAAGAGCTCGATCAGTTAGCAAATGCCTTAAATGATATTTCTGCTGACACAGAATTTAACACACAAAAGTTGCTGGATGGCAATTTTAAAGCCACTTTCCATGTTGGGGCAAATGAAGGACAAGATCTATCAATTTCAATCAATGATATGAGTGCATTTAATTTAGGTGTAGAGGAAACATTAACTGCACAAGATTCAGTAAAGGTAACACATGATGGAGCTAGTGATGTTAGCTCTTCTGTTCTACAAAATGAAGCTGGAAATACAGTAGCAGTGTTTGTGACAGACGGTTATTATCGATTGAATGATTTAGAAAGCAACGATTCTAATGATGGTTTTGTTGTTAAAGGTGGAGCTACTGCAATTCATGAAGGAGATTCGAAAATAACTGCAAAGCAAACAGTTAAAGCAGGAATTGATATTTCCTCTCAACCAAAAGCTGATAAAGCCATTACGACTATTCAAACAGCAATTGATTCAGTTTCCGCTGAACGTTCTAAATTAGGAGCTGTTCAAAATCGGCTAGACCATACTATTAATAACCTAGGAACTTCTGCAGAAAACCTAACAGCTGCAGAATCTCGTATTCGTGACGTTGATATGGCTAAAGAGATGATGGAATTCACGAAGAACAACATCCTTTCTCAGGCAGCTCAAGCTATGTTGGCTCAAGCGAATCAACAGCCACAAGGCGTACTTCAGTTACTTCGGTAAATTGATTATTAAATAGAAGGAACTGTAGAAGGTGGCTAGAGCTTCCTAGTTAAGTAATATCGAGAAATTAAGAGTAATAATCCCTAATAGAGAATTTGCTTTAGCAAGTCACAAGGATAGGTCTTGCTAGTAAAATAAACAAACACGGAGGTAAGGAAAAATGATTATCAATCATAACATTGCGGCATTAAATACTCACCGCCAACTATCGGGTAATAACAACGCAGTACAGGGTTCATTAGAGAAGCTATCATCAGGCCTTCAAATCAACAAAGCAGGAGATGATGCTGCAGGTCTAGCAATCTCTGAAAAAATGCGTGGACAAATTAGAGGTCTCGAAATGGCGTCTAAAAACGCCCAAGATGGTATTTCGTTAATCCAAACTGCAGAAGGAGCTTTGAATGAATCGCATGCAATTCTTCAAAGAATGCGAGAACTAGCTGTACAAAGTTCGAACGATACAAATACGGATGATGACCGTAAAGAATTACAAAAAGAAGTAACTCAACTAGCAAATGCCTTAAATGATATTTCAGCAGATACAGAATTTAACACACAAAAATTACTTGATGGTAAATTTGAAGCAACCTTCCACGTTGGAGCAAATGAGGGGCAAGATTTAAATATTGATATTGATGCCATGAGTGCGGAAGCCCTTGGCGTTGCTGGTAAAGTATTGAATGGTACAGATATTGCCACTAATTATACTGTGACTAATGAACGTGGAGAAAAGGTTACAATTGAGTTTAAGGCTCTTAGCGAGGACAATGATGGAGCTGTTGCATTTGATTCACAATTTGACGACACAATAGGATCACAAAAATTGACAATTACAATGGCACAGGCAGATGGAAGTGGTACATCTACAGGTGAGATTACGACCACTCATCAGGATGTTCTTGATGCAATTAATAGTGTTGAAGGTTTAAGTGCTAAACTCGCCACAAATGTGACTGCTACTGATGCCATTGGAGGTACAAAGGATTTAACAGGTGGAGATGTTGCTATATCAAATGAATCGAGCACTGTTGATCCTAATAAAGGTATTAATATTTCAACCCAAGAAAAGGCAGATGAAGCAATCACAACAATTCAAACAGCTATTGACACTGTTTCAGCGGAACGCTCTAAGCTAGGTGCTGTACAAAACCGTCTAGATCATACAATTAACAACCTAGGTACCTCTGCAGAAAACTTAACTGCTGCAGAATCACGTATTCGTGACGTTGATATGGCTAAAGAAATGATGGAGTTTACGAAAAACAACATCCTTTCTCAAGCAGCTCAATCAATGCTTGCTCAAGCAAATCAACAACCACAAGGCGTATTGCAATTGTTACGTTAACTTTATATCATTTCAAGGAGATTGGGACATAAGGGAAACTAATTGATTTTAGTACAAATTGTGAAAATAAAACCGCATGAAATCAAGGTTTAGAAATTTGATTTCATGCGGTTCAATTGTCAAATGAAGGTGAAATAACAGTCATTAAATATTTTTACAGTAAAAAGGAGACCTACACATAGCTGTATGTGTAGGTCTCCTTTTTGCAAAATTACTTCTAATGATTTTCCTTTGAAAATGTATTTGCATATTTTTCTCGTAGTTGATATTTAAGTACTTTTCCTTGTAAACTCCGTGGTAATTCGGTCACAAAATCTACAGCATGAGGAATTTTATATTTAGCAAGTTTTCCTTGGCAAAAATCTAATATATCTTTTTCATTTGCTGTTTCACCATCGCGTAAAACGACAAGTGCAACTGGCGTTTCTCCCCACTTCTCATGAGGAATACCTATAACAGCCACTTCAGCAACTTTAGGGTGTTCAAATAAAACACTTTCAATCTCAGCAGGATACACGTTAATTGCGCCTGATAAAATCATATCTTGCTTACGATCAACAATGTAGTAAAATCCTTCTTCATCTCTTTTCCCCATATCCCCTAAACCGAGCCATTCACCTTTAAAGGCATGGGCAGTTGCTTTAGGATTTCTATAATATTCATCACAAAGCGTAAGACCTTTGACAAAAAACTCCCCAACCTCTCCTGGAATAATTTCTTCTCCTAGATCATTTAGTAATTTCACTTCCATTCCAAGCATTGGTAAACCTACGGAGCTCGTTTTATCACGTTGATATTCAGGGAATAAATTTGTAGATCCTCCGTGCTCTGAAGCTCCATAAAATTCATTAAGGTCAGCATCTTTAAAGTATGTTAATATTTTTTCTTTCGTGGATTTTTGTAGTGGTGCACCTACAGAAACAAGCGTTTTCATTGATGATACATCGTATTGATTTTGCATATCTTTTGGTAATGCAAAAATAGCTTCAAACATCGGTGGTGCTAAAAATGCCGTTGTTGTTTTTTCTTCTTCTATTGCTTTTAATACTTCTAATGGATGAAATTTTTCTAAAATATGAACGGTATTTCCGACAAAAAAGTTAGGTAATGAAATCGAAAGGGCTGCTGCACCGTATAACGGTCCGGCAACTAATCCTTTGCCTTGTCGATTAATATTAAACTCAATGCTAAATAATAATGCGACTAGATATAAACTTCGATGAGAACGTACAGCTCCTTTCGGTAATCCTGTCGTTCCTCCAGTATATAGAAAGCATATCGTATCATGCTCATTTAAATGTTCATTTGGAAATGGCTCGGCTATGGGGTTCGTTTTAATCCAGTTTTCGTATTCTATAGGGGTTAACTCTTTTGCTTCACCTAAACTAATTAAGTGCTTGGTCGTATGCATTGTTGTTTTAACTTTGGCTACTTCTGATGCAAAGCGAACATCAAAAATAAAGGCGATGGCATTAGAGTCATCAAGAACATGCTTTATTTCCCGTTCGATGAAACGTGAATTTATTGGAACAAAAACAGCACCAATTTTACTGCAAGCGAAAATTGCCTCCATCAATTGATTGCAATTAAACAACATAAATGCAACTTTATCTCCTTTTTTAATTCCAAGGTCTTGTAAAGCGTGTCCTAATTGATTAATTCGGTTATTAAATTCACGATACGTAAAACTCTTTCCTTTAAAGGTAACTGCTTTCTTTTCACTATAACGAGTCGCATTTAATTTAACTGGATCACTAAAAATCATCTGCTGTACGTTATACATTTATATCCCCCTATCATTGAATGAAGACCCATTCATAAATTGTACCAGGTTGTGAATGCGCTTTCATTTGTTATTATAACTGATCCATCTGAATATTCAAGCTTAAATTCCATATTTGTCCATCTGCAGTCTTCACATTGACTGTATTCAAGAAAGTAAGGTTCCAATGGATTAAAAACTCCATTCGAAGTGTGTCTGCTTTATAAAGGCATCCTAATTCTACATTTTAAAAGTTATCCTCTTTATTTGTCCATGAGCATATTTTTTTATACTCTATTACCTCTACAAATCTTCCTCATGCTGCAGTTGATACTTCGCCTTAATCGACTTAAACCCCTCTCTTTGATTGGCATAAGCCTCCATCACTTTAAACCAGTCCGTTCCCACTGTATTAAGGATATTTGCTAACATTTTGTTTTGTTCTTTATTTAGAACTTTGACGAGTTCCTCACCCTTTTTAGTTGCATAAAGATTTTTTACACGTTTATCTTGTTTTGATTGCGCTTCTTCGATTAAACTCTCTTCTTTTAATTTACTCAACGTGCGATGTGACCCCTGCTTGGTGATTTCAAGAAAGTCTAGCAACTCTTTCACAGAGATACCCGGCATTTTGGATATATAAAATAAAAAGCGGTGGTGCTGTCTACTCATACCATGTTTTTCAATAATCTCATCTGCTGTATTAATAAATGTTTTATAAGCAAAGTGAAACAATATCAGACTATAATCATTTTGATCGGTCATGTGATCACCTTTTCAATAAATCAATTTTCTTAATTATATAAGAAGCAGGTCAAAATTACAATATAGGTCAAGTTAGTTGACCTATATCCGGTAAAGGATTATAATGCATATGTGGATTAGTTAAGGAGGTTATACAACATGAATTATACAGTTGGACATTTTTTAATAGATGAAATAAATAAAGCGGGTGTCGATAAAATATTTGGTGTACCGGGGGATTTTAACTTAACATTTCTGGACACCATTATGGAACACCCTTATGTGGAGTGGATTGGGAATACAAACGAGCTAAACGCTAGCTATGCAGCTGATGGCTATGCTCGTGTGAAAGGAATCGGCGCACTTGTGACAACATTTGGCGTGGGTGAATTAAGTACGGTGAACGGTATTGCGGGAGCTTATGCTGAGCGTGTGCCGGTAATTGCAATTACGGGAGCTCCTACAACCGTAGTAGAAAGAGGGCATAAGTATGTACACCATACCTTAGGTGAAGGGAACTATGATGACTTTCGTAAAGTATTTAAGCCGATCACTTGTGCACAGGCTTATATTACGCAAGCTAATGCACAGGAAGAAATTCCAAGAGTGATTCAAGTGGCATTAAGTGAAAAGCGTCCAGTTCATATTCATTTGCCAATTGATGTTGCGGCAATGCCTCTAACCTCAGTAGATCAGCAAGTGTCTTTAATTGAATCACGTCATAAAGATGCTTTGGATACAGTACTTAAAACCGTGCAAGCTCGATTAAACGAATCAAAACAGCCAGTTATTATAACTGGACATGAAATCAATAGTTTCAAGGCCCATCAGGCATTACAAACATTTAGTGAACAAACGAAAATTCCTGTTGCGCAATTATCTTTAGGAAAAAGCGCTTTTGATGAAACGCATAAAAACTACCTTGGAATGTATGCAGGATCTGTTTCCGAGGAGTATGTCAGAAATTATGTGGATGAAAGTGACCTCATTTTGAACTTAGGAGCTAAATTGACAGACTCCGCTACATCAGGTTTTAGTCATGGTTTTAATGAGGAAGATATGATTGTTATTAATCACCGTCTATATCGTGATAATGACATTGTAATCGAAGGTATTCCGCTTCTTGAAAGTCTAGATGCACTTAATAAGCACATTGATTTTAAAAATAATACAGCTTTTGAAACACATAAATCAAATGTTGATTTCACACCAAGCGATAGAAAACTTACACAAAATAATTACTTTAAATTAATGAATCAGTTTTTAAAGCCTTATGATGTTATTTTAGCTGAACAAGGTACGTCATTCTTCGGCGGATATACAATGAGTTTACCTAAAAACACCACATTTATCGGCCAACCTTTATGGGGATCTATTGGCTATACACTAGGTGCTTTACTTGGTACGCAACTCGCTGATGAAAAGCGTCGTAATATCTTATTAATCGGAGATGGATCACTTCAGCTAACTGTTCAGACATTATCAACAATGATTCGTGAAAACTTGAAGCCTATTATTTTCTGTATTAATAATGATGGTTATACAGTTGAGCGTATGATTCATGGGGCAGATGCGAAATATAATGATATTAAGATGTGGAATTATTGTGCGTTACCAAGTGCCTTTGGTGCGGAAGATGAAGTGAAAACACATCTTGTGGAAACAGAAAAAGATCTTGTCGATGTTTTCAATAAAATCAATGAAGAGCCAAATAAAATGCATTTTATAGAGGTGAAGATGGAGGTTTTAGATGCTCCTGATACACTTAAAGGAGTCAGCAAAGCATTTGCAGCTCAAAATAAATAAGGATGTTTAACGAATACGATAAATAATAAGAATGAGGAAGTAAACATGCACCCTGTCAGCAGTGGGTGCATGTTTTTTAACATTTGTACGACATGTGCATTCCATATATCCTTCTGTCGTCTATGAAAATTCAAAATAAACTATATTTTCAATGAAATTTTATGAATATTCATTCATTATGTGTTAAAATATACTAAATAGAAAGTTATGAGGAGATTTAATTTATGTTATTAAAGAGGGATTTCCAACAACAAATGAAAAATGGGGTTCAAATGGGAAACGGTACGGTAGCTTTTAAAGGGATAAAATTAAATGTTTATTGCTTTGTCGTAGACGGCGTTTTAATAGACACAGGCGCAAAGTCTCTGGAAAAGGAATTTAAGTCGTTTTTTAACAAACAGGATTTAGATCAAGTAGTTATAACACATTTCCATGAAGATCATACAGGTGGTGCATCTTTTTTACAAAAGGAGTTGCAGTTGCCTGTTTATATGAATGATATTAAGCTTGATTATTGTAAAAAGAAGGCAGATTATCCAATGTATCGAAAATTATTTTGGGGAAAGCGAAATCCTTTTCATGCGAATACAATTGGAAAAACCTTTTCATCTCGTAATGCAACATGGGACGTGATTGAAACACCTGGTCATGCTATTGATCATTTGGCGTTTTTAAATCGTGAAACTGGTCAGCTTTTTACCGGGGATTTGTATTGTCAGGAAAAGACAAAGGTCATTTTACGTGAAGAAAGTATACCAACCATCATTGACTCCTTAAAAAAAGTATTAACTTATGATTTTGAGGATGTTTTTTGTTGCCATGCTGGCTATTTAAGGGATGGGCGCGCTGCTTTAGAAAGGAAGCTGGAATATTTGTTGGATCTTCAAGGGAAAATTCTTAAACTCTATGAAGATGGGTTATCCCCTTCTCAAATTAAAAAGACCTTTTTTCCAAAAAAATATCCCATCATCTTTTTATCTTCAGGGGAATGGGATTCTTTGCACATTATAAATTCGGTTATTCAAGATTATAAAGGAACACCTCCAAAACAAACGATTTAATATTCCTATTTGTATGCTTTGTGGTATAAGATTGTACTTTGTTCTGTTTTTGAAAAATCGAGTATACGAGTCAGCAAGATTTTTGAGTGTCAAACCAGATGAACTCCTTCTTTAGTTGGGTTCATTGTTTGGAACATGCTCATTACTAATAATCGAATGTTTGTTCTTGTCACATCCTCAGTCGAAACATAGTGTAGGGAAGTAAATTAAAACGTTTTAATGAATGATGATAATGCATATCAATATATAAAATTATATTTAAAGGATGGATCTATATGGAGAGCGCGCTAATTAAGTCAGATGATTTAATTACGTTATGGGGGATAATTACCGTATGGGCTGCAATAAGTATTTATTTAGAGCAAAGATTTAAGTGGGCAGCACGTTTATCAGGTGCAATTGTTGCTTTGGTCGGGGCAATCATTTTATCGAACACAGGAATAATTCCGACTGAGTCGCCGGTATATGATGCTGTATGGGCCTTTATCATTCCGCTGGCTATCCCTTTGTTATTATTCCATGTGAATTTTAAAAAGGTAGGGCAAGAAAGTGGAAAAATGCTTATTATCTTTTTAATTAGTTCAATAGGTACGGTGGCAGGAACCATTACTAGTTTCTTTTTATTAAAAGATAGCATCCCTTTCCTGGATAAAATTGGTGGCATCATGAGTGGTTCCTATGTTGGTGGAGGAGTAAACCTAGCAGCAATGGCAGCAAAATTTGAAGCTCCAGGTGAAATGGTATCGGCTACGGTAGTTGCTGATAACTTATTAATGGCACTCTATTTTGTCGTACTTATGATTATTCCTGGCTTATCATTTTTTAGAAAACGCTATAATCATCCCCATGTATTAGAAGTTGAGAGGACAGAAGGTGCAAATGGAGGGCGGACATTGGCGGAAGAGTACTGGGGTAAAAAGGAAATTTCACTAAAAGATATCGCTTTATCTGTTGGAACAGCATTCCTGCTCGTTATTATAGCTTTTAAAGTTGCTGAATGGTTTGGAGCGATTATTCCTAGTGGGGAAGATGTATCATTTTTCTTTAATTTACTAAATGGATTGTTTGGCGATAATTATTTAGTATTGACAACATTTACTTTTATAGCACTTGCATTGTTTCCGAAGTACTTTGAATCGATTAATGGCAGCCAAGAAATAGGAACATTTTTGATTTATCTATTCTTTGTTGTAATTGGTATACCAGCATCCATTCCTTTGATCGTACAAAATGCACCTCTATTATTAGTCTTTGTTGCTATTATTGTATTGATAAACATGATTATTTCCCTATCCGCCGGTAAGCTATTGAAGTACAATTTAGAGGATATCTTGCTTGTGAGTAATGCAAATATTGGTGGTCCGACAACGGCTGCAGCGATGGCGATAGCTAAAGGGTGGAAAAACTTGATTGGTCCAATTTTAGTTGTAGGAACAATTGGTTATATCATCGGTAACTATATAGGTACAACGCTTGGCTTATGGTTTGGAACGATGATGTAGAATAAGCAGGGTTGGGGGGGCCTATTGCTGATGTATACATGGGCTGCTATTACAGTTACTAGAAATGATGCATGTGATAACGATAAATCTCAACTAGTACCACTCTATCCATATAATTTTTTGAAAGTTTACTCGGTATTTAAAAATGTAAAATCGAAATAATTTGGTTGAATCGATCAAAAAAGGGAGGGTATTACTGGGCCTGCGAAGTATATAGTAGTATGAGTATAATTGTAAGGGCTTACAACTAACGGAGGAAAGGAGGGGGATATGCGTGAATCTGTAATTGTGAAGGCCGTTCGGGCGCCTGTAGGAAAACGAAACGGGTTTTTAAGTGGGATGTGCGTAGAGGAACTAGCAGTGAAACCATTGGAAGAATTAGTCAAACGACCTGGAATCTCTCCTTAGTTAATAGAAGATGTCATTATGGGGGGCTTCTCAAGTGGAGCTCGTCTGCTGGTAACGATAATGCATGAACTGGCGGCCATTATGGACTGTAGCCGATGTGTGAGGGCATGGGATGGCTAATGCAACTGTTTTAGAAAGATTAGCATTTTATAAATTTATTATTGAAAGAGGGGATTAACTTTGCCATTACAATCAATTCGTGTTCTCGATCTAACGCGTCTATTACCGGGACCGTACTGTACCATGTTGCTTGCAGATTTTGGTGCAGAAGTTATTAAAGTGGAAGATCCGAAAGTGGGTGATTATGCCAGGGCATACGAGCCGAAATCGGGTGAGGACAGTACCTTTTTTCACTCGCTCAATCGGAATAAAAAAAGTGTTTGTTTAAATTTAAAGTCGCAACAAGGAAAAGCTGATTTTTTAAGAATGGCAGCAAATGCAGATGTTGTTGTGGAATCGTTCCGCCCTGGGGCTATGGAGCGGCTGGGATTGGATTACGATAAACTTAAAAGTGCCAATCCTAAATTAGTTTATTGTGCAGTGACAGGTTATGGACAAATTGGACCGTATGCTGAAAAAGCTGGTCATGATATTAATTTTCTTAGTTATGCTGGATTGCTGAATCTAATGGGAGAAAAAGATGGAAAGCCGATTATCCCTGCCACGCAAATAGCTGACATTGGAGGAGGTGCACTTCCAGCTGCAGTAGGCATTTTACTAGCCTTATTCGAACGAGAAAAGTCGGGAGAAGGACAGTTTGTCGATATAGCTATGATGGATGGTGTGATATCTTGGTTACAGACAACACTCCCAAACTATTTATCTACGAACATACCGGAAAACCGTGGTGAACAAATGCTATCAGGAGGACTTGCTGCTTATGCAGTTTATGAAACAAAAGATGGGCGCTGGCTTTCTGTCGGGGCACTGGAGCCAAAGTTTTGGAAAGTATTTTGTCATGCGATCGAAAGAAGTGATTTTATCCCGCTTTTAGATGCTCCATTACAGGAACAATACCGATTAAAATATGAAATACAAATGATTATTTCCAAAAAAACACTATCCGTATGGCTTGCCATTTTTTCAGAAATTGACGCCTGCGTTTCACCAGTACATTCATTTGATGAAATGGTGAATGATCCTCAAGTTATTGCACGAGAAATGATCCAAACAGTAAAACATGCGACATTAGGCTCCATGAAGCAAATTGGAATCCCCATTAAATTATCGAAAACACCTGGTAAAATTCAAAAACAAGCCCCAAAATTAGGGGAGCATACAGAAGAAATTATCAAAAATAGCGAGGTATTTAAATGAATAAATTTCAGAATGTTCCATCACAAAATAATAATAGACATTAGAAGGTAAAAGCCCTACTAAAATAGAAGTTTCCGCTAGAATAGTTGAGGAAAAGAACTTTTCATTGTAAAAAAACACCAGTAAAGTACTGAAAATACCGACTTCGAGAAGTATTGACAAAAGGAAAGACCTTATCAAAATCAAATAGAAGAAAGGGGAAATTGATTATGATGAATACACCGTTAACATTAGTTTCTTTGGTGGAGAGGGCTGAAAGGTACTTTCCGAAGAAGGAGATCATTTCGCGTACTTTAGGAGGCATACAGCGATTTACTTATAAAGAAATGGGAGCGAGGACCAGATCACTGGCGAGTGCACTTGAATCACTTGGGGTGAAGAAGGGGGATCGGGTAGGAACTTTTGCGTGGAATCATCATCGGCATTTAGAAGCGTATTTTGCCATACCATCTATGGGTGCAGTTTTGCATACAATTAATATTCGTTTATCAGCGGAGCATGTCAGTTATATTATTAATCATGCTGAAGATAAGGTTTTGCTTGTCGATTCTGATTTGCTCCCAATGTTTGAAAAAATGAAAGGCCAATTGAAAACAGTGGAAGCAATAATTGTCATGACAGACGAGGATGTATTACCTGAATCGGGTCTAACACCGCTTTATTCTTACGAAACCCTAATTGCTGAGGCAGATGAAACCTATGCATTTTCAGGTGATACGGCTGAAGAGGATCCCGCCGGTCTATGTTATACATCAGGTACAACCGGGAAACCAAAAGGGGTTCTATATTCTCACCGCGGTCTTGTACTGCATAGCATAGCACTCAGTCTTGCAGATACAGCAGCTGTTTCCGAATCTGATGTCTGCATGCCAGTTGTGCCAATGTTTCACGTGAATGCATGGGGGGTGCCTTTTGCCGCTACATGGATGGGGTCGACGCAAGTACTTCCAGGTCCAATGCCAACACCGGAAGTTCTAGCTCATTTAATAGAATCAAAGCAAGTGACAGTAACAGCCGGAGTTCCAACGATTTGGCTAGGATTGTTAAATGAACTTGAAAAAAAAGACTACAATACCAGTAGTTTGCAAAGGGTTATATGTGGCGGAGCTGCAGCACCAAAAGGTATGATACGGATGTTCGAAACGAAATATGAAATTCCATTTATCCATGCGTATGGCATGACAGAAACGACACCACTGGTTATACTTTCTAGATTGAAAAGCCATCAAAAAGATCTGCCTGAAGAAGAAAAATTGGAGTTACGTTCCAAGCAGGGTGTAGTTGTACCTGGTATTGATATTAAGGTAATTAATGAAAATGGCGAGGTAAAACCTGATGGAAAAGACATGGGTGAACTCCTAATTAGAGGCCCTTGGATAGCAGATGAGTATTATAAAGATGATCGAAGTTCCGAAGCTTTCCGTGATGGATGGTTATACACCGGCGACGTTGTGACAGTTGATGAAGAGGGATTTGTCAAGATTGTTGATCGGACAAAAGATTTAGTAAAAAGTGGTGGAGAATGGATTTCATCCGTTGATTTAGAAAATGCACTGATGGCACATGAAGCTGTGTTTGAGGCAGCAGTTGTCTCCGTACCCCACCCAAAATGGCAGGAGAGACCAGTTGCTTGTGTGGTATTAAAGGATGGATATCAGAATGTTGTTTCCAAAAATGATATCATCAAATATTTAGAACCACAGTTCGCTAAATGGTGGCTACCTGATGAAGTTCTTTTTATGGAAGAAATACCAAAGACATCTGTAGGGAAGTTTATGAAAAAAGCATTAAGGGATCAAGTGAAAGACTATATGTCCTTGCAATCGTGATAGTATAGTTATTTGTATAGAGTCGACAATAATACGCGAAAAAATTAAACCTCTTCTTTTCTGTATCAAAAATGATGGTTATATAGTTGAACATATGATAACAAACGGTCATACCGCTTGTAATTATCCTTATCAAGTATATGCACTTCTGCCACACTAAAACATGCACCCATCTGTTGATAGGGTGCTGTTTACTTTTTGGTCTTATTAGACATAATAAAGTGTAATAGATCATGAATAAGTTTTGAACGTTTCTCGTATTATCCAAGGTATAAGAGCCCGATTATGGTAGGTTAGCAGTCTCCATTTTTTCTTCAATACCGTTCCTATTCAATTCGAACTGGTATTCCAAAGTTTTATTCTTATTGAAAAGTGTAGTCGAGTATACCCATGGTTCATGACTAACAGAGTCCATACATTACATTCCGACCTGTTTGATAAACATTTATCCTTTATTATTTCTTAACCTTCCTATTGAATTAATAAACCATTCGCATCAATACTATATATCCAATAAAAAATTAAAAATATAGGTCTTTAATATTCATAACATGGTTATTTTTCCAAAATTAGGGAATGGGTTAGTGAGTTATTAAAAATCAGTTGGTGCAGTGGAAGGATTTAATAATCGTGTGCAATATGATTGTTAGCGTTTATCGGAAGCTGCAGGTACTGAAGTATTAGAAGGAGAAGAGAAGATTGATAACACCAGAAGATATTTTAAAAGCGGAGAGGAATGGTATACATAGAAATACTCTTTATTCGAGAATAAAAACACTCAAGTGGGATAAAGGACGTGCTATGACAGAACCACCTGTAAAGTCTAGTAAACGCATGAATTGGCTGAAGATAGCAGAAGAAAACGGAATAACACAAAGTACATTTAATGCAAGAATATATAAGTATAATTGGAGTTATGAAAAGGCCGCCACTCTCCCATCACCTAAAAGATACGACATGGTGAAATGGAAGGAAGTAGCAAAGCAGAATGGAATAAGTGAAGGCACTTTTAAAAAAAGAATTTATAGTTTTGGGTGGAGCTATGAAAAAGCAGCCACAAAGCCACTCCGTAATCAAGGTTATTACAACAGCTTACTAAAAAAAGCACATGCAAATGGCGTGATGCTCAGTTACCACAGTTTGTACTATAGAATAAACAAAAAGGGAATGACAATTGAAGAGGCGATTACGACACCATTGAATGCTAAAAGGCCGTTAAATAAGTAGGTTTTATAAAGAAAAAGAAGCAGGCAATAAAAAAGTTTTACAAGCCTTGTAATTAGATGATTGGGTTTTGAAATGGAACGGAAAAATAAATTTACGGAGGGACTAGATGAATAGACCAATAAGTAGATTACGTCACAAGAATCTTAGGAAGTTAGTAGAGCTATGTCGGGAAAAGGAAGATCAGGGTTGGGAGTGTATCAGACCTATTCAACGAACGGATCGTTCTTTTAAACACTTTAATATAGATAAAGATAAAACATATGAATTTCAAAATACTGACACAATCCATTTTTATGAAGCGGTTTATCAGCGTAAATCTAATGGCGAATAAAACATTCCGGTGTGGACAAGAAAAGAAGTCCTAAAGTTTAATGAAATATTCCGTAATACATACACAAGTCATAGAATCCAATAACTAGTAAATTTAAAACGAGCAATAGAAGTTTACTGTTTAGGCTGTTCCAAGAATTTTGATTAATCCTGAAAGGGGATACAGTCTTCTCAGATTAACAAGGCACTTTTTCTGAAATATTATTATCTTTTTATCTTAAGGGGGGGAGGGTCCTTTACACATGAAAAATTTGGTTATTTAAGATCATATAAGAACTCCTCCAAAGTGAACTATTTATATTTTATACTATTAAACGTAATAATGACGCTGTTCTTTAGAATAGCGTCATATTTTTTGTATGATGGAGATCTAGGTCAGTAAATCCTTTGGTGAATTCATTCGTTATTAAAAGCGTGGGATAAAAAATATATGGATTATCATTTGATAATTCTCTTTAGTATCCTCTTTTATTATGTTCCTTCAATTAATTTTTTTTACCAGCTTTATACTCTTTTTCAATACTATCTATATGTGGTAAAACCTGATCTCTGCCATGGTATATATGCTCATGCATAGCCACCCGTGCACGTTCCATATCCTGTTCCTTAATTGCTTTTAGGATTATTTTGTGGACGTCCAATGAATTCCTCATTTGGTCCTCGTTAAACCAATAAAAAGAACGGAAAATTAATGGTAGCACGACTACCTTTGAGATATGAGAATAAATGTGCTGATTTTGTGAAGCTTTTATAACACAGTCATGAAATTGATGGTTAAGATGCAAAATATCTTCAATCCTAGTTTTTCCGGTTTGAAAATAACGATCAATTGCCTTTTTATACTTTTCGTTTGCTTCCTCCATATCCTGTATATCCTTATTCTTGCGATGCAAGGATGCTTGCGCGGCGGCATAGCCTTCTAAAAGTGTACGCAAATCATATATTTGCTGGATATCTTTCTTAGTGAAATGACGGACTCGTACTCCTCTTTTCAGAGGGACAATTAGCCCTTCAGATTCGAGTTGTTTTAGTGCCTCGCGAATTGGCGTACGACTGATATGCAATTGATTTGCTAAAAATTCCTCGGTAAGGCGCATTTTGGGAGGAAACTCTCCATGCAAGATTGCCTGTTTGATATATGTATACGGATTCATTTTTTGTCAACACCTCTTCACTATTGTATCCGAATCAAATCGGAGCAACAATATTAAATGTGTCATTGTATACAATAATAGGTTTTACACCCAAATTGAAACTTAATTTTAAAAAAAATTGTATTTTTGTATACAAACTGATACTATGAGACAAAACATACAGAAAATTTAGTTTAATATTAGGGGTGACTTTTCATAAATCCTCTTTAGCAAGATTGTTGTTCTTTTTAACATAGGGAATATACATGCTTTCTGTCGAATCATTCATAGTCGGGTTTCGCCTTGTTCATTTTTCCGTATAGTTCATAGTCTATTGCTGAAAGGTATCTCTAACCCACAAATTTTTATGTAACTCTAAAAGTTTTCCGAAAAAACTAAATAAAATAGAATTATACTCTATTATATTTCAATTCAATCGTGTCGTCAGAAAAGGAGTGTCTAGTATGGTTCAAAGCTTAGAAGGAGTAAAAGTATTGGAACTAGGAAGTTTGATTGCTGGTCCATTTGCCGGAAGATTGCTGGCGGAATTTGGAGCCGATGTCATTAAAGTCGAACCTCCTGGAAAAGGGGATCCACTGCGTGATTGGCGTCATATTTACGAAGGGACCTCATTGTGGTGGCGCCTGCAATCCAGGAATAAAAAATCGATTACCGTTAATTTAAAAAGTGAGGAAGGGCAAAAGATTATAAAATCGCTCGTCAAAGAATGTGATGTGCTTATTGAAAATTTCAGGCCAGGCACTTTGGAGAAATGGAATCTTGGATATGAGGAGTTATCTGCGTTTAGTCCCGGTCTAATCATGGTACGGGTTTCCGGTTATGGGCAAACTGGACCTTATCGGGATAAACCAGGTTTTGGCAGTGTTGGTGAGTCGATTGGCGGATTACGGAACCTTACCGGATATCCCGATCTTCCACCGACAAGGGTTGGGATAAGTCTTGGGGATTCTGTTGCTGCTATGTATTCTGTGATTGGAGTAATGATGGCTCTTTACCATCGTGACGTGCAGGGAACAAGAAAAGGACAAGTGATCGATGTTGCCCTGTATGAGGCAGTTTTCAGTTTACTAGAGGGAGCGGTTCCTGAATTCGATAAGTTTGGCGTTGTTCGGGAACGGACCGGATCCGCATTGCCTGGTATTGCCCCTTCGAATACATATCAGTGTAAAGATGGAAAATATATTGTTATTGGAGGAAACGGAGATGGAATTTTTAGACGGTTAATGGAGGCAATCGGGAGACAGGAATTGGGGGAAGATAAACGTTTTCAATCGAATAGCAGCCGAGCTGCCCACGCGGACTATCTTGATGAAGTCATTGAAGACTGGACAAAGACAGTTGACTTTGAAACCGCATTACATGTGCTTGATGAAGCAAAAGTTCCTGCAGGTCCTATTTATAGTATTGAAGATATTATGAAAGACCCTCATTACCTATACAGAGGGATGATTGAGAGCTTTCAACTAAACAAAAACGAATCACTCAAAATTCCCGGAATTATTCCGAAGATGAGTGAAACTCCTGGCAAAACAAAATGGCTTGGTCCTGATCTTGGAGATCATACCGATGAAGTGATGAAGAATTGGCTTGCCTATGATAAAGAAAAAATCGCTCAGCTGAAGGAAAAAGGGATTATATAGGGAGGTGAAGGATGATGAAGCATATCTATATCCAGGAAGTTGTTGCGCGGGATGGATTACAAATAGAAAAACAATTTGTAGCTACCGAGCAAAAAGTAAATTTAATCAATGAACTGAGCACTGCTGGAGTAGACAAAATTGAAGTTACTTCTTTCGTGTCACCAAAAGCTGTGCCCAATTTAAGCGATGCGGAAGAAGTTATGCGAGGGATTAAACGAATAGAGGATGTTAGCTATACGGCGCTGGTTCCAAATTTGAAAGGAGCAGAGCGTGCTGCAATGTGCAAAGTTGATGAAGTGAACCTTGTTGCTTCTGTGAGTGAAACACATAATCTCAAGAATGTAAGGAAAACAGTGAAGGAATCCTTTTCTAGTTTCCAGGATGTTATAACATTCCTCTCAGGCACGAATATTAAAATCAATGGAACACTTGCCACTGCGTTTGGCTGTCCATTTGAGGGAAGCATTCCTGAAGATAATGTCATGAAATGGATTGATTCGTGTTTGGATATGGGGGCAAATGGGATCACGCTTGCTGATACAACCGGTATGGCCACGCCAAAACAGGTCTACCACCTATGCAGGAAGGTTTTGGGTCACTGGCCGGATTTACAGTTGACTTTACATTTCCACAATACGCGGGGAATGGGGCTTGCAAATGTACTGGGAGGTATACATGCGGGTGTCAACATATTTGATGCTTCATTAGGAGGCTTAGGAGGTTGTCCTTTTGCACCTGGCGCTACTGGGAATATATGTACAGAGGATCTTATCCATATGCTCACCTTCATGGGTTATCATGTAAATGCAAATCTTGACCAATTCATTCACCTGTCTAGGAACTTGGAAAACATAGTAGGGCATCAAGTTCCGGGGCAAATTATTAAAGCCGGTAAAATAACAGATTTGCATCCAGTGTAAAAGAGTTGATTCATAGATAGTAATTTTTTGCATCTAATATCTGAATATTATGTCGATAAAGGAGGGATACGAATGAGCGGACAGCAAAAAGAACCAATTAAGAATAAGAGAATATGGATTGTATTCGGTATCCTTTTGGCGTTAATCACCCCTTGGTATTTCCCAAAAAGCTTCGGTGAAATTCTGATCTATGGAATACCGCTTTGGGCAGTGATTATTATTATTGCCTCTATGTTATTATCTGCATTTTTGTCTTACGTCATCAAAAATCATTGGATGATGGAAGAAGAAAATGAGGAAGATGAAAAAAATGAAACGAAAGGAGTGAGGTAACGTATGGATTTGGCATTCTCTGGCTGGTCGGGTATTTTAATCCTTGTGGTGTATGGTTTGCTTATGCTCGGGGTTGGTCTCTTTACCTATTTAAAAAATAGGAATATCCATGAAAGTCTGGACGAGTACTATCTCGGTGGTCGGGGACTTGGCGTTATGGTATTATTTTTCACTTTTTTTGCAACACAATATAGTGGAAATACGGTTGTCGGTTATCCGCCTTCTGCCTACAGGCAAGGCTTCGAATACTTAGTATCTGTTCCTTTTTTCATTATGATTATCATGGCCTACCTTTTATTTGCACCACGCCTTTACAAGCTTGGGAAAAAATATAATTTAATTACCCCGTCCCAGTGGTTTGAAAAACGCTTTAAATCCAAGGCTGTTACAATTTTAGCATCTCTGCTCATGCTTTATGGACTTGGTAATTACCTATTGGAACAATTGATCGCTATTGGACAAGGTGTTTCCGGATTGACAGGAGGAACAATTCCATATCAGGTAGGTGTGATCTTTTTTGTTATTATTATGGTAATTTATGGGTGGCTAGGAGGCATGCGCTCTGTAGCCTATACTGACACCATGCAGGGAATCGCCTTACTTTTCGGTGTCTTCATGCTCCTGATTGGCTCCATTATCTACTTTGGCGGGCTTCCTACATCTGCAGATTATATGCAGGCATATTCTCCGGAAAAACTGGGAATTCCTGATGGGTTGGGTGTGGTGAATTGGTTTAGTATGCTTATTTTAATAGGAATTGGAGCAGCTATTTATCCTCATGCTATTCAGCGGATATTTTCTGCTAAAAGTGAGCGGACACTAAAACGTTCCTTCAGTAGAATGGCGTGGATGCCTTTTATAACTTCAGGAGTAGTGTTCATTATTGGAATTATCGGTATTAATGCCTTTCCGGGTTTATCTACAGAGGAATCTGAACAGCTGGTTGGTATGATGGCTAGTACAATAGCAAGTAAAAATGTTATTTTCTATTGGGCAATGGTTCTGCTGTTTGGTGGAGTTATTGCGGCAATCGTATCTACTGCTGACTCTGTATTATTGACTTTCTCTTCGATTGTTTCAAATGATTTATATGGAAGTTATATCAATCCGGAAGCTTCCCAGCATAAAAAATTATTAGTTGGTAAATTAGCAGGAGTAGTTGCAGTAGGTATCCTTATTTTAATAGCGTGGTTTCCGCCGGCAACGATTTATCAAATCTTCATACTGAAGTTTGAATTGCTGATTCAGATCGCTCCAGGGCTCATTCTTGGTCTGTACTGGAATCGCCTTCATACCAAAGCAGTCTTTACAGGAATGGCTGTCGGTACATTAGTTGCATCCATTGTGACAATTTTTGACATATCTGTATTAGGTGTATCCAATGGGTTATGGGGCCTTCTGCTTAACACGGGTATTAGTGTTGTCGGGAGCTTGGTTATGTCTGTCAGTGTGACGGAGGAAAATGAAGCAAAACAAGTAATTGGAATATAGATAGGAAGAGAGAAGACGAATTTTAAATAAAGTTAGTGCCAACAATTAAAATTACTAAAATGATAGATTATGAATCAAATAGAAAAAGCGTCCTTCATAAATTATTTAGTGGCGACCCCTAAAAGTTAGAGTTTTTATTATGCAGCTGATTGGCTGGATTGAGTTCGGTATTCGACCGGACTCAGTCCAGTCAATTTTGCTT
>NZ_JAGIKX010000040.1:0-23379 GCF_017874635.1 Virgibacillus alimentarius
AATGGACACCCTTGCTTTCAGCTAACAGTTCCTACTGCCAAGCCTGTAGTGGACTTTCACCACCAAGTTATAGCCCATGCTGGGCGCACTAAAAAGAGACAGCAGAATACGATGAGGAATTCTGCTGTCTTCTTTAAACATAAATGATGTTTAACCTGTCTATTTATTTTTCCGACTATCTTCTACCATTTTCTTAAGTTCTTGTTGTCCTTTTCGAACAGATTCCATTTCTTTTTCTAACGCCTCTAGGCGATCCATCATTGGCTTTAGTGATTCCTGAAGCATTTTTTGCAGCCGGAGTGATTTTTCATTTTGAGTTGTTTCCATCATCATCTGCTCCTTCTTTTTTATTACCCTTATAATAAAAGGATAATACATCCGAGAACCAAAAAGAAGTATTATGGGTACATCTTTAAAAAACGTTCACAATTTCTTTTTATTTACTTAATTGCTTTTCACCGTGAGAATTACATTCTCTCCCGCAGCAACTGTTTGTTTAGCCTCCGCGTGAATCTCACTCATATCGTTTGTATTTGTAATGATGATCGGGATAATCGTCCCCGTCGCTTTTTCTTCAATCATTTTAGTATCAAAGGAAACAAGCTTATCCCCTTTTTTCACGCGATCCCCTTCATGGATATGGGCGGTAAAACCTTCTCCTTTTAAGTTTACAGTATCAAGACCAATATGAATTAAAATTTCTACACCATTTGCCCCGCGGATGCCAATCGCATGTTTTGTTTCAGATAATTGAATAATTTCTCCGTCAAGCGGAGCTGTCACAACATCATTTGCAGGATGAATCGCAACGCCATCTCCCATCATTTTTTGTGCGAAAACAGGGTCTGGCACTTCTTCCAGCGGAACAAGTTCGCCATCCACCGGTGCATATAATACAATATCTTTATCCTTTTCTTTTTTCTTAAAAAATTTGCCAAGCATTGTTATCCATCCAATCGTTTTTAAGATTTATCCACTTATTCGGCAAAGCTAATTCAACGATCCTTCAAAAACCGTTAATATTCATCGAATAACATCGTTTTGTTATTCAATTTTAGTATAATACAAATAATAATTGAGTTCCATTGGCTACTACGCTTGCTTCCTGTATGTTATATTATGGAACATATATCATAGCAAGAATTGAAGCTTTCATAGGGGGAATTATCATGCAGCATGGTGTGATCACACTTGGCGAAGCATTAATCGATTTTATTCCAACAGATTATTCCAATACCACGTATATCAAAAGCCCAGGAGGAGCTCCTGCCAATGTTGCTGTTGGAGTTGCAAGGCTTGGGGAACGATCAACATTTTTAGGTAAAGTCGGTGATGATGTTTTAGGAAAATTTTTAAAAGAAACATTGCGTGCACACCATGTTCATACGGATCAGCTTTCTTTTACTGCTAATCATCGAACTGGTCTTGTTTTTGTAACGAATGACGCTGACGGGGAGAGAAACTTTGATTTTTATATAAATCCAAGTGCAGATCATTTTCTTCAAAAAGCAGATATCGATACAAAAAACGTAATCAGTCATAAAATCCTTCATTTCGGATCCATTTCCCTAATCCGCCAACCAGCGAAAGAGGCTACGGAACATGCTGTCAAGCTGGCAAGAGAAAATCGAATGGTTATTTCCTTTGATCCGAATTTACGCTTAACACTTTGGGAAAAAGAAGAAGACGCACGTACAACGATCATCTCGATGTTAGATCACGTAGATATTTTAAAATTGTCTGAAGAAGAGCTTACTTTTCTTACAGGTAAACAATTCATAAAAGAAGGAATTGAAATGCTCGAGGTCTACGATATTCGACTGATCATCGTGACAATGGGAGCAAATGGCTGTTATGTACATACACAAGAAGGGGATGCGCATGTTCCCGCAATGAACGTCAAAGCCATGGATACAACTGGGGCTGGTGATGCATTTATGTCAGGGATCTTGTATTCAATCAGTATTGCTGACGCAGAAGTAGATAAGCTCCGGATCAAAGATGTAGTAAAAATGGCCGAATTTGCATCTATATCGGGCGCTTTAGCCGCTTCAACGAAGGGAGCAATGACTGCACTGCCGACGTTAGGAGAAGTAAATAGTCATTTTAAAAAACAATAGAAGGGCTTGTCAACTAAAGTGTGTAAGTTATTCTAAATACTTTAACACACGATCTTTCAAGCGGTCATGAACGAGCAGCTGGTTCATCACCATCGCCCAGTTTTGGATATGGCCACCTTCCCATTTATTTTCGAGTTCTTGCACCCGTAAAAACAATACTTTTAGAAGAGCGTTCTCTTTAGGGAATGCTCCTTTTTTCGTTACCTTTCTGAAGCTTGAATGGATGCTTTCCACCGCATTTGTTGTGTACATTATTTTGCGAATGGCGCTTCCGTAATCGTATAACTGTTCGACATGACTAAAGTTTCTTGCCCATACATCTATGGCACCTGGATAGGCAGTCCATTGCTGCTTAAAGGATTCAAAGGCACTCTGGCATGCCTTCAGGCTTGGTGCACTGTATACTTTCTTTAACGTTTTGGTGAACGATTTATAATCTTTGCTTGGCACATACTCAACGCCTCTGGCCTTGATTTCATCGAAGATCTGCATCCACTTATGCTTGCCTTAACAGTCTTTTGTCCGTAACCTTTCCTTCTGTTTCCAGTTGTTTTTTCTTTTTTTGTTGGACTGATAGCCCAAATGCGTATTGATTTCCTCCTTGAGCATGGATTCGAACATCGGCCCAAATATCTCTTTCAGTGCATTTTGCATATCTTCAACTGATTCTGGCTGATATGCTAATTCTTCGGAGTTAGGATTTCTTTTTGGCTTTACCACGAAAATCACTCCTTTAATCTATTATTTATATTCTACTAAATAAAAAACTGTGTGAGTAAGAACCGTACGCATTCTTACTTACACAGTTAATATTACACTCCCTGGTAGAAGAAATATAACAGCTTGGTTATTTTTCTTCTACTTTTATCATTATTTTTATAACATAATTGTCCTCCACATTTAAACTTATTCCTTCCATTAAATACAGATATTCTTCAAAGCTATCACCACAAATACGAAACCCTTTCTTTCCCAAATAACTTTTTATTTTATCATATGTTTCATGAATCATCACATAACTACCTTTATGAAAACCTACTACATATTTTCCAGCTTTTTTAATTAATGTCGCTGCTAAATCAGGTTGCTCCGTTCGGATATACAAATTCGAATAATTTAAATAATCCCCCGCTTCTACTTGCTCTTGACGTATTAAAGCTCCACCATTATCAATGATGAGCCCTGCTTGCTTTATATTTTTTAAAAATGACATAATTGCTTTCACAATATCTTTATGGGGTAAATTTAAAATGTTTTCACTTAATATATATCGTTCTGTCTCCATCTCCTCAATTGTAAACTGATCAAAATCCAACCGTAATGATTCTTCAATTTGTTTTTTTTGGTTTTGGATTAGTTTCTGTGTACGCTGCATCTCTTTAATTTTCATTTTTACTATTTTTTCTTTTTCAGATAACAATTCAATCGCATTATTTGATGTTCTGAACTGTGAAAAATTTTTAATTTCATCTAAAGACATACCAATTTCTTTCAACATGTCAATAACGTTAAAAATTTCCAATTGTTGAACGGAATAATAGCGATATTTATTTTCGCATCTATATTCTGGCTTTAAAAGACCAATATCATCATAGTGGAAAAGTGTTTGCTTTTTTACACCACATAAATCTGCAAATTCCCCTGTCGTAAATAGTTTTTTTGTAGAATCCAATTATCTTCACCTCTTTCCTCTTGAGTATACGGTAACCGTATACTTTATCATCATATCATGGAAATTATTACAGGTAAGGAGAAATTTAAAAAGGTGTGATGGTAACATGTTGAACTATATTTGGTTAGCAGCTACTGCTTGGTTTATGGGCTTTTTTCCTTTGTTTGAAATATATGTTGCTGTCCCAGCTTCTATGGGATTAGGGTTAGATGTAATTTCTGCTGTGTTTTGGTCTTGGTTGGGAAACTTTATTGTAATTCCGTTTATTTCTTACTTTTATGATTGGCTCACTAAATTCAACAAAATCAATAAATTCTTTAATAAATTGGCGAACTCTAGAATCAGTAAAAAATTACATCGTAGTCGGGTTATAATTGTTCTTATTGCGACGCCTATGTTTGGTTCTTGGGCAATTGGAGTTACAGGGAAAATTATCGGAATGGATAGAAAGCGACTTTTTTTATCCTCAGGAATAAGCATTGCTATTTATGGTGCAATTATAGGTATCCTTACTCAGCTTGGTATTGACGCCTTTTTAAAAATCTAGAAACTATCTTTCATTTGGAAGAGATATTCAACTATTTCAATTCTCCAATTACAAACGCTTATACGGAGTCCCTAAATCGTTTAATCAAGACAATGAACCATGTTATGTTGGTCGTGGTTATTCTTTTGAAGCCACTAGAGCAAAAGTATTGTTTACCCAAGGCTATCGTTAAGTAAAAAAGAAACTTAAAGAAATTGAAGATAGATTGGGAAAAATACAACTTGATCAATTTCCAAATTGGCGATGAATGGTCCTATGAAGAAATCTATGGTCTTGACTTTTCCACACTTTTTCCCGATTACCGAAATCTAAATTGTAATGTAGCACTAATGTAATGATTTTTATGTTGACTAATTAATCTATAATGATAAGTTAAATGGTGAATCATGAAATTCCTATATAGCTAAATCAAGCAACAAGAAGAAATTGCTCCTTTTGCAGTACAAAATATTACAGAACCGACCAAAACTTGGAGCTTTTTGCTATTTGAGAAAAATATGTTACATTCATACTGATACAAACTTTTTCTTTTTTTACACATCTAGTTCATATGTGTTACCTATCCACCTAATTTGGGTGGATTTTTTTTAGTTTGGAGAGAGTAAAAAAAAGAACAGAATGCTTTTGATGATTATTGTATTTGGCTCTAATTTTTGTAGGAAATGGCAATCGGCAGTATATTTTATGATTATTTATACTTGAGTAACTTGACATGGATCCCTATGGTAATAGCGGATGGAAATAAGACAGGGATTAGTCTTACCTGGCAATTCAGCCTACCTTCACCACTTCTTCATGTAAAGTTGTATTTACGCAAGATTTAATGTATACGCCCGATTGCCAAAAGATACATTTTTAAAATGTTATTAACAAATTTTGATCACAAGAAGTATAAGAGGACGCGATATGTTTTTTTATAAACAGTATGAAGATTTATCCAACAAACAATTATAGTATTTAAGTTATTACTTAAAAGTTAATTCACTTTTTAACCATTCTTCTGTTTCACGCATTCTAAAGGATGGTCCATTCATATTTAAAACGTGCGATTTATGTGTTAATCGGTCTGTCAAAGCAGCCGTTAATACTTGATCGGGAAAAATTCCATTTTGTAAATGGTAAGTTACTTGTAATAATCGTAGATTTTCTCCCCGCTCTTAAGGAAAGATGTGTAAACAATAATTCTGCGCCTTCTTTATCGAAGGATATATAACCTAGTTCATCTATAATAACTAAGTCATATTTCTCAAACTTCAATTCAAATGAACGAAGTGTACGATCTGATCTACATTCTTTTATTTGATTGATAAGTGAAGGTACCGTCGCAAAAAATACTTTATATCCAGCCAAACATGCTTCCATACCTAAACCAATAGACGTATGCGTCTTTCCAGTGCTAGGCGACCCTGTTAATAGGACGTTTTGACCTTCTTTGATAAAATCTAATTGTTTTAAAATCGGTATTTTTTGTTGAGCTTGAGGAGGCAACGCCTCCATAGACAATTCCTATAATAACTTCCTTTGCGGGAAATTTGCCGTACGAATTCTATTTTGTTTTGCTCGAATAAACCTGTCTTCCTTTTCCTGCACCAATACTTGATGCAGGATTTTGATTGCCTGTTCTGGGTGTGTAAATGATGTCTCTTCGTTAACTAGTTTTCGTATACTTGGTAATCTAAGATCCTTACACATTTGAATAACTTGTTCTTTCATTGTCATGATGAAGTGACCTCCTCTAATTGATTAAACAATGCCGCATATGCCATCATGTTATCTTCTGCTTGCTTAGTTACATCATCATCTCGTATAATATGACCTTCATTCGATGCTGATTGTTCGCATAAAAATAAAATTCTTTCTGTCGAAACATGATCTGGACGTATTGTTTTAAGTTGCTCAACGACGCTTATCACTTCATCAATATTGTTATTCGTTTGTATATAAAAGAGTAATTCTAGAAATTCAAATTCTTGGTCGCTTTCTTTGCTAATATTAATTTTAAACTGTATCGTTTTATTTGCTGTCGGAATGTGTAACCGTCAAGTAGAATTAAACAGTTGGGCATGCGGACAAAATCTTAGACCAAAATTGGTCAGGAGGAAAATGATGTTTGCCTATGAGAAAAGATTAAGAGCGGTAAAATTATATTTTAAATACGAATCCTATGCTGCTGTGATAAATGAATTGGGATATCCCTCCCGCGGGGCTCTTATACAATGGGTGAAAGAGTATAAAGATAATGGTGATGTCAAAAAAGAAATTACCCGACGCCCCAAATATACAGATAAAGAAAAACAAAAAGCGGTTAATCACTTTTTAGAATTCGGGAAATGTTATTCTCGTACATGCAGAATGTTAGGCTACCCTAGCCGTGCACTATTAACACAATGGGTAAAGGAATTGGCACCACAAGTTCGTAAATTCAAAAGAAATGGGTTAAAATTAACTTCAGAAGAAAAGGAAGCTACTGTTCTTGCTTTACTTACACGTGGTGATAGTTCTGCACAAAGTATTGCTGATAAAGTCGGCGTTAGTAGAGAATCCCTTTATACATACAAAGATCAGTTGCTTGGCAAGGGAGTGCCCGTAAATAAAATGAATAAATCTGAAGATACAGATATTAATAAGCTCAAAGATCAAGTCAAGCAACTCCAAGATGAGGTATATTATCTTCAAATGCAAAAGGATATACTAGAAAAGGCGGGGGAGATCATAAAAAAAGACCAGGGCATCTTTCTGGAAAAACTAACAAATAAAGAAAAAACAATCCTGATTGATGCCCTTCGTCCGAAATACAGGCTCTCTCAGCTACTCTCAATCATTGATATCCCTAAAAGTAGTTACTGTTATCATAAGAGGCAACTTGATTTACCTGATAAATATGAGGATGTACGTGCTAAAATTATTGATTTTTTTGAAAGAAACAACCGCAGGTACGGCTACCGTCGAATACATGCATCACTGAAAAATAACGGTATTATTCTTTCAGAAAAAGTTGTTCGACGAATTATGCGGGAAGAAAACCTTATTGCGAAAACTATTAAAATGAGAAAGTATAATTCGTATCATGGCGAAATATCCCCAGCTGTACCTAATATCCTTCAAAGAGATTTTAAGGCGGATAAACCAAATGAAAAATGAGTTACAGATATAACAGAATTCAGTATTCCCGCTGGAAAAGTATATTTATCGCCAATGGTTGATTGTTTTGATGGCGCGGTCTTGAGTTGGACAATCAGCACTTCTCCCAATGCAGACTTAGTGAATACGATGCTTGATCAGTCGGTGTTCATATTACAGAAAGATGAGCAACCTATTGTTCATACAGACCGGGGTGCGCATTATCGATGGCAAGGATGGATTGACCGAATGGATAAGAATAATCTCATACGTTCGATGTCCAAGAAAGGTTGTTCTCCCGACAATGCCGCATGCGAAGGCTTTTTTGGACGACTTAAAAATGAGTTTTTTTATGGTGAGTCGTGGATAGATGTGTCTGTTGGAAAGTTCATCGAACTATTGGACGAGTATCTTGAATGGTATAATAATAAAAGAATCAAATTATCATTAGGTGGCGTTAGCATCATGAAATATCGAGAATCTATGAATTTTGTAGCGTAGGCTATCTGATGAATAGAATTAAAATATTAAAAAATCACCAAAATATACTGATTTAGCTTAATTCATGTTAGAGATTTTCATCTACTAATGGTCCAAGAAAACATCCGCATCCCCTCAATCATCATACGCGGATGGTAAGCTGGACATCCTGTGCTACGAGTGAAATCCTCAAAAGATTCTACTGGAATACTTTCAATCAAATCATTTATGGCAAAAGCAATATCATTTTTATCTAATTTAACTTCTAAATCTAAAGGCAAAATCACTTGATTCATGGTATAATGTTTAAACATAAGAGCACCTCCGGTGAGTAATGGTTTAGTCACTTTTATTTTACCAGAAGGTGCTCTTTTTGTTTACTAATTATTAGCAGAATAATTAATCATTTTAAAACCAAAGCAAAAAAAGAATCCAGTATCTACTGAATTCCTTTTTTGCTATTTAGCTGAGTTTTGTCCCAGCCCCATTTTTTGCGAAAACATTTAGTTTTTAAGTGAATACGTATCTACTTTAACCTCAGAAACATTCACAAAATAATTAAGTCATGGTTCATAGTCATTAAATTCTCTATTCCATTTTCAGTGATAATAATATTGTCCTCTATTCTTACTCCAAATTGATTTTCGATATATATTCCTGGCTCAATTGTAAACGACATTCCAGGTTGCAGTGTATCTTTGTTTGATGAAGCAATATAAGGCTCTTCATGAGCATCTAAACCAATCCCGTGCCCTAATCGATGCGTAAAGTAATCACCATAACCGGCATCAGAAATAACCTTTTGTGCAACTCCATCAACGTCACACGCTTTCATACCAATTTCAATAGACTGAATAGATTGCATAATAGCATTTTTCACGATATCATATACGTTTCTTTTCTCATCTGATACATTGCCGACGCCAATTGTTCTTGTCATATCACCAACATATCCGTCAATAATAGACCCGAAGTCAATCACAATTAAATCTCCATCTTCAATAAGCTTTTCTGATGCTCTTCCATGTGGTAATGCTCCTCTAAATCCAGAGCCAACAATGGTCGTAAAAGGAGTCCCTTGTGAGCCTCTCATTTTCATTTCATACTCTAATCTAGCGGCTATTTCCATTTCACTTTTACCTACTTGTATGGTAGGCATGGTGGCTTGTAAGCTTTGTTCCAATACCTGAGTAGCTCGACGCATTCGATTTATTTCTTCATCAGTCTTTGTAATTCTTATATCATTTATTAAATCTGAAGAATTTACCGGCTTAGTAATTCCCAGTCTGTTCAGGAAATGCCATTCAAACAAACGCATATGATTAGCCTCAACACTAGTCTGACCTGAAACATTCATTTTCTCTTTTAATGTGCCTGCAAACACTTGCGGACCATCTTCATCAGTATAAGAAAACACCTGATCATTTTCACTTACATTTAATTTAGTTTTTTCTACCTCTGGAACAATGTAATATCCCTGTCCATTTTGCTTAAGAAAATAGAGTAGTAACCTTTCACTAGGCCCGAACTGATTTCCAGTAATGTAATGTAAATTTGATCCAGGAACAAAAATCATAAAATCAATATTCTCTTTTATCATTTTTTCAAGAATGATTTCTTTTCGTTCATATGACATTGATGTCACTCCTTGTTTCTAAACATTCATAAATTAAATACTTTCCATTAATAAAATTATAACATCATGATTTTCCTATTTTAAATATTGATGTAAAGAAACTATACAAAGCATCTCCAGCTATAAATCCAGCTGCCATATGGTCATTTTTGATTATCTTTTGTTTTTGCATACTTATTGACAATTACACGGATTAATATTCCCGCCAATACTGCCCAACCTGCAAGTGGATTAACAAGTAATAAACCTGTAGCTAACAAAATTGCCATTTGCCCTTTCGGACCACCTATAAATTGAATAAGTGCTCCAGGAATTGCCCAAATGATTAATTGAGTAGCAACATTTGAAAAAATTCCAGATTCAATTGTTGCTGCATACACATGAAGGAAGTGCTTTTCATACTAACAGGGAAAGTTCGATAAAAGATATAATAATATATTACATAAGGATACAAGTCGCAATTGTTTTATCAATCCCGTTCTTTTGGTCTGATAAAACATTTTGGAATTGGCTGTTGTTTCCCTAGCGAATAACGATTAAATAATGAAAATTAGGTATGCAACTTTTTATAACTACAAAGAAATAGAAATCTATCATATGATAAATTTGAAAAGCAATGATTTCTATTCCATAAACTAGAGCAATGTAATGTATATTGAACTAGATGAAGATACAATTGTCAAAAAGTTTCTTAAAACGCACGACCTTTTACCCCTCTTTTATTTATAAACCAACTACATAGTTCTAGGCACTATAGACGCTCCCTTATCCGCAATATTTGGGATATAACACTCTACTTTAATTGTAAGTATTCTCATACAAAATCTGATTACTTTAAATAGTCATTTTCATAATCAAATAACTTGCTTGTTGTTAATTCTGCACTAAGTTTAAGACTTCCTAATGTTTCAGCTAATTTCGCTCCTGCCACTATAGGATTAATAACAGGAATTTGAAAAATATTCGCTAACTTTATTTCTAGTCCCGATAACGCACCACACCCTAAAATTATTACTTCAGATTTATCTTCTTTAATAGTTTCTTCTGTTAGTTTTTTTGCAACCTCTAACAAATTGCTGTCATTATTGTTTTGTAATTCTTTAACCGTCATATCAAGAGACTTCCAATTGATTCTATCTTCCATTCCATACAATTTCATATTATCTTGCATTTTAGATAAGCTTTTATCTCTACCAATCAATATCCCATATTTATGACCATATAGTTGCGCAAATAAAACTGATGCTTGAGATATCCCAGTTACTGGTATATCTAATAACTCCCTTAGTACTCGGACGCCTGGATCGTAAAAACAGGCAATACTTATTGCATCATACGAATTTAATTTGTTTTTATCCTTAATCATGAGATTTGTAGCCCAGTGATCATAGTAAAAATATTCTAAGTCATTAGGTCCATTATCATAAGTTATTATATCTAGCTTCGTCCCAGGATTTAGATGTTTAATTAATTCATCTTTTATATTTTTAATTCTATTTTCATTTGTGTTTACAGGTAAAACATGTGCAATTTTCATAAATATACCTCCATATTAAAAATTTAATTATTCTATTTACTACGTTAAATTGATCTAATTTTAATATAAAGTCAATTTAACGTAACAATTTTTTATTATTAGCCACAACATATAGAAAAAAGACAACTTATAAACTCATAATTTTCTATATTCAATAAACTTATGAAATAAATAATATCCTATCATACTAATGATAAACCCATTAATAGCAGGTATGAATACTGGTATTAACAATGAGGAAATCCCACCAATGAGCCAAATTATTATGGCTGGCCAATAATAATTTTCTTTAGTCTTTAATCTCCTTTTAGATACTATAAAGTACTCAGTAATTATTATAGAGGCTACAGGAGGAATAAAGGATGATAAAATATTTAAAAATGGAATAAATACATCAAGTATTCCAATCAATGCAAGTACAATTCCCAATAATGCTACAATAAATGTCCACCATGATCTATTCCATCCAAATATTTTCGTTAAAGCAACTCCTCCACTATACGCTCCAACCATATTGGTTGACCACTGGAGTAATACAACTAGAATCATTGCCAATGAAGGTACTCCTAACGCAGCTAACACTTGTGCAATATCCCAAGGTTCGTCAACCCCCAAAGTAGTAGCTGTTAACGCCATAGCAGATCCCACGATTGTTAATCCGATCTTAGGAACTATTATTCCTGTTGCACCGGTGTATGTCACACTTTTTAAATCACTTCTAATCCAGCGAGTATAATCTGGTGAAAAGGAAGCACTAGCTATCGAAGCGCCTAAAATTAAGTTAGCTCCCCAAAATATGGATTTCTTTGTATTAGGAGTGTATGAAAATACACCTTCCATACCTGTAATATTAATTACTTTCACAAAACCATAAACTACTATCAGTAAAATAGCAGGTATACTGATGTAATCCAACCACTTCATACTTGTTATACCAAAAACTGAAGGGAGCACAAATAAGATTCCCAGGGTTATAATAAACAGGGTGGTTAACTGTCCAATACCTATCATTTGATTAACTGCTTCAGCTGCTATAGTGACTTGTACTCCATAGAATCCAATTCCAGGTAAAACCGCAATAACTAAACCCGTTATAATATTTGTCGCTTTTTTTCCAAAAACATATTCACCAATCACATAGGTATTTAATCCTTCTTTAGCACCTATGTATCCCAATGGAATAAAAAACATTATGATTAAAAGTATACTACCTATAACAGCAGCCAGTATAGCATTTATTAAATTTAGCCCAATAGTTAGAGATCCTCCAGCTGAAAATGACGAAAGTGCAGCTGTCAATCCGAAATATATTGCCGCAATACCTATCCAAGGTTGTCGTTTTGAATCAGGTACTCTTTCCCCTATAAATGAATTAGCTTCTTTGCTTTCCTTTTTATCCAATTAAAAAACCTCACTTTCTATCAAGATATCGACGAATTAACACTTGGTTAATTATTGAACTGGCTGTTTTCTTTCTCTTCTAAATATAATTATAAAAAACTTGTTGGATACTTTTTATCTCTACTAATAATAGTTCCAGCATTTCTATCTTTTTTTCTTCAGTGATTCGATATTCAGGACCAGCTATAGTAATTGATGCTATAATTCGACCGTTTGTATCAAATATAGGAACACCTAAACCAAATACTTGGTCAGAATATTCACCATCTGTGAAACTCCATCCTTGCTCTTTGATTTCATCTAATTCTTTCAACAATTGTTCTTTATTTTGCGGTGTATTTTCAGTAAATTTACGTAATCCTTTATCGATAATAGATAACTGTTCCTCTCTTGATAAATAGGCCATCATTACCTTACAGGATGCACCTACGTATAAAGGTGTACGTGTTCCAATTGAAACTGAAAACTTAATACGCTCCTCACTCTCCGCCATTCCTAATGTAACACCGACGTCATTTTCCTTCCATGTTAAAAATATAGATTCTCTTGTTTTTCTAGAAATCTCTTGCATTATTGGCTCAATTGCCTCAGTAATAGAAAATTGTCCTCGAACAATTTCACTAAATTCAACAAACTTCAGTCCTAAATGATACTTTTTTGTCTCAGGATCTTGAGTTAAAAAGTTGTTTTTTTCAAAGGTAACTAATATTCTGTTAATGGCTGTATGGCTTGTTTCCAACTTTCTAGCAAGTTCCCTAACACCCCATGCCTTTTTTTCTTTAGTAAAGCAATTTAATACTTGAATAGCATTATCTAACGTTTTTAAAATCAATTTAAATCTCCTCCTGTTTTAACAATACTAAATCATTCTAATTGATACTTCTAGTAATAAAACAGGAGAGGAGATTTTCTTAATCTATCTTTTTCTTATATATTTCTATTGCATCTTCTGTTAAAATATAGCCATTTTTAACATCTTGCTTAACCTGATGTAGCGGTCTTTCTTCTGGATTACCATAACCACCACCTGTAGCAGTAGCTAGTTCTATAACATCATCTTTATTAAAGGTTAAACTTTTGACAATTCCTGTAGGTCCTACCACAGTACCATCTTCTCTTATCACTTTTATATAACTTTTTCCACCTTCATGCCCATCACTAACTCCCCAAGGTGGATGTTGATGTCTTCCATAACTGATGGATAGTTTCTGGTTGTTACTTAGTGCTTTATATTTTCGAATGACGCCTGATCCTCCAATATATTTTCCTGCTCCACCACCGTCACATCTTAAACCATACTCTTCTACCATTACTCCATATCTAGCTTCGGCGACTTCGACAGGAATATTGTATGTTTCTCCATCCCCCATGCAAAACTGTCCCCTCTGCCCATCATGATCATTTCCTGCTCCCCATCCACCTACAGATGGCTCAACTAACAAAAAGGGTTTTTCTGTATCAGGGTGATCTCCACTAATTAAAACAGATGAAACAGATAGTAAATGTCCTGCTGGTAATTGGTCTGGAATCTCTGGTGCAAGAGCTTTCCAAATGAGATCTGATCCACCTAATCTACCTTCAAAGTTCATTGAAACAGGTGCTGGTCGTTCTGCTGATATAATCGATCCCTTGTTAGTAATAATTTTTAACGGGTTAAAAACACCTTCATTTATATTTTTAGTAGGATGAATGACTGCTAAATACATTACCCTTACACTAGCCATAAGACCAAAGTATGAACAGTTTACTGGAGATTGAACTTGTTCATGGCTGCCTCTAAAATCACATATAAACTCATCTTCAGTGATTGTTACCTTTACTTGGATAGGGTATGGACCTCCAACATTTGGATCATCCTCAATAAAATCACTTGCATAAAAAGTTCCTTTTGGTAATTTATCTAATGCTTGTTTCGATAATTCCTGTCCTTGTTTTAACAATAGATTAATCGACTGAATAACCGATTCCTTCGTATGTTTAGCACAAAGTTCCTCAAATCTTTTTTGTCCCGTTCGTAAGGCAGCGATTTGAGCCCACATATCCCCCAATGACTGCTCTGGAAGACGTACGTTCTGTTCAATGATATCAACGACTGCTTGATTAATTTCATCAGCATTAAATAATTTAACCCCTGGTAATTGAAGACCTTCTTGATAAATTTCTGTAGAATCATTTGTAAATGAACCCGGATCTTTACCACCAACCTCGGTCCAATGGCCTTTGTTGACTGAAAATGCCACTATTTCATTCTCATAGAAAATTGGCATGATTAATCCAACGTCTGATAAATGAGAGCCTCCACCTACATATGGGTCATTGATAATAATGACGTCACCTTGTTCAAAATCTTTTCCATCATCGTATTTCTGTAATACATGTTGTACCATGGGACTTAACATACCAATGAAACTCGTAACACCATTTCCTTGACTAATAAGATTTCCTCTTGCATCGGTCAATCCACATGCATAATCAAGTGCTTCATAAAACATTGGACTCATAGAAGTTTTTGCTAGAGCAATAAACATTTCATCACCAATAGACAATAACGAATCTTTAATAACTTCAAGCATAAACGGATTAACATCTTTTAATTGTTCAGAACTCATGATTAAACCCCCGTTTCTATAATTAAATTCCCATATTTATCAATCGCTAGACTTTGATCTGGATATAGTAAGGTTGACGTTTGCTTTTCCTCAATAATCGCAGGTCCTTGGACTGTCATGTTTTTACCCAATCTTTCCCTTAAATAAACAGATGTTTTAAGCCATCCTTTATCCTCAAAATAGACATCTCTAATTTCTAAAAGTGCATCTTTAGAATTTAATTTTTCCGCTATTTCTAGTGGCTTAATTTTTTCTACCTGTCCAAATCCGGTTAAATGGATATTTACAATTTCTGTTTTTGTATCAGGTAGTTTAAATGTATAAGCTTGCTCATGAAGATCGTGAAACAGTTCTATAATTTGATCAATATCAGATACAGTCCAGTCGTTATTTGGTACAGGAACTTTTACAGTATGCTCTTGCCCAACATAACGAACATCCAAATACCGTGTAAACATTATATTTTTCTTATCCATATCTTCTTCAATAAATTCTTGAGTAGCTTTTGTTTCTATCTCAGCCCATTTAGCATTTATTTGTTCTACATCTAAGTTATTTAATGATTCTAAATAGGTCTCAATATAATCACGTCTTAAGTCCGTTTGTAACATACCCCAAGCAGAAAAGACCGCGGATGAAACAGGAATAATTACCTTTTTAACGCCTAATTCGCGACCTAATATAGCAGCATGCATCGGGCCTCCTCCGCCATAGGCAACCATAGTAAATTCAGAAGGATCATACCCTTTTCGAACAGAGATAAGACGTAAAGCATTAAGCATATTTGAATTGGCAATCTGAATAATGCCCAATGCTCCCTCCTCAAGAGATACATCAAATGGTTTCGATATTTTTTCTTCTACCACTTCTTGTACCTTTGTCATGTTTACATCATAATCAAAATTCTTTGCTGAAAGTCTACCTGTCACAAGTTGTGCATCCGTTGTCGTTGGCGAATCCCCACCTAAGCCATATGCAACAGGCCCTGGATCAGACCCAGCTGATTGAGGGCCAACTTGTAACGATCCAAGGTCATCTACCCATGCAATAGATCCACCACCATTACCTATTTCAACAATATCTACAACAGGTGCTTTGATAGGATATCCTGCATTTACATCTGATTTTTCAATAAAATAATCCGTTGTTATTTTAACTTCCGAATCATGAATCAACGAACACTTTGCGGTAGTTCCACCAATATCAAAAGCAATAATATTTTCTTCACCAATTAATTTCCCAAGAACTTGTGCTCCGTAAATACCTGCAACGGGTCCAGATTCAACCATTTGAATTGGCTCTTCCTTTGCATGTTCAAATGTTGTCGCACCACCGTTGGATTGCATGATATATTTAGTTCCAAATATCTCTTTGTTTTCCAGTTCAATATTTAACCTATTAATATATTGATTAGCAATAGGTTTGACATAAGAATTTAGAACTGTTGTATTTGTACGCTCATATTCTCTCCACTCTTTTGAAATTTCATATGACGCAGTCACATATACTTCTGGCCAAATGGATTGAATATACTTTTTGGCCATTTGTTCATGAATTGAATTTTTATACGAATGAAGAAATGATATTGCAATCGCTTCCATTTTTTGTTTTTTAAAGTACTGAATAATCTTGTCTACTTCATCTTTATTTAATTCAGTTATAACGTCACCTTTGTAATTCAAACGTTCCTCAACTTCACATCGTACATATCGTTCTACAAAAGGTTTTGGTTTTTGATATTTGAAATTATATAAATCTGGACGATTCCCTCTAGCTATCTCTAAAACATCTCTCATTCCCTTAGTCGTAATTAACCCGACTTTAGCACCTTTTCTTTCCGTTAGAGTATTAATTACTATTGTTGAGCCATGTATAAAGATATCAATATCTGTAGTTGAAATACCGCTTTTCTCAATTACATTCATGACCCCTTTTTCATACGCGTGAGGCGTCGTATGATCTTTTTCAACATCAAATACTCCACTTTCGTCAAGATATACTAAATCTGTAAACGTACCACCAATATCTGTCGCAACTCTCATAGTTTACACCTCTCTGTACCTATAATCGAACCACTGGTTCATATTTCATTAGATATTATTATATACACCACTTTCAAAAAAATCAAGGGTATAAGAGTGAGTATTTAGAAAATATAAATTTGTGTATATCTTTCTAAAAATTGAACGATGTGGGTAGAGAGTCAAGTGAAACATTAATCCATCGTGGTTGAACAGTATCCAAAATTTAAATTACAGAAAAAAACACCCTTCGGGTGATGGTAAAATCCAAACTAAATACAATGAAATAAACGGGAAAAGTACATTGAATTTCAAAAATAAATATACTTCCATTTAAAATCCCCAAAATAAAAACCTAAAGTCAGAATTTCACTCTAACTTTAGGCAGCAAAATTTAATTGATAAATTCTATAAATCTATTACAATTCAAAATTTAAATCTTCCATCATACTGAACAAATTTGTATAAGGGATGTTTAAGTCTTGACATACATTAGGTATTTTTGCACTAGACAACGGTGTTCCTCCGTTGTAATGTAGCATTGTTTCAAAAGAAACAACTATATAATCATAAGCTTGTTTGTCAAATAAAGTGCGTAAGTTCTAATTTATTCAAGGTTCTTTAACACTCTATTTTTTAAATCATCATGGATAAGAAGTTGGTTCATAACCATTGCCCAGTTTCGGATACGACCACCGTCCCATTTTGATTCCAATTCTTTGATTCGTAAAAATAACACTTTTAGCAGAGCATTCTCATTGGGGAATGCTCCTTTTTTGGTTACTTTTCTGAAGCTTGAATGAATGCTTTACACAGCATTCGTTGTATACATTACATTACGGGTGGCACTTCCATAATCAAAAAGCTGTTCAACGTGATTAAAGTTACGTACCCACACATCGATTGCCCCGCTGGCTTGAATTTGCTTTGGAAGTAATTTACCTCTTTTTCAAAAAAGATACGTATTTAATTCCTGAAAGTCGTACTTCACTTGTTCGAGAAGATAATAATTACTTATCTCAAGCTCAATTTGCTAATTTTCTAACGAAACATGGATTGCCAACAGTTCGCCAAAAAATTGGAATTTATTATCGTCGTGGTAAGTTACCAAAAACCGATCTAGAAGTTGGTGGGGTAAGGTATTGGCACAAAGATACGTGTGAGAAATATTTAAGGAATATAAAAAATTAAAAAGAGTATGTTTATCTCGATAGAAAAGAGGTAAAAAAATGGAATATTCCCTGGAATCTTTAGAAGAGAAATTAGATTTATTAGTATTCGTTAAATAGATCAAGCTGCAAATTCCATAGACTTCCAATATTTCATAATGCTAATCCCACCTAACGATAACTTGATTCTTTGGTTATTATACCATTCAAGATACTCGTCTAATGGTTCGATGAAGGCACCAACAGACACATCCATCCAAGACTCACCATAAAAGAACTCATTTTTAAGTCGTCCAAAAAAACCTTCGCAAGCGGCGTTATCGGGTGAGCAACCTTTCTTAGACATTGAGCGTATGAGATTATTATTGTTCATTTGTTCAATCCATCCTTGCCATCGATAATGCGCACCACGATCTGTATGAACAATAGGACGTTCATCTTTTTGTAATATATCTAGCGCTTGATCGAGCATCGTATTCACTAATTCCGCATTGGGAGAAGTGCTAATTGTCTAACTTACGACTGCACCCTCAAAACAATCAACCATTGGCGATAAAAACACTTTGCAATGTATTAGTATTGTGTAATTATAAAGTAGTAGTTAAATATTGAATGAACCCGGATCTTTCCCATAGAAAATCATGCACAGTATCAGGTTGTGAATGATACTGCTATTGAAAAAGAGATTACTAGCTTCACTATTTAACGTTATGTTCCTTACTTTCTATTTCTTTTTATTCATGAAGAAATAAATAATTCATGATATCTTTTCTTAATACAATACCGACAATTTTGTCTTCATTATTAAGCACAGGGAGACGTTTTATTTTATTACGAACGATTAAAGTTGCTGCATCGTCCACCTCATTATTCGGACTAGTAGAAATGACTTTTTCCGTCATGACTGTTTTCACAAAATGACCCATCGATTTTTTGACATCTTCAAAGTACTTGTTAGGATCCCCTAGATAGATAATGGCTCCGAGGATTTCTGAAAACTCAGAAACCTTCCCTTCCGAATGATGGATCTGTTCTTCGAACAATATAGCTCGGATGAACTGGCTCACATGAGTTTGGAAGATCTGGATGACTATCTGCGTTCCAAAGGGAAAAACCGCTTTGAAAATCCAGAACAAGTCGCAAAAACTATTCAGAAAGCTGCTCGATCCTCCTATCGTCTGGATAAGGTTGTTGAAGATTCGATTGACACCATATTGGCAACATCGATCACCGTCATTCGGACGTTTGAAAAGCGGATAAAAGAATTAGGCAAATCCATCAAACGGATCATGGCTGGCATGACACAAACCCTTGAATCTGTACCAGGTATCAGTCCTGTATTTGCCGCAGGCATCATCGCTGAAATCGGTCAAATCGAGCGATTTGAAGATGAGACCAAGATTGCCAAATATGCTGGACTATACTGACGCAAACACCAATCTGGACGATTCACGGCTGAGGATACTTCCCTGACACGAAATGGTAATAAATACCTGCGATACTATCTGGTTGAAGCCGCCAACTCGATAAGAAGGCATATTCCCGTATACAAAGATTATTACGCGAAAAAGTATCAGGAAGTACCGAAACATCAGCATAAAAGATGCCTCGCCCTAACCGCAAGAAAATTTGTGCGTTTGGTTGATGCTCTACTACGCAACAACCAAATTTACACGCCAAAAGGAGCGTAAATAGATGAAGCATCATTAGCTTCCAAATCCCTTTATTTAATTTCCATAATTTCCAGTAAGTTACAATTAATTACTGGTTTTAGTATGTGTTGCTTTTTTTAAACAAATTGAACCTTGATAATCAAATATTTAATTAATATTTTTTTGACATATCACCGCAGGTCTTTCACACATAGTTTTACCAAGACTCTTTCTGTTGAAACATTTTCGAACGAGCAAGTCATTTCCAAAGCCAATAACAAAGTTATTAAAAAATATAGAACTGTCCTCCCTCAAAAAGAGACATGTCTGTATTTGTTCTTTATCAGCTAAAATCTATACTTTCAAAGTGTCTATACTTTTTATCAATTCAACTTCCTCTTTCTCTAGCAGAAGGCGCTCGATGAATTGATAGAGTCCATATAATTGTGTAAAAAGAATAGGCCATCTGACTGCCTTTAATGTACAATGTTTTTAACCACAAAAACTTGTATATGGAGGCAGATCAAGATGACCCACCTACATTTTACATTGAAATCTTCTGAAATACAAAATCTAATTAATCAGTCTGTAAAAGATGATATGTCAAAAACTATTCTAACAACTGTTTTTAATCAGTTAATGGAAGAACAAAGGACTCAGTACATTAATGCAAGTGAATATGAACGTTCTAATAGTCGGATGAGTCAACGTAATGGATATTACGAAAGAAATTGGACGACTCGAATTGGTACGTTAGAATTAAAAGTCTCCCAAGAACACGTGATGGAAAATTCTCTCCAACATTATTTGAACGTTACCAAAGAAACGAAAAAGCATTACTTGCTTATATGCTTGAAATGTACATTTCTGGAGTTTCAACACGTAAAGTCTCGCATATAGTTGAACAGCTCTGTGGTACATCTGTATCTAAATCCTTATTGACCGCAGAACTTGATCCAATGGTTAAAGAATGGCGTGATCGTTCGCTTTCGGAAACGGATTATCCTTACATAGTTACTGATGTACTTTATATCAAAGTTAGAGAAGACAACAGAGTTATCTCAAAAAATTGTCATATCGCTATCGGAATCAACGAATATGGATACAGAGAAATTATTGGTTTTCTAATTCAAGATGGTGAAAGTGGATTAACTTGGTCTAACTTTTTCGAACACCTAAAAAATCGTGACCTAAAAGATACTAAGCTGGTTATTTCAGATTCTCATAAAGGTTTAGTATCAGCTATTCGTGAATCATTCACTGGTGTATCATGGCAAAGATGTCAAGTACACTTTATGAGAAACATACTTAGCTATGTTCCTAAAAAAGATTCTAAAACCTTGAGAGAAGCTATTAAGGCTATCTTTCACTATACAGATATCGAGTTAGCTCGTAATGCCAAAAACGAACTTATTGATAAATTCAGTGATAATAAACGATACGAAAAAGCTTGTGAAATTCTTGATGATGGATTTGAAGATGCTTTTCAATATACAGTTGTTGCGAAAGGACACTCAAGATTGAAAAGCACAAATGTTATTGAACGTTTAAATCAAGAAGTTCGTAGGCAAGAAAAAGTTGTTCGCATCTTCCCAAATACTGAATCAGCGATACGATTAATCGGCGCCGTCCTCATGGATATCCATGAGGAATGGATTGGTTCAAATAGAAGATATATTCAATTTTAAATTGGGGCTGGGACAAAACTCAGCTAAATAGCAAAAAAGGAATTCAGTAGATACTGGATTCTTTTTTTGCTTTGGTTTTAAAATGATTAATTATTCTGCTAATAATTAGTAAACAAAAAGAGCACCTTCTGGTAAAATAAAAGTGACTAAACCATTACTCACCGGAGGTGCTCTTATGTTTAAACATTATACCATGAATCAAGTGATTTTGCCTTTAGATTTAGAAGTTAAATTAGATAAAAATGATATTGCTTTTGCCATAAATGATTTGATTGAAAGTATTCCAGTAGAATCTTTTGAGGATTTCACTCGTAGCACAGGATGTCCAGCTTACCATCCGCGTATGATGATGAAAATTATTTTGTGTGCTTATACACAGTCTGTATTTTCCGGACGGAAAATAGAAGCGTTACTAAAAGATAGTATCCGCATGATGTGGTTAGCTCAAGGGTACGAACCAAGTTATCGTACAATTAATCGATTTCGTACAAACCCTTTAGTTGCGGAATTATTACGTCAATGTTTTGTGCAATTCCGTTCTAAACTGGTTCAAGAAAAGGAAATCGATGCGGAAGCTATTTTTATTGACGGTACAAAAATAGAAGCTAATGCGAATAAGTTTACATTTGTTTGGCGTAAATCTGTTGAAAGATACAGTTCGAACCTGATTGAAAAATCTAACGTAATGTACGATGAGTTGTTGGAGAAAGAAATTATTCCAGCGCTTGAACGTGAAAATGAAGAAGAACTCTCGGTGAAGGAAATAGAAACCATCGTCGAAAAGCTAGACGATACCATTGATACATATACGAGAAAGATTGACGGTTCTGATGTGGTAAGCGAACGGAAACAGTTGCGCTCGGAGCGCAAAGAACCGAAGAAATATCGAAAACATTATGGAGATTTTCTTGTTCGGAAACAAAAGTATCAGCGAGATATGGAGATATTTAAAGATAGAAATAGTTATTCGAAAACAGATCATGACGCCACATTCATGCGTATGAAAGACGATTATATGAGAAATGGCCAATTAAAAGCTGGATATAACTTACAAATTGCGACAGAAGGACAATATGCGTTAGCGTACGATATCTTTCCTAATCCGACAGATACACGCACCTTTATTCCATTTTTAAATACGATTGAAAAAGATTATTTTGAATTACCCAAATACATCGTTGCCGATGCAGGTTATGGTAGTGAACAAAACTATGATGATGTATTAAATAATAAAAATCGCACACCACTTATTACATACAACCAATATCGGAAAGAAAAGAAAAAGAAATTTAAAAATGACCCATTTAAAACTGCAAACTGGGAATACGGTGGAGCAACAGATTCGTTTATCTGTCCAAATAATCAAAGATTAAATTATATATACGATTCTAATCGGACAGATAAATATGGCTTTAAAAGAACATTTAAGGTCTACAAGAGTGAAGACTGTTCCGACTGTCCTGTGCGCTCCTTATGTACAAAGGCAGCAGCAGGTAAAAACAGAAAGTTATTTTACAATGAAAAATGGGAATACCAAAAAGAATATGTGAGAGAGAAGCTTTCAACGAAGAAACAGGTGAAATCTATGGGAAACGTAAAATAGATGTTGAACCAGTTTTTGGATTTTTGAAGGCTAATTTAGGTTTCACTCGTATGTCCGTACGAGGAAAACCTAAGGTGCATAACGAAATGGGATTTGCGTTAATGGCGGTAAATTTAAGGAAGTA